>JBCCIK010000092.1:0-14251 GCA_039028255.1 Pseudomonadota bacterium | reverse complement strand
CTGCGCCCGGGCGAGGCCATCCTGATCGATCTGGACGGCAACATGCACGAGTTTCAGGCAGTCGAAGGCCAACTGACACCCTGTATCTTTGAATATGTCTACCTGGCGCGCCCAGATTCGCTGTTGGATGGGGTGTCTGTTTACAAAACACAGATGCGCATGGGGCAGACGCTTGCCAGGCAAATTCAGGAGTCGGGGCTGCAAATCGACCGGATCATTCCCGTGCCTGACAGCGCCCGGCCGGTCGCGCTTGAAGCGGCCAAGATCACCCGCATCCCGTATCGGGAAGGCCTGGTGAAAAACCGCTATGTCGGACGAACCTTCATCATGCCCGGCCAGGAAGAACGCCAGAAATCGGTTCGGCGCAAACTGAACGCTGTCCCGTTAGAGTTCGATGGCCACAATGTTCTGCTCATCGACGACTCGATCGTGCGCGGCAATACCATCAAGAAAATTGTCCAGATGTGCCGGGAAGCCGGCGCCCGGAAAGTGTACATCGCCAGCGCCTCTCCGCCGGTCAAATATCCCAACGTCTACGGCATCGACATGCCCACCAAGCATGAGCTGATCGCAAATGGCAAAGAGATCGAGGAAATCCGCCGGGAACTGGGTGCGGATGCCCTGTTCTATCAACATCTGGACGATCTGATCTGGGCGGCCAAAGAAGGCAACCCCGAGATCGAAGCCTTCGACTGTTCCTGCTTTGACGGCAACTATATCACCGGCAGTGTCAGCGAGGACTATCTGGACAGTCTGGAAAACACCACGCGTGCCAGCAAAAAACGCAAAGATATGGAATTGGTAGGCGGATCGTGGAACGCGGCAAAACTGGCCTCGGGCTAAGATGCCGGACGTTACGATGTGAACCCGAATCGATACCTGTCGTTGCCGGGCGAAATCCACAGTCGGGATCGCCCGGAACCAGTCGCGACACATGTTTGCAAACCGGTAATCGAGACAACCGCCCGGTGAACGGTTTGGAAAACCAATAGTTTCCCAACCGGATCGGACGCGGTCATCTGCCGCGCGCGACATGATCTTTTGTTCCCCTGCCCGGTTTGATATGCGCACGCCTGCTACCACTCATAGTACAGGGGCTCGGGTCTTGTCCGGGCCAGATCACATGTCAAACGCTACCGTGAAAAGCGCGGCCACACAAAAGGGCGCGCTCAAGAAAAGTTCGGTTTCGGTTCTGGGCATCTTTGGCCCAAAATCAGACCTGCATGCGTTGATGCGTCTGGCTTCGGGGCGGGTCAAAGCGGTCAAGACCGGCAGCCGTGTTGGCTCGGGCGTTGTTGTTGCCATCGATGAACATGGCGTCATGCTGCGACAAAGCGGCCAAACCCGGCGCATCGCCATCCCCGGCAGATAATCCTGTCTTGACGCCCTGCGCATAGGGGTTCAAACCGCAGCCATGACCGATCAGAGTAAAATCGCCCTTGTGACCGGGGCCTCTCGGGGGTTGGGGGCCGCCCTGGCCGAAGCGCTGGCGCCCGATTATCACGTCGTTGCCGTGGCCCGGACCACCGGCGGTCTGGAAGAGCTGGATGACCGCATTCAGGCCAAGGGCGGAACGGCCACCCTGGCACCGATGGATATCAGTGATCCAAACGCAATGGCCACCTTGTGCCGGGGTATTCATGATCGCTGGGGCAAGGTTGACCTGTGGCTGCATACCGCGATTCACAGTTCAGCGCTGACACCGGCACATTTCATCGACCCGAAAGAATGGACCAAGGCCGTAGCGATCAACGCCACGGCAACATCAGTTCTGATCCCGTATGTTGCCCCCTTGCTGGGCGATGCCGGTCATGCAGTGTTTTTCGATGATCCCAAAGCGGGCGAAAAATTCTATGGGATATACGGCGCCACCAAGGCTGCGCAAATTGCCATGGCACGCAGTTGGAAGACCGAAACCCAGCGCACGGGACCGCGCGTATCCATTGTCGAACCTGCCCCCATGCCCACAGCCGTGCGCGCCCGGTTTCACCCCGGCGAAGATCGTGATGCGCTGACAAGCACCGCGCAGGAAGCTGCGCGCATATTGCCCCTGCTGTAGCAATGGCCCGTGCCGGGCCATGCCTCCGGCGGGGATATTTATGGCCAGATGAAGCGGGCGGATCAGCTGATATGCACACCGTGCCGCCCGGCCAGATCGACGAAGAACTGCCACGCCACCCGGCCAGAGCGTGCCCCACGCGTGGCCTGCCATTCGATGGCCTCGGCCCGCAGGGTTTCAGGAGCGACCGATACGCCATAGGCGGCACAGTAACGGTCGATCATGGCCAGATATTCATCCTGATCGCAGGGATGAAAGCCAAGCCACAAGCCAAACCGATCGGACAGGGAAACCTTTTCCTCAACCGCCTCGGACGGGTTTATGGCGCTTGAGCGTTCATTTTCGATCATATCCCGCGGCATCAGGTGGCGCCGGTTCGAAGTGGCATAGAACACCACGTTTTCAGGGCGGCCTTCGATCCCTCCGTCAAGAACAGCCTTCAGCGATTTGTAATGCTGATCGTCATGGCTGAACGAAAGGTCATCGCAAAACAGGATAAACCGATGCGGCGCCGTGCGCAGGTGATTGAGCAAACGCGCGACCGAGTTCATGTCCTCTCGTTGCAGTTCTACCAGCTTCAGATCCGGGTACTGGGCCTGCAGCGCACCATGAACAGCCTTGACCACACTGGACTTACCCATGCCGCGCGCGCCCCAAAGCAGCGCATTGTTGGCCTTGAACCCGGTGGCAAAGCGGCGGGTGTTGTCCAGCAGCGTGTCGCGAGAGCGATTGATGCCGACCAGCAAATCCAGATCGACCCGGTTGATCCGGGAAACCGGTTCAAGCCGATCGGGGTCCACATGCCAGACAAACGCCGCAGCAGCGGCAAAATCCGGCGTGGCCAAAGGCGCAGGCGCAATACGGTCCAGCGCGTCGGCTATGCGATTCAAGGCTTGGTCGTCCATCGATGTCTCCGGTCGTTACTGCCGGGGTTCAAACCATGTTCCGCCCCGCGCAACAAGTCCGGCACATGAAAAAGGCGCACCCGGGATGGGCGCGCCTGATCCGCGTTCAGGCCGTCCTATTTGCCGTCTTCTTCCTGAACGATATCAGCATCTGCTTCGGCTTCGTCATCATAATAACCTTCGGCCCGCAGTTCAGCCTCGCGCTTTCTTTCGACTCGCGCGACAAGGAAGATTGAGATTTCGTACAGCCCATAAACCACGACGAACAGAATGACCTGCGTGATCACGTCCGGCGGCGTTACCAACGCGGCCAGCACCAGTATCGCAACCACTGCGTATTTTCGGACACTTCCAAGCCCTTCGGCCGAAACCAGCCCTGCTTTGCCCATCAGCGTCAGCAGAACCGGCAACTGGAAACACAGACCAAAGGCAATAATGAACTTGATCGTCAAGTTCAGGTATTCCTGTGCCGAGCCTTGGAACACCACGCTCAGTGGTGCCGCATTTGACCCGTCAACAACCGCCTCGCCTTCTGCTCCGAACTGCTGGAACCCTAGGAAAAAATCGTAAGCCAGAGGGGTCACAATGTAGAATGCAAAGCTGGCACCCAGCAAAAACATGAAGGGCGATGCCAGCATGAACGGCAAAAAGGCGTTTTTTTCGGACCTGTAAAGGCCCGGTGCAACAAACCGCCACATCTGCATACCGATATACGGAAAGGCCAGTATGAAACCGCCCAGCAGCGAAACTTTGATAGCTACAAAAAAGCCTTCCTGCGGGGATATGAAGATCAGCCCGCAATCCTGTCCGCGTTCATTCAGCACCTCGCACAATGGATGTGTCAGGAAATTGAAGATCGGGGTCGCGACCGTAAAGCAGATGATCATTCCAACCAAAAAAGCCACGACGCTGTGGATCAGCCGTGTGCGCAATTCAGTCAGATGCTCGATCAGGGGGGCCGAGCTGTCTTCGATATCGTCGGTCTTGCTCATGTTTTGCTTTCAGTGTTCAGCGCGGCCTCGGCCTCTTCGGCTTTGGCCAGTGCGTCGGCGGCTTCTTTGGCCTTGCGCTCCGCTGCGGCCCGGGCGGTCGACGCCTGAATTTTCTTGGCCTGCTCGGCACGTTCAGCCGCCAGCTTGCCCGTCTCGCTTTCCGGGTCGAACTTGGTCGGATCAATGGTTTTTGCCATATCCTGAGCGGCTTGTTTGACGCCATCCATCGCGCTGCCAACCGGGTTCGCAGCCGCGTTCAGACCCTTTTTGATATCGTTTACTCCGGCCTGATCCGCTGCTTCGTTCATGGCGCTGCTGAATTCGCGTGCCATCCCGCGCGCCTTACCGACAAAGCGCCCGACATTGCGGAATAACAACGGCAGGTCCTTGGGTCCCACAACAATCAAGGCCACAATGCCGATGACCAGAAGCTCCGTCCAGCCCAGATCAAACATCTGCGCTTAGACCTTGTCTTTGTCTGTTTCTGGCGTGACATCCTTGGCCAGTTCAGACGCATCCTGTTCAATTTCGTCTGCACCTTCTTTCACACCCTTTTTGAACGAGGTGATCCCCTTGCCGACTTCGCCCATCAGCGAACTGATTTTGCCGCGTCCAAACAGGACCAGGACGACGACGGCGATCAGCAGTAGACCAGGAAGGCCGATATTATTGAGCATGTCTTTCTCCTCTGCGTCGGCGCCGCGCGCCGGGAATGTGTTCTTCTGCGTGTCTACGCCGCGTTGGCCCGGCGCAAAAGCGTATCGGGATCGCGCGGCGTGCAAAAGTCGCTGATTTTGCCAATTTTTAAAGGTTGGAATCTTTCTACTGACAGGTTTATGTCAGTTGTAGACGGCTAAGAGGGATGTATCGAAACCATAATGACGGAGTTTGACATGACCCATGTAGCAGAAATTGTGACCTTTACCCTTGCCGACGGAACCACACCGGAACAATTTGTCTGCCTCAGCCGTGCCTCTGAGGCGTTTGTTTGCGCCGCCCCCGGATTTGCGCATCGCCGATTGAGCCAGGGACAAGATGGTCGCTGGACGGATTATGTCGTCTGGAGTGATATGAAATCCGCACAGGACGCGGCAGCAGAGTTTTCACAGCAGCCGTTCGCAGCCGGCATGATGGCGGCAATAAATCCGGACAGTCTGCAGATGCGCCACGAGACCGTTCTGTGGACTCTCGGCACGTAATCCGGATCGGACAGTTGCATCATGCGTCGCACTGACCGGCTGTTCGATATTATCCAGATCCTGCGTGACGGGAAACTGCACCGCGCGCAGGACATCGCGGACCGATTGGAAGTGTCGGTCCGCACGATCTATCGCGACATGGATACGCTGTCTGCGTCCGGTGTTCCGGTCGAAGGCGAACGCGGTGTCGGATACATGGTGCGCGAACAGATCACCCTGCCCCCGCTGAACCTGACAACGGCCGAACTCGAGGCGTTGAACCTGGGTATGGCAATCGTGGCCCAGGCCGCGGATCCGGACCTGAAACTTGCCGCCGAAACGTTGGCTGAAAAAATCGATGCCGTACTGCCGACACAGGTTATTGCCGAAGCCGACGCCTGGAAATTCGCGGTCTACCCGTTCGCCGATGCGGCGCGCGGGCTGGCGCATATGGCCCCGATCCGAACTGCAATCAAATCTCGTCAGAAACTGCGTCTGACCTATCGCCGGATAGACGGAGTTCTGACCGATCGCGTCATCCGGCCCCTGCACATGGAATACTGGGGGCGCGTCTGGACGCTGACAGCATGGTGCGAACTGCGCGCAGGCTTTCGCGTCTTCCGCGTCGATCTGATCGAAACGGTCCTGCCGTTGCCCGAGCTTTTTGCAGACGAACCCGGCAAACGGCTCTGCGACTATGATCCGAACGGGTGATCCGCCCTTCATCTGGCTAAAAATATCCCCGCCGGAGGCATGGCCCGGACAGGGCCATTTCCGATCACTTCAGATATGGTTCAGGATCAACCGATTCAAACCCTTCCCGGACTTCGAAATGCACATATGCATCGTCACCCTCGCGCAACTGGGCGATTTTCTGTCCGCGTCGCACACGGTCGCCTTTCTTGACCGTGATCTCTTCGACGTTGGCATACACCGTCAACAGATCGTTGGTATGTTTCACAACCACAATCGGAACCTGATCCGCATCTGCCGTTATCGCTGCGACAGTGCCCGCTTCGGCAGCCTGAACAGCCGTTCCGGGTGCCGCCGCTATGTCGATACCTTCGTTCCTGCCTTTGTCATACCCTCGGATGATTTTGCCGGACAGCGGCAGCGACAGCGCCGAGGTGCCCGAGTTGCTGGGTGCCTCAGCCGTGACATCCGGCGCTTCGGCCAACGGTGCCACATCTTCTTCGGGTAGCGGCTGGGTGGCACTGGGCGGGGTCGGCGTTGGCGACCCTTCACCCGGCTGGGTCACATTTGTGGCCGGTGCGGCAGGGGCTGTTGCAGCGACGGTCTGGCGCGGCGCAGGCTGATTTTTGACCGGGATCAGAAGGTACTGATCTTCCCTGATCGAAAAGTCGGACCCCAGCCCGTTCCACTCAGCCAGGGATTCGACCGGAACCTGATACAGGCGGGAAATTGTATATGCGGTTTCGCCGCGCTTGACCTTGTGCCGGATAGGTTCGGGGCCCGACGCCGGCGGTGCGGCGGCCGGAGCGGTGCGAGCAGGTTCCAGGGTCGATGTTTGAACACCGCCGGTAGCAGGCGCCTGATCAATTGCGGTACCGGCAATGGACGCGATGTCGACGCCGCTGGACGCGCCCACTGTACGTGGCAAGGCGATAACCTCGCCATCGCGCAGCTTGTCGGTGGGTGTCAGGCCGTTGAACCGGGCCAGTTCCCCTTCGGGCAAGCCCACACGCGCCGCCACATCCTGTACCGTATCTCCGCGGCGGGCCACGGCCACCTGGTAACTGGGATAGGAAATCACGCCCCGCGCATCCGGCGCCGGCCGGCTGGTGGTTGCCGATTGCGCCGCATTGGTTGTTGAAAATCCGCCAACCTGACCGCGCAGATCGTAATCCAGCGGTCCTTCGCACCCTGCCAGTATGGCCAAGGCCGCAAGTCCGGTCGTGTAACGGCGCATCGCCGATTTGGAAACTGCTCTCATAACATTTGCCCTTAACACCTGCCCCTGTTTACCGGGTTTGCGGTGACCAATTTACTAAGCCTGTTACGCCTCGTCCTTGCCCAGCCCCTCAAGCAGGGGCACGAACCGGACCGACGTTAATTCGTCATAGTCCAAACCATCCTCGGTGCGCGTAACCTTTATCAACTGCTGCACCGCATCCGACTGTCCCACGGGTAGCACCATGATACCCCCGATTTTAAGCTGCGCCAAGAGCGGGCCCGGAGGATCCTCTGCCGCAGCGGTCACAATGATACGGTCAAAGGGCGCCTGTTCGGGCAAACCAAAGGATCCATCCGACAACATGGCAGTCACGTTGGTCAATCCCATATCCGCAAACAGCCGGCCGGTTTCACTGACCAGCCTGCGGTGGCGTTCGACCGTATAGACCCGGCGCGCCAGTTTCGACAGAACCGCCGCCTGATAGCCCGAACCGGTGCCGACCTCTAAAACCTTGTCGCGGGGGCGCACATCCAGAGCCTGCGTCATCAGCCCGACAACCGAGGGCTGGCTGATCGTCTGACCACAGGCAATTGGCAGTGGCATATCCTCGTAAGCGCGATCCGCGAACAGACCGGTCACGAAACGCCCCCGGTCGACCTGTTCCATCGCCGCCAGAACACGCGCGTCTGTCACGCCCCGCTTGCGCAACGCAAACAGGAACTGCATCACGGTTTCCGGGTCCAATCCGCTCATTCGATTGACTTCAGGGTGTCCAGCATATCATGCGCCGTCAGATCGGCGCGCATCGGCGTAACCGAGATATAGCCTTCCAGATTGACAGCTGCATCCGATCCCGGCGCGGTCGGATTGTGCTGATACCCGCCTTTGATCCACAAAAACCGCCGTCCCGATGGCGATCTGTGCGGTTCGACCGAGAAATGTGTGTCACGGCGAAATCCCTGCGGTGCAATGCGGGTGCCCAGAACTTCGTCCGCGGGGACAGGTGGGAAATTTACGTTGTAGAACAGACGGTAATCGCCCTGTTCTGCCGGTGTTGCATCCAGAATGCGGCGCACCAGATCGGCTCCGAACCGGTGTGCCGGTTCAAACGGATCGTCGCTTTCGAAGTTGCGCGGTCCGAAATATTGCGACAGGGCAATGGCCGGGATGCCTTGCAGGGCCGCCTCCATCGCGCCTCCGATTGTGCCGGAATACAGCGTGTTTTCGGCCGAGTTATTGCCTCGGTTCACCCCGGACAGCACCAGATCGGGTGGGGCGTCCTTCATGACATCGTGCAGGCCCGCCAACACGCAATCGGCCGGAGAGCCCTCGGCCGCGAACCGACGCTCGCCCAGTTGCGCCATCATCATCGGATGCGTGTAGCTGATACAATGGCCAACACCGGACTGTTCAAAGGCCGGGGCCACGACCCAGACCTGACCATCGGGGCCCGCCAGGTCCGCCGCAATTGCCTGCAACGTGATCAGGCCCGGCGCGTTGATCCCGTCATCGTTGGTAATAAGAATACGCATGTGCCCGATCCAACCCCACGTTTCGCCCTTGATAGACCTGCGTTTGCGCTGCGGCAAGCAAGCGTGGCGGGCAATCTGCGGCTTTCAGGCACCACTTGGACGGAAATCGCCCGTCAGGCCGGGAAAACAAAGCAGCGGTCGCGGCGCACCGTCAGCCACATGGTTCGCCCGATCGCCGGTACAAACACACTTGGAACCGTTGCTTTGATGATCGACCCATCGTGATCCATGCGAAATTCGACCAGGCTTTCCTTGCCCAGAAACCGGGCGCGTTCCACCACGCCGCGTGCGGCAACACCGTCCGTTTCGGTCGGCTGCGGTCCACTTCCGGCGCGATCAAAATCCAGCCGGACATGTTGCGGCCGAAAAACGATTTCAACATCCGATCCGTCGGAACTGTCCGAACGGCGTATCCGCCAGCGCGCCTTGCGCACGCGCCTGCAACACGTTGATATCGCTGAAAAAGGCAACCGCCTCTTTGTCCGCAGGATTTGAGTATACCTCATGCGGCGCCCCAAGCTGCACAATCCTGCCGCGCCGCATCAGGGCGATTTCATCGGCCATGCGCATGGCCTCTTCCGGCTCGTGCGTCACCAGCAGAACGGCGGCATCCTCTTGTTTGAGAATGGCAAGCGTTTCGTCCCGTATGCCGTCGCGCAGGCGGTTGTCCAGACCCGAAAACGGCTCATCCATCAGCATGATTCGCGGGTACGGCGCCAATGCGCGCGCCAAAGCGACTCGCTGCTGTTCCCCCCCGGACAATTCATGCGGGAAACCGTCGATGAACCGCATCAGGTCCACCCGGTGCAACAATTCTTCGACCCGCGCGCGTTTCTGATCTTTGCTGCCGGTCAGACCGAAGGCGACATTATTGGCCACGCTCAAATGCGGAAACAACGCAAAATCCTGAAACATCAATCCGATCTCGCGCCGCTCGGGGGGAACCCGAAACACCGTGTCGCAAATCAGCTTGCCATCGACATAAATCTGCCCGGAATCCTGTATCTCGACTCCGGCGATCATCCGCAAAGTGGTGGACTTGCCACATCCCGAAGGCCCCAAAAGGCAGGTGACCTTGCCCGCCTCGACCGTCAGCGACACATCGTCGACAACAGCGCGCCCTTCGAACCGGCGCACAAAATTGCGGACTTCCAGCCGAGGAGGAGTTGCGCTGCCTGTCACAGATAAGTCCCGTCGCCTTTCCCGATCAAAACCATCGGGCTTGAGCGGAGATAGCAACCCCGCCCGTCAGGCGCAAGAGATCAGCAACAGCCGCCCGCGGAAGCCTGACCTGCCACCTCAAACGGGCTTTCGCCGCCGCATCCGTCGAAGATGCCGTAATGGGTCGAAAAATCCCCGACAAAGTCGAAATGACGCGCAAACCTTGTCTCTTTCAGCATCATCCAGGTGTTGCCGCATACCGGGAAAACCTTGCCTGTCTCAATGCTGTGATGATCGTCCAGTTCAAACAGATGAGGCGCATTGGGCGCCGTACCCAAGTAGATCACGGCCTGCCCGTAATCCTCGCAAGCGGGTTCAAGATCGGGCAATTTGAACAGGCGGTATGTGGCCGACAGGAATTTCAGCGGCGCCACGCGCGCCTCAAGCGTTGGGTTTTCTATCGTAAGCGGCCGATGCGTCACGCGGCGCGGGTCAGCAAAACCAGCCTTCTTTGAAATCGACAGAAAATCATTCCAGTACAGCGCACCGGACAGGCATTCGCCATACAGCACGTCATCTTCGGCCATCTCTTTTGGAATCCGTCGGTCTGCATAAACGTCCGAGAAATACATCTCGCCCCCGTCTTTCAGCAGCCGGTGGGCACCGCGCAAAACAGCCTCTTTATCAGTGGCCAGATTGATCACGCAATTGGACACGATAATGTCGAAAGATCCCGGTTCCAGGTCCAACTCATCCAGCTTTTCGATATAGCCGTGATGAAATTCGACATTGCTGGCCGCATGGCCGAACGCCTGCGCGTGGTAATCCTGATGGGTACGGGCGATTTCAAGCTGTTCGGGCGTCATGTCGACGCCAACCACACGGCCTGTTTCACCCACCATCGCCGACAGCGCATAAACGTCGCGCCCAGCGCCGCATCCGAGATCCAGTATGCGCATTCCTTCCAGATCAAGCGGTGCGATCAGGCCGCAGCCATAATAGCGTGTCAGCACCTCGTCATGAATTCGGGACAGGATTTTTTTCAGATAATCCGGCATGTCATTCGGCGTGCAGCACGCATTGGTCTGCAAATCCGAACTGCCTTGCAGCACTTCACCGTAATAGTTTTGTACCGATTCATGCTTCATCCCGACGGTCCTTTCCTATGGCGTTATGTTGCAGCTAATACAGCACCGCGCGCTTCGCAATGTGGGCCATTGCGTTTTTACAAAAGCGTGAGAGTTTACGCCAGCAAATCGAACTCGACCCCGGCCCGCACTTTGCCATTCACCTGCACCTCAAGCTTGTGGGCACCCGGCACCAGCTTGAAGGTCGTTGCATCCCCCTTCAGTTTATGCCGTTTTTCCAAATGCAGGGATCCGTTTTTCAAAGCCGCCTGTTTCAGCTTGTGCACCTTGACTGAGGTTTTTCCTCCAGGGCGTTGAAAGTGAATGATATAATCGACCAAAACAGGTTGTTCTTGGGCTCCGGCCAGAGCAACGGAAAAGGTCAACGCTTCTCCGATACGCGCAGCACCATTCACCGTGACTGTGGCGTCAATATCCGCATCCGGATCGTAGCCCAGCATTTTCATAGCCTCGGGATGGCCGGATTTCACCAGTCCGCGTAGCGTGTGCGCCACCATCCAGTTCATTTCGCCGGTCTTCTGGCGTTGCTCTGCGCGCCACGCGGCCAGACGGTCCAGCACCAGTGCCGGGTCTTTTTTGCTGATATCGTTAAGATGGTTCGCCACGGACCGGGTGACATAGCGCGTTGGATCGTCATGCAGACGGTCCAGCAAAGGCAATGCATCCTCAAGCGCCAGCCCGATCCCGTGCCCCCACGGCAGACGCGGGCGCGTGCCCTCGCTGACCAGACGCCGCACGTGATAGCTGGGATGCGAGCACCAGTCCTGCATGCGCAACAGCACCTCGTCCGGGTACCGGTTCAGAAACGGGCGGATGGCCCATTCCATCGAAAACCGCTGCGTGATTTCCTCGAGCACATCCAAAGCAAGCTTAGGGTGGTCCTGCCCAACCGCAGCGACCCATTCACCCAAGGGCGCAAAAATGTAGTCGCCAAAATCGTCATCCGATTTGTCCGGATCCAGCGGCGGCGGCAAGGCGCGCAGGATCACCGGCGCAACCGTCGGCAAATCGCCCGGACACGCCTGTTGCAAGCAGACCGCGATCCACGCCATCCGCTCTTTCAGTTCCAGATCCAGCAGGCGCGACATAACCTGCGTTTGAAAGGCGTCTGCGTCAAATGACGTATCCGCAGCGCCGAACAGATCAGCCAGATATCTGGTCTTGTCCGCGTTGAACAACTGATCCTTCAGTGAAAATCCCTGTGCCATGATCACATCGTCAGATTGGTTGCGCCGCCATCCAGCAGGATGTTCTGCCCAATGATGAAACCCGCATGTTGCGAACATAAAAACACGCAGGCCGCGCCAAATTCCTGCCGTGTGCCATAGCGGCGCGCGGGGATTGTTGCCGCCCGGTTCGCGCGTGCGTCGTCCATCGAAATACCCTGTTGCGCCGCCACCCCACCATCCAGAGCATTTGCCCGGTCTGTGGCGTGGATACCCGGCAGCAGATTGTTGATCGTCACTCCATGCGGAGCCACCTGCCGTGACGTACCCGCAACATAGCCAGTCAGACCGGTTCGTGCCGCGTTGGACAGCCCCAGCGCAGGAATCGGGGCCCGGACCGATTGCGAGGTGATGTTGACCACCCGGCCCCAGCCTTTGTCCATCATTCCCGGCAACAGCGCTTTCATAAAGGCGATTGGCGTCAGCATGTTGGCATCCAGCGCCTTTATGAAATCCTCACGATCCCAGTCCGACCACAGACCCGGTGGCGGCCCGCCGGCATTTGTGACCAGAATATCAACACCTTGCGCGGCCTCGATCACCTGCGCCTGACCTTCGGGCGAGGTCACATCACAGGCCACAGTCTGGATCGCGACGCCATGGTCTGACCGCAACCGCGCCGCTTCGGCCTCAAGCGTCTGTGCGCCGCGCGCGTTCATCACCAGATCAACGCCCGCCTCTGCCAACGCCTCGGCACATCCCAACCCAAGCCCTTTGCTGCTTGCACACACCAAAGCACGCTTTCCGCGAATTCCCAGATCCATTCTGATCCTCTCAGTCTGTCGTTGCCCACCTGTCTAACACCGGTCAGACAAAGAAGACCAGAACCGCCAGACAGCTCAGTAAAAGAACTCCTCGCGCACGATTTTGCCGTCCGCGACGTGATAAACCGCGATCTCACGCATATCGAAAGTTTCGCCGCTTTCCTTGAACTTACCCTGCATTTCAAAGGTCACCGCAAACCGGTCGTCACCGTGCAGCATTGGATCACTGACGCTGAAACTGCTGACTTCGGCGGCGCTGTCCCACCATGCATGTTTGCCGCGGATCGCATCCAGACCATGCGCTTCGCGACCCATGCCCTGATCATCAACGGCTTCGGCCGAAACCGCATCAGCCGCATACAGCTTTCCAAGATTTTCGTCAGTTCTGTTTTCGCGGCAACCAGCCACAAGTTCTTCGGCAATTTCTTTCAATTGCATTGCTTCACTCCCATAATTTGTTCACTATATGTTCTTTTTGCCACAGCTGGGCGATTCGAACCAGCCCGTTTGTCTTGCCTCGGCGGGTTTCCCCGCCTATACGCGCGCTCATGCTTGATACCGCCTCGAACCAACCCGTATTGCCGCCCGAGATTGCCCGGCGCCGAACCTTTGCCATCATCTCGCACCCGGATGCGGGCAAGACGACGCTGACGGAAAAGTTCCTGCTGTACGGAGGCGCGATTCAGATGGCAGGTCAGGTGCGCGCTAAGGGTGAGGCGCGGCGCACCCGCTCGGACTTTATGCAGATGGAAAAGGATCGCGGCATTTCGGTGTCCGCATCGGCCATGTCATTTGATTACCGCAATTTCCGGTTCAATCTGGTCGACACACCCGGCCACAGTGACTTTTCCGAGGATACCTACCGCACGCTGACCGCTGTGGATGCTGCCGTTATGGTGATCGACGGTGCTAAAGGTGTGGAAAGCCAGACACAGAAATTGTTCGAGGTCTGCCGCCTGCGCGATCTGCCGATCCTGACCTTCTGTAACAAGATGGACCGCGAAAGCCGCGATACGTTCGAGATCATTGACGAAATTCAGGACATGCTGGCCATCGATGTCACGCCCGCTGCGTGGCCCATCGGCGTGGGCCGCGACTTCATCGGCTGTTACGACATGCTGCGCGACCGGCTGGAACTGATGGACCGCGCCGACCGTAACAAGGTGGCCGAGAGCATTCAGATCGACGGTCTGGACGATCCCAAATTGGCCGAGCACGTGCCCGCGCATCTGCTGGACAGGCTGCTGGAAGAGGTCGAAATGGCGCGCGAGCTGCTGCCGGCGCTTGACCCGCAAGCCGTGCTGGAAGGGCACATGACCCCGATCTGGTTCGGCTCGGCAATCAATTCGTTCGGCGTGAAGGAATTGATGG
>JBCCIK010000091.1:0-14388 GCA_039028255.1 Pseudomonadota bacterium | reverse complement strand
TAATTAAAACAACAGTTTAATATTGTGCTTAATTTTTGTGCAAATCGGGAAATTCACCGTATTTCAAGGGAAATCTGGCGTCGGCCGGAACTTATCTTCATACTTATCCACAGAAACCGTGGATTTGTTTTCTCTTGATCTGGGACGCGCAAGATTGCAGCCAAGGTCAGGGAATCATATCTCAGGCTCATGACCACTCAGGACGATTCGAACTCGGATACACTTGGCACCGGCTACGGCTGCATTCAGCGTTATGTGAAGACGCTGGATAACTCTCCTGGTGTTTACCGTATGCTGGATAAGGACAGCCGGGTTTTGTACGTGGGCAAGGCGCGCAACCTCAGGGCGCGTGTTTCGAACTATGCGCGTCCGGGGCATTCCGGACGGATCGAGCGGATGATCGCCGCAACCGCGTCGATGATGTTCCTGACAACGCGAACAGAAACCGAGGCGCTGCTGCTTGAGCAGAACCTGATCAAACAGCTCAAGCCCAAGTACAACGTGCTGTTACGCGACGATAAAAGCTTTCCGTATATATTCATATCTGACGAGCATGATTTTCCGCGCATCGAAAAGCATCGTGGGGCCAAAACGCGCAAGGGTCGATACTATGGCCCGTTTGCCAGTGCCGGTGCTGTGAATCGCACATTGAACACCTTGCAAAAGGTCTTTCTGTTGCGCAGTTGCACCGACCGCGAGGTCGAAGCCGGAGACCGCCCGTGTCTGAACTATCATCTCAAACGATGTGCCGGGCCGTGCGGTGGCAAGATCAGCAAAGCGGATTATGCCAGACTGGTGGCCTCGGCCGATGATTTCCTGCGCGGACGTTCTACCAAGGTTCAGGCTGATCTGGCTGAACAGATGCAACAGGCATCGGACAATCTGGAATTCGAACGTGCAGCCGCGCTGCGCGACCGGATACGGGCCTTGACGCAAGTGCAAAGCGCGCAGGGGATCAACCCGCAAGGCGTGAGAGAAGCCGACATCATCGCCCTGCATATCGATGGTGGGCAAGCTTGCGTTCAGGTGTTCTTTATTCGCGCCAATCAAAACTGGGGCAATCGTGACTATTACCCAAGGCTGGCCGCTGATGTCAGCCCGGCCGAGGTGATGCAGGCGTTTCTGGGGCAGTTCTACGACAGCAAAGACCCGCCACGGCAGATTCTGTTGTCCGATGCGATCGAAGATACGGACTTGATGCAGGATGCGTTGTCCGAAAAGCTGGGCCGCAAGGTGGAAATACTGGTGCCGCAGCGGGGCGAAAAAGCAGAACTGATCGCCGGTGCGCAGCGCAACGCACGGGAATCGCTGGCCCGGCGCATGTCGGAAAGCGCGACACAGGCCAAGCTGCTGCGCGGCGTCGCTGACGCATTTGATCTGGATGGCCCGCCAAGCCGGATCGAAGTGTATGACAACTCGCATATTCAGGGGTCTCATGCGGTGGGCGGCATGATCGTGTCAGGCCCCGAAGGGTTCGTGAAAAACGCATATCGCAAGTTCAACATTCGCGGCGATGACCTGACCCCGGGTGATGATTTCGGCATGATGAAAGAGGTTTTGAACCGTCGCTTCTCGCGCCTGCTGAAAGAAGACCCCGCGCGTGACAAGGGGCTGTGGCCCGATCTGTTGCTCATCGATGGTGGCGCCGGTCAGGTCAGTGCGGTTCATGACATCATGGAACGGCACGGTGTTGGAGATATTCCGATGGTTGGTGTCGCCAAAGGTGTAGACCGCGATCACGGCAAGGAGGAATTTCACCGGGTCGGTCAACGCCCCTTTGCCTTGCGGCGCAACGACCCGGTGCTGTACTTTGTTCAGCGCCTGCGGGACGAGGCGCACCGGTTCGCAATTGGAACCCATCGCGCCAAACGGACAAAAGCCATCAGCGCCACGCCGCTGGACGACATTCCGGGTGTTGGTGCCGCGCGCAAACGGGCATTGCTGGCGCATTTCGGCAGCGCAAAGGCGGTCAGCCGTGCCAATCTGGCTGACCTCAGGGCGGTTGATGGGATCTCAGCCGGCCTGGCGAAAAAGGTGTATGATTTTTTCCATGAAAAAGGTTAAGCCCGGCGACCGCGCCACATAATATACAGACCCGACGCGACAATCAGCGCGCTTCCGGTCCACATGTTGCGGCTCAGGCTTTCGCCGAACATCACAACGCCCAAACCAATACCGAACAGCAAGCGTGTGTAGCGGAACGGTGTGACGGCGGAAACCTCGCCTGTGCGCATCGCCTTCATTAACGACCCGTAGGCCATGACGCCCATCAGCACGGCTGCAATCAAATGCAGGATGGTGTTCGGTTCGGGTACGATCATCGGTGTGTCTTCCCAGAACCTATAAATCAAACCGGCAAGGATGATGCTGAGAAAGCCGTAAAACCCCAACACCTCGGTGCTGAGGCTTGCGGGCGCGGCCCGGCTGGCCAGATCGCGCCCCGCAAACCCCAGCATGCCAAGCACCGCCAACAAGGACAGGGCCGAAAAACTCTCAGCCGTTGGTTGTAGAATGATCGTGACGCCGATCATGCCGACGACAATAGCGCTCCACCGGCGCCATCCGACTTTTTCGCCAAAGACAACCGCCGCCCCCGCGACCACCACCAAAGGGGCCGCCTGTAAAATCACTGTTGCGACCGACAGCGGTGTCAGCGCAATGGCCAGAACAAAAAACAACCGGCCCAGAACCTCGAAAAACACACGAACCTGCATTGGGTGGGACAGGACGTCGGGCTGCCATAGCCGGGTTCCACGCGCCTGGGCCACCGCGGCAAAGACCGCCGACCCGCCCATGCCGAAAAACACCAGCATCTGCCAGATCGGCAACGCGCCCGAGGCGTGTTTCAGCAACGCGTCCTCCAGCGCGAGGCCGGCCATCGCGGCAATCATCCAAAGACTGCCGATCAGATTGGCGCGCGGATCGGTTTGAATATGGGCTATCACTGTTTGGGCTCTGCTGGGGTTTGCCGGCGCAATGTGACCGCAAAGCCGGTGAAGGCCAACCCATATACTGTATCAATCCTTTCAATTGGTTTTGATCAAGCGTTTGGGATCGGCACAGTTTTTTGCCCGATTGGCTTTTCTGTCAGGAAACGCCGATGTAGGGTCCGCGCCATGAAGTGGAACCTGCCGAATATTCTGACCGTGTTGCGTCTGTTGGCTGCGCCGGGTCTGGCCGTGATGTTTCTGTATTTCACGCGGCCTTATGCGGACTGGTTCGCGCTGATCCTGTTTCTGTCTGCGGCCATAACCGACTGGTTTGACGGTTATCTGGCGCGGGCCTGGAAACAGGAAACGAAAATCGGGGCGATGATGGATCCGATCGCCGACAAAGCGATGGTGGTGATCGCGCTGATGATCCTGGTAGGCTATTCCACCGAAAGCTGGACGCCCTGGCTGGTGCTGCCTGCAACGGTAATCCTGTTCCGCGAAGTCTTTGTTTCAGGCCTGCGCGAATATCTGGGCGACGTGGCCGGAACCTTGAAAGTCACGCAACTTGCGAAATGGAAAACCACGGCGCAGATGGTGGCCATTGCGGTGCTGTTCTCGCAAGGGATTTTTGAGCATTATTTTGTAATGGGCACCTTCGGCATGGACGCGGCCCTGATTGACCAGATCCTTGCTGGACAGGTCGACGACGTGACTCATATCAGATGGCATCTGCAAGGGATGTTCTGGTCCGGTCGGATCGGCCTGTGGCTGTTGTGGATCGCCGCGACTCTGACATTGATCACAGGCTATGACTACTTACGTAAAGCCATGCCTCATCTAAAGGAGAGCTGAGCGATGGACGTGCTGTATTTTGCTTGGGTACGCGAACGCATTGGCCTGCCAAAGGAAAAAGTTGATACTCAGGCTGCAACCGTGACCGATCTGGTTGCCGAACTGAGTGCCCGGGAAGAAAGATATGCCGCCGCTTTTGCGGATATCTCGGCGCTGCGGGTTGCCTTGGATCAGGAACTTGCGGATTTCGACGCACCGCTTGCAGGCGTGCGCGAAGTGGCGTTTTTCCCGCCCATGACGGGCGGCTGACCGCATGCGCATTTGCGTTCAAAAAGAGCCGTTCGATCTGGGCGCAGAAGCCAGCGCTTTTGCTGATGGCGACACCGGGAATGGGGCGATTGTGACCTTCACTGGCGTGGTGCGCGATCTGACGTCGGGCGATTTGGCCGCAATGGAAATTGAACACTACCCCGGCATGACCGAACGCGCCCTGACCAAGATCGCACAACAGGCACAGACGCGCTGGACTTTGGGCGACGTGCTTGTGATCCACCGGCACGGACGGCTGGCACCGGGCGAACAGATCATGATGGTCGCCACCGCCGCGCGGCATCGCAAGGACGCGTTTGAGGCGGCGGAATATCTGATGGATTACCTGAAGTCCCGCGCGCCGTTCTGGAAAAAGGAAATCACCACCTCGGGGGCTGAATGGGTTGCGGCAAGGGACGAAGACGAAGACGCGCTGACCCGCTGGTAGGCGCTCAATCCGCGTTGTTGAGCCGACCGCGAAGTTCTTCGGCTTCCTGTCGCGCGGCGCGCAGTCCGTCCATTGCTGCTGACAGCTCTGCTTCGGTCTGCGTCAGTTGATTGGTCAATTCAGCCTCGCGCTGTTGCAGATAGGTGATCGCCTGATCACGCGTTTCTTCGGCTTCGTGCAATTCCTGGCTCATCCGATCCAGATCGGCCACGTCACTTTGGCGCACCCGTGACAACCGATGAGCCAGCCAGTTGGCAAACCAGCCCATGCAAAAGGCCGCGAACAGGATGATTGCGGTTGCGATGATGAATTCGGCTCGATTCAAGTTATTGGTCCTCTGCATCTGTCGAAGATGCGTTGTCTTCCGTCTGGCTTTCGTCTTCGGCTTCCAAAGCTTCCAGCCCGGTTTCAGTATTTGCAAGCGGCTCGGGACGAATCAATCGGAACTCGATTCTTCGGTTTTCCTCGCGCCCCGTTTCTGTGTCGTTGTCGGCAATTGGTTGGGTTTCGCCGTATCCGACCGCTGAATAGCTGGATGTCGGAATGCGCCGCCCGCGCAGTTCATTCAGGATCGACTGAGCCCGTGCCTGGCTAAGCTGTTGATTCATTTCCTCTCGGCCCTGACTGTCTGTGTGGCCCTGAATCTCCATCCGGATCGGACCGCAATCGCGCAGGATGTCCGCAATCTGATTGACGGTGTCGCGCGACTCGGTCGCGATCGTGGCCGATCCTGGTTCAAAGGCGATCTTGTTCAACGCCTGAAGCTCGGCGATGCGCTGTTCGCAGATTTCAGGATCAGGAAGCGCATCCGCAGGTTCTGGTGGCGGCTGATACGAGACCGACAACGTGAAATCCTGTGCTTCGCCCAATTTTTCTGACAACAGTCCCGAAATGCGTGCCTTGGCGTCCTTATCATGGCTCAATCCGGTCAGTTCAACCAGGTCTGGGGTGACGGTCAAAGCGCCGTTATGCAGGTGCGACAGTGCCTCCAGACCCGACAGAACGCGCACGGACCAGTCCACGGGCAGGTTGGGAACGATGCGCGTGGCGGTATAAACCTGTTCGGACCCAAAGGATGCGCGCGCATAGCTGTCGACCATGTCGCGCAGAATGTCGTCGCTCAAGCGGCCCCGCAACTGCACAAGACCTTCGGGGCTGAGCGTGGCCGAAAACTCGACCGGTCCGGTTTCATCCGGAACCTCGGGCTGAGGCAGTACCGCGTGCAGCGCAAAGACGTCGGGCAGGGCCGTTTCCAGTTCACCAACAACGCGGTCGAACACTGAGGGCTCGGTACCTTGCGCGGCGACCAGGGTAATATCGGCATCCGACAGTGTCACCGAACCGAACCCGATTTCGGCCAGAGCGCCAATGCTCAGCTCTGCTGCGACAGGCCAGTTCGAAGAAGGCACACCAAGTCCGATTGTACATGAATACGGCCCGGACAATCCCGCCGCGCGGGCTGCCGCAACAATTGTGTCCCGCGCGTCTTCATCCTGGGCCGAACACGCGTCGAATTGCCCGCCATCTTCGCCAATCAGATATCGCAGCGTAAAGGGGGTGATCACCGGGCGCGGGGCAGAAATCGCCAGTCCAATGCGAAGACTGGGCGGCGCGTCGCGGGTCAGATCACGTTCCAGTTGCTCCTTTTCCTGCGGGCTGTCGGCAATTGCAGTGATCCTGACCAGCCCGGGGCTGGCGGAAATCTTGGCCCGCGGAAGCCGGGCCAGCGACTCGATTGCATAGGTCATCGCCTCGTCCCAGCCATCGGGGGTGGGATAATCCGCAGACTCCATCAGATCGGACACACGTGTCGCGCCGTCAACATCCTGTAACCGTGCAACCAGCGCGGCCCGATCCTGACCGGCGGGGATAAGCCCGATAACAGAAATACCCCCGTCATTTCGCAGAATCTCGGCCGAAAATCTGGGCGCGGCCAGATCAGAGGTTGCGGCGACATCCATGGAGTCGATCACGCGCGATGTATCGACCTCGGTTCCGGCGGCGGTCAGGGCGTTGAACCGCGTGGCTTCATCCGGGGCGGTCCCCGTCAGCACAACCCGCAGCCCGTCGGACTGCACCTCGGCCCAGTCGTGACCTTTGAGGTCAAGCGCACGGCGGACAGCAAATTCCGAGCTTTCTTCGATCTTGCTCACCGCAAAGCCTGCCGCCAACAGCGACAGTCCGGCCGATACGAAAAATATCAGGGAGGCGGCAAAAAAATACGGCAGACGCATGTGTGGGCTTGATACTCCTCAGGCGTTTGAACGGACTCATACAGACCCGGGCCAACAGGTGCAATCAGAGCAGCAGCGCAGCGCAGAGGAAGATCAGCGGAATAAAGCCGGTGTCCCTGTTGGCGCGAAACAGTTGCAGCAGTTTCGCGTTGTCTTCGATGTCCAGACCGCGCAATTGCCAGGTCATGTGCCAGCCCATGGCCCATGGGCCGGCCAGCGCAACCACCAACGCCATAAGCGATGCATCCGGAACACCTGCATCGACGATTGCAAGCGCCATCAGGACAACAGTGGCCAGCAAAAAGTATTTGAGCCACTTTGCCGTATCCGTGCCAAACAAGCGGGCGGTAGACTTGATTCCGATCAACTCGTCATCCTCGGCATCCTGGTGTGCATAGATCGTGTCATAAAACAGTGTCCAGGCGATGCCGGACAGATACAACATAATGGCGGGCCAGCCGACAGAACCGCTGTGGGCGGCCCATGCCAGCATCGCGCCCCAATTGAAGGCCAGCCCCAGAAATACCTGCGGCCACCATGTAAAACGTTTGGCGTAAGGATAAATCGCGACTGGTAGCAAAGACAGAACACCCATGGCAATGGCGGCCAGATTAAAGCTGAGCAGGATGGCCAGCGCCAGCAGAGACTGGACAATCATCCAGACGACCGCCTGCCGCACACTGATCTGCCCCGAAGGAATCGGCCGCGACCGTGTGCGTTCGACCTTTGCGTCAAACTCACGGTCCGAAATGTCGTTCCACGTGCACCCGGCGCCGCGCATCAGAAACGCGCCCAACGCACATCCGATCGCGATCCAGATATCCCCAAGCCGGGGTTGCCCGTCGTTCAGAATGGCCAGCGCCAGCCCCCACCAGCACGGAAGCAGCAGCAGCCATGTCCCGATTGGCCGGTCTGCGCGGCTGAGCCGCAGATAGGGGCGCGTGACGGCAGGTGCATATGTATCGACCCAGTTTCCGGTTGCCGCGTCGGCCACCTGACCGTCTGGTGTTGGGGCATTGCCTTGCATATGTAAGGTCTCATGAGTGCGAAGATCAGACTGTATGTAGAGCAGCCCTTGGGTCCGGGGCAATCGGTTGATTTGACGCGTGAGCAGGCCCACTACCTGTTCGGCGTGATGCGATTGGCCGTTGGCGGGCAGGTGGCTTTGTTCAACGGCAAGGACGGCGAGTGGCGGGCCGAAGTGCTGCAAGCGGGCAAGCGCGGCGGTGTTCTGACCTGTGTGGACCACTCAAAACCGTTGCACATGCCACCGGATCTGTGGTTGCTGTTTGCGCCGATCAAAAAGGCGCGGACGGACTTTATTGTTGAAAAGGCTGCGGAAATGGGCGCGGCTCGCATCGTGCCGGTGCAGACCGAGTTCACAAATTCTGAACGTATCCGGCAGGACCGGCTACAGGCCCATGCTATCGAAGCCGCCGAACAATGTGGCGGAACATATGTGCCCGAGGTTGCCGAACTGCGGCGGCTGGATCACATCCTGGATAGCTGGCCCAAGGCACGCAGGCTGATGTTTTGTGACGAATCGGCAGCCGGATCACCTTTGCGTCTGTCCTCTGATGACAAAGACCATCCCTGGGCGATCCTTATTGGTCCCGAAGGTGGGTTTTCCGATGCGGAGCGCAGCCGACTGTCCGATCTGTCGTTTGCCCATGTTGTCAGCCTGGGTCCGCGCATATTGCGGGCAGATACTGCGGCCGTGGCTGCGATGACCATGTGGCAACAGGCGTTGGGTGATTGGGACTAGCGAATCATGCTGCCGACACTGGCGCTGATTGGGGCGCAGCCAAGCCCGGCCAAAGACGTGTCACGAGACATTGCAAAACCAAAGACAGGTTCCGAAGACCTGATCGTCGGTGCAATATCTCTGCCTAAACCTCATTTTTCGTTAACCATAACGGGTCATCCTGCTGCCGCGCATCATCTGGAGCATTGGACCCGTGAAAGCATGGTATTTGGCAGCGTTCGTCGCGTTTGTATTAGCAGGGTGCAGCCAAGGTTCGCGCGGCACGCCTTCGTTGCAAAACCGGGACTTGCCGACGAGCGCATCGGCAGTGGCCTCACAACAGAACCTGAGCGGGACCGTCGCGCAAACCGATTTTGCCGAACTTGTGCGTTCCGGCGTGGCGGGCTCACCTTCAACCACGGCTGGCGCGGCCAGCGTGGCGGCATCCCGGTCTCGCATCGATGCCGAGCAGGGGGCGTTTTTGCCTCAGATAGAAGCTGAAACATCGCTGACGTCTGATGGCGATACAGTCCCTATTCTGCGATTGAGCCAGATTATCTATGACGGCGGTAAAGTTGCCGGTCGGGTCGGTCTGCGCAAGATTGAGGCGCGCCAGACTTGGTTGAACGAAATATCCGAACTCAGCGCCGTCAGTTTTCAGGCAATCGAGACAATCATCGACATGGATCGAAACCGCAGGCTTGAACAACAAGCGCGGCAAAATCTGGCTCGGACGGACGCGTTGGTACGTGATCTGCAATCGCGCGTCGATGCCGGCGCAGGATCTGTTGCAGACCTGTTGGCCGGTCAGGGCAGGCGGCAGAATGCGCAAACCGAACTGGCGCAGGCACAGACGAACGTTGCCCTGACAACAGCCACCTGGATCGAAGTGTTCGGCGCCCGCCCGGATATTGTACCGCTGATCCCGCCTGCGCCGGGACTGGTTGCCGGATCATCTGGCGATATTGTCGAACGCAGCCCGCGTCTTCGAACACAGATCGCCGCTTCTCAGGCGCGCGCGCAAGAGGTTGTTGTGGCCAGACGGGCGACCCGTCCGACGTTATCCGCAATACTTGAGACGGATTTTGACCAAGGCAGCATCGATGATGGCGTGCGGGCTCGGCTTGGTGTCACGGTTCCAATTTATCAGGGTGGATCAGCGCGGGCGAATGTTGAAATCGCGCAAGCGAATTTGGAACAAGGCCGGGCGGATGAAGAAGATCTGAGACGCGAATTGCAGCGCAGCCTGTCTCAGGCCCTGGAAGAGACCGCCTCGATACAGCAGCGCCTGACCTCGGCGCGTCGTGCCGTGGACATCAATGAGCAGGCCCTGGCGGCGGCGCGAGGGCAGTTCAACATCGGGCGCAGCACGCTGGTTCAGATTCTGGATGCCTTGCGCGAGCTGAACACAGCACAGGTTCGGGTCATCCAGCTTGAGGCACAGGCGCGGCGGGCGGAATATGCCGTACTTGCCGTCACCGGCGATATACTGGACGCGTTGGGCGTCCAGCGACCACCTGACCCGACGCTGTGACAGTTGCCCTGAGAGGGCAACGACAAACCTGCTGGCGATTGCTCAGGCATCTGAGGTATCCTGTATGCCCGGCTGCTGGACATGACCGCATCACGATGTGCATATGTCCCGACCGATGCCGTGTACAGAGTGCCAAAACAGGGTTGCTGCAATGAGTTTTATCCGACCGGAAGCCAAACTTGCGCTGTGGCGCTGGCGCGAGGTGCTGGTGGCGCTGCCTGTTCTTTTCGTCGGGGTCGGATGGATCGGCGGACCGGGTGGCCTGCTGGGCTGGCTGGGCTGGATCCTGGTCACCATTGCAGTTGCTCTGGCCGTGATAGGTCTTCAGCGCGCGCGTTTTCGCACGGGCGCAGGTGGTCCCGGTGTTGTAACCGTGGACGAAGGTCAGATTGCCTATTTCGGCCCGATCGAAGGCGGCATCGTGGCAACCCGCGAGATCGAGAGGCTGGGACTGGACCCGTCCTTGACCCCGGCGCAATGGATGCTGGATCAGCCGGGGCAGCCGACGCTTCACATTCCCGTGAATGCCGAAGGGGCCGAGGCGCTGTTTGATGTCTTCTCGGCGCTGCCTGGCCTCAAAACCGAGCAGATGCTGGCGGAACTGAACAGCAAATCGGCGCATCCGGTGGTCATCTGGGAACGTCGGCCGTCGCGCCCGGCGCATATCCGGTTGCATTGACACTGGCGCTGTTTGCCCCCACGACTGAGCCAAAGACAGACACATCAGGATCGGAGCACGGTTCATGTCCATCCCTCAGTCCGGCGGCGGTCCGATCGAACGCCATGAACAACTGGCCGAGTATCTGGAAGCGGGTTGCAAACCCAAGGCGGATTGGCGCATCGGGACCGAACATGAAAAGTTTGGTTATTGCAAGGACACCCTGAAACCACTGCCGTTCGAAGGAACCCGGTCGATTGTTGCCGTTCTGGAAGGTCTGCGTGACCGGCACGGGTGGGCCGAGGTTCGCGAATCCGGTCATTTGATCGGCCTGGAAAAAGACGGCGCCAATGTCAGCCTTGAACCGGGCGGTGCGCTGGAGCTTTCGGGGGCACCGCTGGAAACCATCCACGAAACCTGCGACGAAGTGAACACCCATCTGCGTGAGGTCAAGGATATCGCGGACGAAATCGGCGTTGGATTCATCGGGCTGGGTGCGGCACCGATCTGGACCCATGACGAAATGCCGTTGATGCCCAAGGGCCGCTATCGCCTGATGAATGATTATATGGAAAAAGTCGGCACCATGGGCCGCGCCATGATGCGCCGCACCTGCACCGTTCAGGTCAACATCGACTTTGGCTCTGAGGCTGACATGGTGCAGAAACTGCGCGTCGCGCTGGCCCTGCAACCTGTTGCGACCGCTCTGTTTGCCAATTCGCCGTTCTTTGAAGGTAAACCAAACGGCCAGAAAAGCTGGCGCAGCTATATCTGGCGGCATCTGGACGATGCCCGCACCGGCATGTTGCCCTTCGTGTTCGAAGACGGCTTCGGGTTCGAACGCTACGTGCAATACGCACTGGATGTGCCGATGTATTTTGTCTATCGCGATGGCCACTACATCAACGCGCTGGGCATGTCCTTTCGCGACTTCCTGCAGGGCAAACTACCCGCGCTGCCGGGTGAAACGCCAACCCTGTCCGATTGGGCCGACCACCTGACCACCGCCTTCCCCGAGGCGCGGATCAAGAAATTCATGGAGATGCGCGGCGCCGATGGCGGCCCGTGGCGGCGCTTGTGCGCGCTGCCTGCATTCTGGGTAGGTCTGACTTACGATCAAGGCGCGCTGGACGCGGCGTGGGATCTGGTCCGAGGCTGGGATACAGACACGCGCGAGGCGTTGCGGGTCGAGGCCGCGCGCAGCGGCCTGCAGGCCCAGGTCGGTGACATCAACATGCATGATCTTGCGCGCGAGGTTGTTGCGATTTCCGAATCCGGTCTCAAAGCGCGGGCGTATCCCGGCGCAGGCGGTCTGGTGCCGGATGAAAGCCATTTCCTGAACGCTTTGAAGGACAGCCTCGAGACGGGTAAGGTTCCGGCGGATGAATTGTTGGATCACTACAATGGCGAGTGGAACGGCGATCTGACACAGGTATTCCCGGCCTACAGCTATTGAAATTGCGCCACGGGTTTAACGTCGTATTTGTCACAATGGGCATCTCGTCTTGAAACGGTGCGCAGATCAAAGATACTGACTGCGATCCATCGGTTGAGTGACGTATGGCCCGTATCAGCGAACTGCACTATTCCAATGCCTTTGCGGCCAGCACGGGTGTCAGCGAATTTCTGGAGGTTTCGCTGCGCTCGGATGAAAACCCGGCGAACTTCACCGTTTCCTTTTATCAAAGCACCGGGTTTGTCGGGATTGAGATTGCTCTGACCAGCGTTCCACCGGGACAGGTGACCACGGATCCCGACAATAACGAAGTCGTCTATGTGATTTCCGCAGATGACTTTCCTATCCTGTTGACCGATCCAAACGGCAATGGTGCCACCAACTACGAAGCCTACGCGCTAAGCAATACCGACACTGGTGAGGTCATAGACTTTTATGACATCGGTGGGGGCACCCAGAACATTCAGGCACAGGATGGTCTTGCAGCGGGTGAAACGTCGGTAAACCTGCCCGTTCTGGTAGTTCCGAACCAGACAACGACATCGTTGCAATTCAATCAGCCTGATACCGATACGCTGACCTACGGTCCGCTGACGCCCGGTGACAGCGGCGCGCCTTGTTTTGTTGCCGGAACTCGGGTGGATACCCCCGAAGGTCCCCGCCGGGTTGAAACGCTGCGTCCAGGGGATCTGGTTCTGACACTGGACAACGGATCCTGCCCGTTGCGCTGGTCCGGCGGTCGCACGGTGCGCGGGGTCGGCAGTTTTACCCCCGTCCGTATCGGGACGGGCGTTCTGGGGGCCCAGCGGGATATTCTTGTTTCGCCACAGCACCGCATTCTGATTTCCGGTTGGCAAGCGCAATTGTTGTTTGGTGAAGATGAGGTTCTGGTGCCCGCCAAATCTCTGGTGAATGGCACCAGCGTGACCCAGACGCCTTGCGACATCGTGCACTACGTGCATCTGTTTTTTGATCAACACCAGCTGTTGTCAACTTCGGGCCTGATCTCTGAAAGCTTTTTCCCCGGCGCGCAGGCTGTGTCCGGTTTGGATATCGCAGCGATGCAGGAACTGTTCGCGCTGTTTCCTGAATTGCGCGATCATCCCGGGACTTATGGCAAAACAACCCGCCCGGTCCAAAACGGCCCGCAGGCGGCAGTGCTGCGGGCGATGTGATCCAGCCCCTTGCTTTCACGGGCGGCTATGATAGCAGGGCCTGAACAGCAGTCAGGGACCGATTTCGGAAAGCGTCATGGACGATCTAAAGGCAAAATATCTTGGGCAGATCGCCGAGGCGGGCGACGAGAGCACGATTGAGGCGATCCGGGTTGCCGCCGTGGGCAAAAAAGGCGAGGTCGCGCTGAAGATGCGCGAGTTGGGCAAGATGACGCCCGAAGAACGCCAGGTGGCCGGCCCCGCGCTGAACGCCTTGAAAGATGAGATCAATTCGGCCCTGTCCGCCAAGAAAGCCGCGCTGGCAGATGCAGCACTTGATGAACGTCTGCGCACTGAATGGCTGGATGTCACCTTGCCGTCCCGACCGCGTCGGACCGGTTCTATCCACCCGATCAGCCAGGCGACCGAGGAATTGACTGCGATCTTTGCCGAGCTCGGCTTTTCTGTGGCCGAAGGGCCGCGGATCGAAGACGACTGGTACAATTTCGACGCACTGAACATCCCCGGCCACCACCCCGCACGGGCCGAGATGGACACATTCTACATGCACCGCGCCGAAGGCGACAATCGCCCGCCGCACGTGTTGCGGACGCACACATCTCCGGTGCAGATCCGGTCGATGGAGAAACAGGGCGCGCCGATCCGCGTGATCTGTCCGGGCGGTGTGTACCGTGCCGACTATGACCAGACCCACACGCCGATGTTCCATCAGGTCGAGGGGCTGGCGATTGATAAAGACATCTCGATGGCGAACCTGAAATGGGTTCTGGAAGAGTTCGTGAAAGCGTTCTTTGAGGTCGACGACGTCGAACTGCGCTTCCGCGCCTCGCACTTTCCCTTCACCGAGCCGTCGGCCGAGGTCGATATCCGCTGTTCCTGGGACAATGGTCAGCTGAAGATCGGCGAGGGCGACGACTGGATGGAGATTCTGGGCTCGGGCATGGTCCACCCCAAGGTGATCGCAGCGGGTGGGATTGATCCTGAGGTCTATCAGGGCTTTGCGTTCGGCATCGGGATCGACCGTCTGGCGATGCTGAAATACGGCAACCCGGATTTGCGGGCGTTCTTTGATAGCGATCTGCGCTGGCTGCGTCACTATGGGTTT
>JBCCIK010000090.1:0-14474 GCA_039028255.1 Pseudomonadota bacterium | reverse complement strand
GATCAGGTCAAAACGTGGGAGCGATATACCGACGAAATGGCAAATGTTGCGCGCGATCTGATGCGCAGCGTCAAGGCGCAACTGCAAGACGTTTCCTGCGCCCACGGGTTTCGCACCCTGTCGATAGGGTCGAGCGACGAACCTCAGTTACCACTTTTGCATGCTCTGTCCGACGGTGGATTGTGGCTGTACGATTGCGACGATAGCGCGCTGGCCGTTGTCAAAGAGCGTGCGGACAGACTGCTGTTAAACGACGTTCATACGGTGAGCGGCAGTTATCTGGACGATTTCAAAGACAAACACAGCGCCAGCACTGCGCTGCAAACCCGTTTGGGCGATGCACGATTTGATCTGATAACGTTGCATCACGCGCTGTATTATTGCGCGCCGGATTTATGGCCGGACCTGATGAATGCACTGTGCTCAGAGCTTTTGAAAACGCCCGGCCTAGTGCACCTGGCGCTGATGTCCTCTGCGACTGAACAGACGCACACAACGACGTGGCTTTACAACCGTTTCGCTGAAAAATTCTGCAACACGCGCAATGACCAGAACTTGCTTGATCTTCCGGGTCAGATGTCGACCTTGCCGATCGCGGATACTCTTGCTTTTTCGGTGCGCAGCAGCGCCGTACGATGCCGGCCGGACCGGTTCGCCGACATGATGAAGGTCGTCTGGATGATCCTGCTTTACCCGCAGGTGCACGATTTCAGCGCTGATCAAAAAGTCGAAATTACAGAATTTGTGCTGGATGAATTCTGGCTGGTGGGGCGCGATCTTGTGCAGCATCAGGACTATGTGACTCTCACAAAATCGTGGTAATCCGCGTGCGCGCTGATGCGGTGGATTGCACACGCCCGTGTTTTGGCGGGCTTTGACCGGCCCACATTACCAACAACCACAAACCCGGTGTCGCAGACCGTCTGTACGTCGTTTGTGCGCAGCTTGGGACTTGTGTTTCCGGGCGTCACTTCAATAGGTTATAGGCGAAATCCGTTTGCGGTGTTACACAGGCGGTGTCGTAAACGGAACCTATGGCGTGATCTTTGCAATGCACCGATCATGCCTGAAGCACGGGAAACAGCATGGCACGTTTCTGGGAATTGCTGGGGGCGCTGGTGGTTGGGCTTGCGTTGGGGGCGCTTGTCATGCCCACCGGCCTGTTCCAAGAGCGCGCCGAAACGGCCGGGTCCGAAGCGACGGAAACGTCTGCTGCGGCTGAGCCTGAATTCCCTTCGAACGCCATCGTTGTCACCGCTGCCGATGTCGAGGTAACGCCGCCGCGAACGCGGATTCAGTCGATTGGTACCGGCAAAGCCGCGCAATTGGTTCATTTGACGGCAGATTTTTCAGGGACAATCGAAGCCATACAGGTGCAGCCGAATTCCGAAGTTGGTGCCGGCGATCCCATCGTGACCTTCGAGCGCAGAACGCAACAGATTCTGCTGGACAGCGCAAAGGCCGAATTGGAGAAGCAGGACGCAAGCTTTGATCGCCTGCAAACTCTTGTGGCACAGAACAGCGCGGCGGTCTCGCAATCGCAACTTGACGAAGCGCGCGCCGCCCTTGCTGTCGCCAATGCGCAACTGGCCGAAGCCCAGTACGAATTTGATCGTCGCATAGTTCGGGCGCCCTTTGCCGGAAAAATCAACCTGAACGATCTAACGATCGGCAGTTATGTGCCGCAAGGGTCAGAGATTGTAACACTGGTGGATGCCAGCAGCCTGTATGTGGAATTCTCGGTCCCTGAAACTGCGATTGCGCAAATTCAAAACGGCGTACCGGTCCGATTGACAACGCCAACGCTGGTGGGCCGCGTGTTTGAAGGCACCATAGTGGCATTCGACAGTTCGATAGATGAACAGTTTCGCACCGTGGGAATTCGTGCGCAGGTGCGCAATCCGGACAATGTTCTGGTGCCGGGGATGACGTTCAGCGTCAGCCTCGCGCAACAGGAAAGCCCGTTACCGCGGATTCCCAGCGTTTCAATTTTATGGGACCGCAACGGGGCGTATGTCTGGCGCATCGACGGTTCGGACGCTCCGCAACGTATCGACGTCACGCTGCGCCACAGGCTGGGCGATGCGGTCTGGGTTCAGGCGGACCTGCAACAAGGCGACAGGGTGGTCGAGGATGGCGCGTTCAAAATAAGTCAGGGCTCATCTGTTGCGCTCGACATCAAAACCTCGGGCAACGGTCAAACGGATGGCTGAGGGCGACACGCCGGACGCGCGTTCAAACGCTGGCTTCATATCGGTTTTTGTTGGCCGCCCGGTTCTCGCCATCGTGATAAACCTGTTGGTGATCATCGCTGGCCTGTCCGCGCTTTATGCGGTGGAAATTCGCGAACTGCCGAATGTGTCACAACCGGTCCTGTCGGTCCGTGCCACCTATCCCGGCGCATCGGCAAATACCGTCGACGCCGAAGTCACAAGCGTTCTCGAAGACGCTCTGGCCCGGCTTGAAGGTCTGGAAAATATCTCGTCGACGTCAAGCTACGGCAACGCAAGCCTGACGCTGGAGATGAACCGCAGTATCGACATGACAGACGCCGCAAATGATGCGCGTGATCTGGTATCGCGCGCGCGGCGAAACCTGCCCGATGACCTCGACGAACCCACGGTTCAGAAAAGCGACGCGGATGCGGACCCTATTCTGCGACTTGTGCTGAGTGGTGCGCTTGACTTGGTGGACCTGGCAACCCTGGCCGAAGGGGTGGTATCGGATCGGCTTTTGAGTATCGAAGGTGTGTCCGAGGTGCAGATCGCCGGAGACTATGACCGGGTTATGCGTGTGACGTTCTTTCCGGTGGCCCTGGCCAGTCGTGGGATATCGCTGGCCGACATGCGGTTGGCCCTGGCCAGCGCAAATCTGGACATACCGCTGGGGACGCTTGAAACGGCGGGTCAAGAGATCGTCGTGCGTTCTGTGGCCTCAACAACAACGGAAGAGGCCATTTCTGCCATCCGGTTGAATCGTGAAACTGTCATCGGCGATGTTGCATTTGTTCAATACACCTCAGATGACCCGTCAAGCATTACCCGGATCAACGGGCAGCCTGCGGTCGGACTGAACATTATTCGCCAGACAACAGCCAGCACGCTGGCGATATCCTCTGCCGTGCGACAGGCGGTGTCCCAGCTTCAGGATGACCTGCCGGACGGGGCGACACTGACGGTGGTGTCAGATGACGGTATCTTTGTTCAAAGGTCGATTACCGGTGTTGCGGTCAGTATTCTGCTGGCTGTGATTATCGTCATTTTTGTTATCTTTTTGTTCCTGCGATCGATCCGCGCCGTTCTTGTTCCGGCCGTTTCCGTACCAGTGGCGCTGATCGGCACCATCGCAGCGATCTGGATCACCGGGTTTTCGGTCAATACCATTTCACTGCTGGCCTTGGTGCTTGCGACAGGCATCGTGGTCGATGATGCCATAGTCGTTCTTGAAAACATCGTGCGCAGGCGGCGTCAGGGTTTGGGGCCGTATGCTGCTGCTGCGTTAGGCACGCGCGAGGTATTCTTTGCCGTGATCTCGACAACGGCCACGTTGGCGGCGGTTTTTGTCCCGATATCGTTTTTGCCGGGGCAGGCGGGGGGCATCTTTGGCGAGTTTGGCTTTGTACTGGCCTTTTCGGTCGCACTGTCGTCATTTGTGGCTTTGACACTGTGCCCGGCCATTTGCGCTATGGTCGATCCGGGGCGCAGCCGAACCGATGATGATACCGGCGGTGACCCTCCAATAATATATCAGCTGTTCGGCAAGCTGATCGACGTCATTTTACGTTTACGGTTTCTTGTGCTGGCGCTGGCGCTTGGCTTTGCCGGGGCGTCTGTTGCACTGTACAATCTGTTGCCGCAGGAAATCACCCCGCCCGAGGATCGCGGCACGATCTTTGTCAGCCTGCGCACCGCCACATCGGCCAGCCTTCAATACACCAGCGATCAGGTGGCATTGGTCGAGGATATCCTGGAACCGTACATCGAATCCGGTGAGGCCGACGCGGTGCAGGCCATGATCGGGCGCGGGGGGTCAAACACGGCCTTTGTGATTATACGCCTCGCTTTGTGGGAAGATCGGGTTCGCAGTCAGCAAGACATTGCCGCCGAACTGCAAGGCAAGCTGAGCCCGATACCTGGGGCCATCATCGCGTTGCGCGGGTCCAATAGCCTGGGCATCCGCGGGGCCGGACGCGGGGTTCAATTTGCAGTTGTTGGCAAGGACTACGATGTGCTCGGCGATCTGATGACCACCCTGATCTCGGAAATGGACAGTGATCCCGCCTTCGCAAATCCGCAATTGGTCAATGAAATCAATCAACCACAGCTACTACTGGAAATTGATCGCGACCTTGCAGCAAACCTGGGTATCTCACCGCGCGACGTTGTTGAAACGCTCAGCACGGTGATCGATGGTGATGCGGTGTCCGAAATTTTCCTGGATAACGAATCCGTCGATATCCGGTTGGAGGTGGGGGGTGCCCCTGTCAACGATCAGGGTGATCTGGAAAATGCATTCCTGCGCACTGACGCCGGGCAGTTCGTGCCGCTGTCAACCGTTGCAGAGTTTTCCGTGGCCGCGTCGGCGTCCCGTCTCAGCCGTGAAGCCCGCGAACGTGCGGTGACAGCGCAGGCCAATCTGGGCAGTGGTACCGATCTGGGCGCAGCGGTGGCCCGTCTGAAACAGATCGCACCACCTGTTCTTGGCACCGAAGGCCGGCTTGTGCTGCTGGGTGAAGCCGCAACGCTGGAAAGCGGTCAAGAGGCCAATCTTATCGTCTTTGCCGCTGCGCTTTTGGTGGTTTTCCTGGTTCTGTCGGCCCAATTCGAAAGCTTTGCCAGCGCCTGCATTATTCTTGTGACCGTTCCCTGCGGTCTGGGCTCGGCTCTGGTGGCGATACTGATCACTGGCGGTAGCCTTAACTATTACAGCCAGATCGGTCTGGTGATCCTGGTGGGACTGATGGCCAAAAACGGTGTGCTGATTGTCGAATTTGCCAATCAACTCCGCGAGGCCGGCCAGTCCATTGACGAGGCGATCCGCAATGCGATGATAATCAGGATCCGACCTGTCATCATGACACTGGCGTCGACAGTGGCGGGTAGTATTCCGCTTGTGCTGGCCTCTGGCGCGGGCGCCGAGGCACGCATGGCCGTAGGATGGGTTGTTGTTGGGGGCCTGGGTTTTGCGGCGCTTTTCACCGTGTTTCTGACGCCTGCCGTCTACCGCATCATCGCATCGATCAGCACCCCGCCAGGGCGATCAATGCGCCGCCTTGAACAAGAGCTTTCACAATAACCCGACGCAAGTGCGCGGGCTTTGAAATGACATATTTTCAAGTCGCCAATTTTAAGACTTCTATGCACGAATTCAGTTCTATTTCATCATTTGTAGTGGCGCTTGTCGGTGCGGACAGGCTTGTTGCGGGATGTCGGCAGGGGACGCAGCGCCTTATTTCTTTTTCTTTCGCGGGTCGACGGGACCAATCCGCATCATGGCAAAGATCCGCTATCGGCAACTCAGCTGCCGGCAGGATGTTTACCAAGGCCCTGGATCTCGCCAATCACTGACTTGTCCATCCAAGCGTACACGGCATCCGGGACCAAAGCCCAGAGCACCTGTGTAAAACCACCAGCATCTCGGAGTTCGACGCATGCTCAGGTTTAACGCACCTCGGATCATTGTCTTACAAACAACAAAGGCGCCCTTGGGCGCCTTGTTTTATTGGTCGGAGTGAGAGGATTCGAACCTCCGACCCCTGCCTCCCGAAGACAGTGCTCTACCAGGCTGAGCTACACTCCGACCGTGGCCGGTGATCTATACCCGGGGCTTGGGATGCTCAAGAGGAATTCTACGCGTCGGGTCCCGATCCCAGGGGCCTTCCCGGTGTGCAGGTCAGGGCAGCCCTTCGGTTCGATACAGGCGGATTTTTGTGCCGCCGTGATCAACAATCGGGCCGGCGGGCAGAAAGGGCAGGCGGGTGGCGCGGGCCAGTGCAGGGGCGCTGGTGATCACGCCGACCCGCCAGCCCTGAAATCGCTCCTTCAGGGTTTTGCCAAGGCTTCCGTACAGAGAGCGCAATCGTTTCTCATCCCCGATACGGGTGCCATAGGGTGGATTGACGATGACCAGGCCCGGTTGTTCCGAAGGCGGTTTGATATCGCTGATGGCGCGGTGCTGAAACCGGGTGTTGGCCTGCACGCCAGCCTGCGCGGCATTCGAAACTGCCGCTTCAATCGCACCGGCATTGCGGTCCGAGCCGTAGACTCTGAGATCAGAGGCGTTTGTGTGGCCCGCATTTTTCAGTTCAACCCATGCCTGCGTGTCAAAACCAGCCAGGTGTTCAAAGGCGAAATGCCGTGATCGGCCCGGAGCCAGCACAAGCGCGATTTCGGCGGCTTCGACGACAAATGTACCAGAGCCGCACATCGGATCCAGCACAGGTTCGGACCCGTCGTATCCGCATTCGCGCAGGAACATGGCAGCCATGGTTTCGCGCATTGGCGCCTTGGCGACAACCCGTTTGTGACCGCGCTTGTGCAGCGGGTCGCCCGAGCTGTCCAAAGAAAAGGTGCACAGGTCCTTTTCGATCCGCAGCAGGATACGCACGTCGGCCTGCGCTGAAATCTGCGCCCCCAGAGTTTCCGATATGGCCCGTTCCACGCGTTGGCGCGCGGCTCCGGCGTGGTAGATACGCGACTTGCGGCAGGTGGCTTCGACCTTGATCGGAACGTCGGGCCGCAGGATGTCGGACCAGGGGAATTTGCGGGCGCGCTTGTCAAGCTGCGCCAGATGGACGGCCGGAAAGCCGCCTATACGCACCAGTACCTTGTTGGCCCCGCGCATATACAGATTGGCGCGCCAAACGTCTGACCACGTGCCCTGGCACAAGACGCCACTGCGGATCACGCGCGTCTTTGCGAATCCCAGATCAGCGGCTTCGGCGCATAGCGGCGCCTCAAGTCCGGGGGTGGCGACAAGGAAGATCTCAAGCTCGGTTTTGATCGTCATTCTGGTTGCTTACATCGGATGTATCCCGTGTGCGACCAGCATTTTTCCGGCCCGAAGGATGTTGGATCGAGAAATATAAAAATAAAGTGACATTCCCGTGCTAAATTCCGTCGTAACGGGTTTGCGTTTCGTTGCATCCCCGCGTAAAGGGACCGTGATCGGATTCATGCCTGCGGACTGGCACCTGTGTCTTGTGCACCTGCCTTTCCGCGGGGTCCCACATTCACGGTATTCTGGTCGCGCGGGCGATCAGACTGGCGTGGCGCAGGAAATAGGCTTGGAAGACCGTAGCAACATGCAAACTTTCAAACTGACAAAGGGGCTCGAACTGCCAGTGCAGGGTGCCCCGGACCAGAAAATACAGCCGGGGCCGGAGTTTTCCAGTGTTGCCGCGCTGGGGGCAGATTATCTGGGGTTAAAACCTAAAATGCTGGTGCAGGAGGGCGAGTCTGTAAAGCGCGGAACGCCCTTGTTCTGTCATAAGGATGCACCAGACGCGATGATCGTGGCACCGCTGACCGGCAAGGTTGCGGCCATAAATCGTGGTGCGCGCCGCGTGCTGCAAAGCGTTGTGATCGACGTGGCTGATGCCAACGACACCGGCGTGGACTTTTCCGGCATCGGTGATGCGGACAGCGCCGAAGGCGTCACGCAAAAACTGTGCGCCGCCGGATTGTGGACGTCGTTTAGGACCCGGCCCTATTCTAAGATGCCGGTTCCCGGCACCTCTGCGCAGGCCATCTTTGTAACTGCCATGGACAGTGAGCCGTTGGCGGCGGATGCATCTGTGATCATCGCTGACGCAGGGGATGCCTTTGCCGCGGGGCTAGAGGCCCTGACAAAACTGACCGAAGGCAACACTTACTTGTGTCACAAGGATGGTGACACCGTTCCGGGCTCCGAGGTTGCGGGTGTTGAGACGGCTGCGTTCTCCGGTCCGCATCCTGCGGGTCTGGCGGGGACACATATCCACTTTCTGGAACCTTTGGTTGGTGACAAACAGGTCTGGACAATCGGCTATAGCGACGTGATCGCTATTGGAAGATTGATGCAGACAGGGCATCTTGATCCGAACATCGTGATTGCCCTTTCCGGGCCGGGGGCACGTGAGCCGCGATTGATCCGGACCGTAATGGGGGCATCGACCGATGATCTGACACGGGATGAGATCACCGTGGAAGGGACGCCGCGAATCATCTCGGGATCGATCCTGTCGGGGACGCAGGCCGAAGGGCCAACCGCCTATCTGGGCCGTTTCGCACGCCAGATCACCGTTATTCGCGAGGATCACGACCAGATTCCGATGGGCTGGATCCGTCCAATGCCTTCTAAATATGCAGTGCAGCCAATGCTGGCGTCGGCCTTCTCGCAAAAGCTGTTCAAACTGACCAGCAACCTGAATGGTGGTCGTCGTGCGATGGTGCCGACCGGCACGTTCGAACGACTTATGCCGCAGGATTACCTGCCGACACAGCTGTTGCGGGCGCTATTGGTCATGGACACCGATACGGCGCAGGCGCTTGGCGCGCTGGAACTGGACGAAGAAGATCTGGGTCTTGTCGGCTTTGCCTGTCCTGCGAAGTATGAATACGGGCTGGCGCTGCGCGACTGCCTGACCAAGATTGAAAAGGAGGGTTGAGCCAGATGGGTTTGCGCAGCTTTTTTGATCGGATCGAACCGAATTTTGTCAAAGGTGGCAAATACGAAAAGTTCTTTCCTGTCTACGAGATGGTCGAAAGCTTTATCTACACTCCGAAAACGGTAACAACGGTTGCTCCGCACGCGCGGTCATATGTGGATATGAAGCGCATCATGACGTATGTCGTCATGGCGACGATCCCCTGCATCCTTTGGGGCATGTACAACACCGGGTATCAGGCCAACAGCGCAATAGCGGCACTGGGTCCGGATTCGGCGACCGGCTGGCGCATCGCTTTGCTTCAGACATTTGGGATCTCGTTGAACCCGGCCAACGCCTTTGCCAACGTGATGCACGGCCTGTTGTATTTCCTGCCGATCTACATCGTCACCCTGGTGGCCGGCGGCATTGCCGAGGTGATCTTTGCCACCGTGCGCGGTCACGAGGTCAACGAAGGCTTTCTTGTAACCTCAATGCTGTACACGTTGATCATGCCGGCCAGTGCGCCGCTGTGGCAGGTTGCACTGGGAATTGTTTTCGGAGTCGTGATCGGCAAAGAGGTGTTTGGCGGAACCGGAAAGAACTTTTTGAACCCGGCGCTGGTCGGGCGCGCGTTTTTGTATTTCGCTTATCCGGCGAACATGTCGGGCGACACTGTGTGGACGCCGGTTGACGGATTTTCCGGCGCAACCGCGCTGTCGGTATCGGCATCGCAGGGGCATCAGGCACTGGCCGCTGACGGGATCACCTGGTGGAACGCATTTCTTGGACAGATACAGGGCAGTTTCGGTGAAACTTCGACACTGGCATGTTTGATCGGGCTGGCTTTTCTGCTGACAACGCGGATTGCCAATTACCGACTGATCGTCGGGTGCCTGGCCGGCACCATAGGTTTCACATTGCTGCTGAACCTGATCGGATCAAACACCAACCCGATGTTCGCAATGCCGTGGTACTGGCATCTGGTCATCGGGGGCTATGCGTTTGGTCTGGCGTTTATGGTCACCGAGCCGGTTTCAGCAAGCCACACAAATGTCGGACGCTATATCTACGGGGCGCTGATCGGTGTCATGGTTGTGATGATACGTGTCATCAATCCGGCCTTCCCCGAGGGTATGATGCTGGCCATCTTGTTCGGTAACGTTTTTGCCCCGCTGATCGATTACTTTGTCGTGCAGGCCAACATCAAACGGAGGGCGCGTCGCCATGTCTGATACGCAATCCCCAGAAAACAAAGATGCAACCAAAGGCGTGATCGCCCGGTTTCTGGCGGCATCGCCCGACTCGGTCGGCAAGACGATCTTTATCGCCGTTGCAGTGTGCCTTGTCGCATCCATGGTCGTTTCCTCGGCTGCGGTCAGCCTGCGCCCGGTGCAAGAGGCCAACGCGCTGCGCGACAAACAGGTGAACGTTCTGCAGGTCGCAGGCGTGTACGAGCCCGGCGTTGACGTGACAGAGGCTTTTGCCGCGTTCGAACCGCATGTTCTGGACTTGTCCACGGGCACCTTCGTTGACGATCAGTTCGATCCGGCGACCTTCGATGACATCGCTGCCGCAAGCGACCCCGAGTTGAGCGTTGCATTGGACGATGATCCGGCAGGTATCGGTCGCAAGTCCAAATACCGCGTAGTCTATCTGCTGCGCGACGATGCAGGTGCTTTGGACAAGGTTATCCTGCCGCTGCACGGCTATGGCCTGTGGTCGACGCTTTATGGTTTTATCGCGCTGGAGAATAACGGCAACGACATCTACGGCCTGCAATTCTATCAGCATGGTGAGACACCGGGTCTGGGTGCCGAGGTGGACAATCCACGCTGGAAAGCGTTGTGGAATGGCAAAAAGCTGCGTGACGACAATGGTGATCTGCAAATCACCGTTTCGAAATCCCAGCCTGCCGCCGGTCCCGACTTTTACATCGACGCGCTGGCGGGTGCCACTTTGACCTCGGTCGGTGTCGACAATCTGGTCAAATTCTGGATGGGGGATGCGGGCTATGCTCCGTTTCTGGCCAAACTGCAAGCAGGAGAGCTCTGATGTCCCAGACCAAAAGGGAAATGCTGGTCGACCCGCTTGTCGACAACAATCCAATCACATTGCAGGTGCTGGGTATCTGTTCGGCGCTGGCGGTGACCTCGTCACTGCAAGTGTCGATGGTCATGGCGCTGGCGGTGATCTTCGTGACCTCGTTCTCGTCCTTCTTCATCTCTTGCCTGCGCAACCAGATCCCGGGCTCGATACGGATCATTGTGCAGATGGTGATCATCGCCTCACTGGTGATCCTGGTAGACCAGATTCTGAAAGCCTACGCGTTTGAGATCTCTAAGACGCTTTCGGTTTTCGTCGGCCTGATCATTACAAACTGCATCGTGATGGGTCGCGCCGAGGCGTTTGCGATGAAGAACCCGCCGGTCGCATCCTTCATCGACGGTATGGGCAACGGCATGGGCTATGGCCTGATCCTATTGCTGGTCGGCTTTATTCGTGAGCTGTTCGGGGCGGGGTCGCTGTTTGGCGTCACCATTCTGCAAACCGTGAACAATGGCGGATGGTATGTGCCCAACGGCATGCTGCTGCTGCCGCCATCGGCGTTTTTTATCATCGGGCTGATCATCTGGGCCTTCCGCACATGGAAGCCGAACCAGGTCGAAGAACGTGAATACAAAATCCAGCAGGTAGAGGCGCACTGATGGAAGGTCTGATCTCACTGGCCGTAAAGGCCATCTTTGTCGAAAATCTGGCGCTCAGCTTCTTTCTGGGGATGTGCACGTTTATTGCCGTGTCCAAGAAAATTTCGACCGCGCTGGGTCTGGGAATTTCGGTCATGGTCGTGCAGGCCATCACTGTACCGGCCAACAACCTGCTGCTGAACTATCTGCTGAAACCGGGCGCGCTGGCCTGGGCCGGGTTCCCGGATGTGGATCTGACCTTCCTTGGGCTGATCTCGTATATCGGTGTGATCGCGGCGATGGTGCAGATTCTCGAGATGGTTTTGGACAAGTACTTCCCGCCGCTTTACAACGCGCTGGGGATCTTCCTGCCGCTGATCACGGTGAACTGCGCAATCCTGGGTGGGTCCCTGTTCATGGTGGAACGCGACTACAACTTTGCCGAGGCAACCACCTATGGCCTGTCCTCGGGCTTTGGTTGGGCACTGGCGATTACTGCAATGGCAGGTGTTCGTGAAAAGCTGAAATACTCGGATATCCCCGACGGCCTGCAAGGTCTGGGGATCACCTTCATCACCGCGGGTCTGATGGCGATGGCCTTCATGTCCTTCTCGGGCGTGAAACTGTAAGGAGGGTGGAATGGAAACCTTTGGTTTGGGCGTAGCCCTTTTCACAGTGATCGTCATCGCGCTGGTGACGATCATTTTGGCGGCTCGTTCAAAACTGGTCTCGACCGGTGACGTGAACATCACCATCAATGGTGAAAAGACCATCTCGGTCCCAGCAGGCGGAAAACTTCTGCAGACACTGGCAGCCGAGAAACTGTTCGTTCCCTCGGCATGCGGCGGCGGTGGCACCTGTGCTCAGTGTCGGGTCCGCGTACATTCGGGTGGCGGTTCGATCCTGCCGACCGAGGAAAGCCATATCACGAAACGTGAAGCATCATGTGGCGATCGTTTGTCGTGTCAGGTCGCGGTCAAGCAAGACATGAACATCGAAGTGCCCGAAGAGGTCTTTGGCGTCAAGAAATGGGAATGCACCGTTCGTTCGAACGAGAACGTGGCGACCTTCATCAAGGCCCTGACGCTGGACCTGCCCGAAGGCGAAGATGTGAATTTCCGCGCAGGCGGTTATATTCAGATCGAAGCGCCCGCGCATGCTCTGAAATATACCGATTTCGACGTGGAAGAGGAATATCGCGAAGACTGGGACCGCTTTAATCTGTGGCAATACGACTCGGTTGTGAGCGAACCGATCGAACGTGCCTACTCCATGGCCAATTACCCGGACGAAAAAGGCATGATCATGCTGAATGTGCGTGTCGCCTCGCCGCCTCCGGGGTCCGAAGGCATACCGGCCGGTCAGATGTCGTCCTACATTTTCAACCTAAAGCCGGGTGACAAGGTGACAATCTCGGGCCCGTTTGGCGAGTTTTTTGCCCGCGAAACCGAGAAGGAAATGGTCTTTATCGGCGGCGGCGCGGGTATGGCCCCGATGCGCAGCCACATATTCGACCAGCTCAAGCGCCTTCAGAACCGCAATCGCAAGATCAGCTTCTGGTATGGTGCGCGCTCCAAGAAAGAGATGTTCTTTGTCGAGGATTTCGACACGCTTGCGAAAGAGTTTGACAATTTTGACTGGCACGTCGCCCTGTCGGATGCCCAGCCTGAAGATGATTGGAAAGGCTACACCGGTTTCATTCACAATGTACTGTTCGACGAATACCTGAAGAACCATCCGGCGCCAGAAGACTGTGAATTCTACATGTGTGGCCCGCCCATCATGAACCAGTCCGTCATCAACATGCTGCTGGATTTGGGCGTGGATCGCGAAGACATCATGCTCGACGATTTCGGCGGATAGAATTAGCGCGGGATTGCGCTTAAGACTGGCAGGCCCCGCTGATCGACAGCGGGGCTTTGCGTTTTTGCAGTGCTATAAATCAGGCGATCAGACGGTTCGGATCCGCGTCAAACCGGCTTTTGGCCAGCTTGCAAAGGCGTGAAAACTACCGATCGTGAATGACCAGAGCCTTGGCCACGATCTTTAATATGCCATGATCGCTCCGCACCACAAAAAGAGTACCCTCTTCTTTCGCGTCGAGGATGGTTCGCATTTCGGTCGACAATGACGTAACGGCCGATTCAGGTGGCTGAGCCGCTTTTTGAAAGCGGCTTGATCCGAACTTGGTTTTAAAGCCTCAGATCACTTGCCTCGCGGGGAAGGCAGGATTTGATATCGAACACCACATTTTTGTCTTTTCCATAAGCGCGAAAGCTTGCGGGATCACGATCTTTGTATTCCTGATGCGCAACGGCAAGAACGACACCGTCATAAGCCCCTTTCTGGGGCTTATCGATTAGTGTCAGATCGTATTCCGCCTTTGCTGCCGCCGTGTCGGCATGAGGATCGTGGACATCGACGGTCACGCCGTAACTTTGCAATTCTTCGATGATATCGACCACGCGTGTATTGCGCAGGTCCGGGCAGTTTTCCTTGAAGGTCAGGCCCAGAACCAGAACTCGGGCTGCACCGACATTGATGCCGCTGCGGGTCATGCGCTTGATGAGTTGCGAGACAACATAGCTGCCCATTCTGTCGTTCAGCCGCCGTCCGGCGAGGATGATCTGAGGATGATGACCCATCGCTTCGGCCTTGTGCGTTAGGTAGTAGGGGTCGACGCCGATGCAATGCCCGCCGACCAGGCCGGGGCGGAAGGGAAGGAAATTCCACTTGGTTCCGGCGGCGCGTAGTACGGCTTCGGTGTCGATATCCATGCGTCCGAAGATCATTGCCAGTTCGTTTACCAGTGCAATGTTCAGGTCACGTTGCGTATTCTCGATGATCTTTGCTGCTTCGGCCACGCGGATGCTTTCGGCCTTGTGGGTGCCGGCTGTGATGATCCTTGCATAAAGCGCGTCGACCAGATTGGCGACGTCCGGTGTCGACCCGGATGTCACCTTGCAGATATCGGCAATCCGGTGGGTTCTGTCGCCCGGATTGATCCGTTCGGGGCTGTGTCCTGCAAAGAAATCCATGTTAAAGCGCAGGCCCGAGACGCGTTCCAGCACCGGTACGCAGTCTTCCTCGGTCGCGCCGGGATAAACGGTGGATTCGTATATCACCAGATCTCCGGGCGCCAGAACGCCGCCAACTGTTTC
>JBCCIK010000089.1:0-14630 GCA_039028255.1 Pseudomonadota bacterium | reverse complement strand
GAACTATACGCATCCGAATAGATGATCCGCGGGATCACGTATTCCCCGCTCTCGTCGGTATCCGTCAGCATCTCCATGACGCCTTTGGTATTCATGGATGAGTTCCACGACATGTTTGCCATGTACATGAACAGAGTGTCGATTTTGTACGGATCGCCAGCGGCGGCGTTCGAGATCACCATATGCATCAGCCCGTGGGCCGACATCGGATTTTCCCAGGTAAACGCCTTGTCGATACGAATGGGGTTGTCGTTATCGTCCAGCAGCAGATCGTCAGGACCGCGCGGGAAGCCCAGATGTGGCCCGTTCAGGGGGCGCCCCGGGCGACGATCGCCATGCGGGGTGGGGTGGGCCTCGACCGGTTTGGGATAAGGCGGCTTGAAGCGGAAACCGCCGGGAACCTCGACCGAGCCCAGCAGGATTTGCAGCACATGCAGCGCGCGACAGGTCTGAAACCCGTTTGCATGCGCCGAGATCCCCCGCATCGCATGGAAGCTGACCGGGCGCCCCACCATCTTGCTATGTTTTTCGCCCCGAAAGTCGGTCCATTCGTGGTCCAGCTCAATGGCTTCGTCGAAGGCGACACGCGCGATTTCGGCGGCGATGGCACGAATGCGGCTGGCGGGAATGCCGCACCGTTCGGCCACGGCCTCGGGGGCGTGATCCTCGGCCAGATATTTTTCGGCCATCAGATGAAAAACCGGGCGATGGATTACACCGTCTTTTTCGTATGTGGCCGACAGGTCGGGTCGGACGCCGGGTTTGTCGAATGCCGTGGGCTGACCGGTCACGCGATCCATGACCAGCGGTTTGCCGTCGCTATCGCGCAGGAACAGACCCTTTTCAGGACCATCAGCCGCGTTCACCAGCACCGGCGCGTTCGTGTAGCGGCTGAGATAGTCCAGATCGATCTGGCCCGCTTTCATCAGCACGTGGATCAGCGACAGGATAAACAGGCCATCCGTACCCGGCGTGATCCCGACCCAGTCATCGGCGATCGCGTTATAGCCGGACCGGATCGGGTTGACACCGATTACCCGCGCGCCGCGCTTTTTGATTTTGCCAAGGCCCATCTTGATCGGGTTGCTGTCATGATCTTCCGCCACGCCGAACAACATGAACAGTTTGGTGTGATCCCAGTCCGGCTGACCGAATTCCCAAAAGGCGCCACCCATCGTATAGATACCGCCCGCCGCCATATTCACCGAACAAAACCCACCATGGGCCGCATAATTCGGCGTGCCGAAATTCTGCGCCCAAAATGAGGTAAAGCTTTGACTTTGATCGCGTCCTGTAAAAAACGCCAATTTTTGCGGTGCGGTTTCGTGCAGTTCGTTCAGCCACCCCACGGCGGTGCTGATAGCTTCGTCCCATTCAATCTCGCGAAACTCACCCGAACCGCGTGGTCCGACCCGTCGCAGCGGTTTGCGCAGCCTTGACGGTGCATTCACCTGCATGATGCCCGCGGACCCTTTCGCGCACAGAACACCCTTGTTGACCGGGTGATCGCGGTTGCCTTCGATATAAGCAACCTTGCCGTCCTTCATATGTACGTTGATGCCGCAGCGACAGGCGCACATGTAGCAGGTTGTTTGCCGGATCTCGTCCGACACCTTGGGGCTGGTGTCAATCGTCGGTTGCTGGATAGTCATCTGGCGTCCTTTTATCACGTCGGCGGATCAGGTCAGGAATGTTATTCCGGCTAGGATAATTCCTGCAATGAAAAGAGTTTCTACTACGATCAGGGCGATGGCAGCACCACCGACCGACAGGATCTGTTTCAGGTTGGTTTTCATGCCCACGGCCGCAATTGCGATCAGCAGCAGCCAGCGCGAGGTCTGGCTGAGCAATTCAGCAATAAAAGGCGGGATCATTCCAAACGAACTGGCCAGGGCGAGCACAAGGAAACCCACAACGAAACCGGGCAAGATCGGAGGACGCTTGCCTGTTTCATCCATTTCCGCAACGCCGCGAATGATCAGCGATGCAACCAGGACCACCGGGGCCAGCATCGCGACGCGAAACAGCTTGACCAGGGTTGCGGTGTCTCCGGTCTGTTCCGAGATGGAAAAGCCAGCGCCGACGACCTGAGCCACATCATGGATCGTACCGCCCAGAAACACACCGCCAGCCACGTCATTCATGCCCAGTGATCTTACAAGGATCGGATAGGCGATCATAGCAATTGTCGACAGGACCGTAACGCCCAGCACAGTGAAGATAAGTCGCTCTTCCGATCGTTCGTCCTTTGGCAGGATGGCGCTGATTGCCATTGCTGCGGATGCACCGCAGATTGCAACCGAGCCGGCAGTCAGAAAGGCAAAGCGCCATTTGTGACCAAAAAAGCGGGCAACAAGAAGACCAAAGGCAATCGTCGCAAGAACACCGCAGACAACCACGGCGATCAGGTCCCATCCAAGGCCCAGCATCAATGTCATTGAAACGCGCACGCCCAAAAGGGCAACGCCCAGTCTCAACAAAGATTTTGCGGCAAAGCTGATGCCCGGGACGGTTTTACCCTCTTCGCCAAGAAAGCTGACGGCTATGCCCAAAAGCAGCGCCATCAGCATGGCCGGGGTCGCGTAGTGTTCTGACAGAAACTTGGCCGTCACGGCCACGGTGATCGCCACCATGACGCCGGGGAAAAGGATGCGAACTGATTGTGTCGCCCTTGCGCCGAATGGATTTCTAAGTTCGGTCTTTGCCAGCATCTGTCCGTTGTTCTTTCCTGAACGCGTTGCGTATTTTGCGGCAAAGCCGCATGGGTTAGGCGGTAGCTGGGTGAACTGGCTCTGTTGTTGTTTCGGTCTGTTGGGCCTGTACGGCTGTCACAGCGATCATGTGCAGCACATCATCGGCCGAACAGCCGCGCGACAGGTCATTTGCGGGTTTCGCCAGCCCTTGCAGAACTGGCCCGATGGCTTCGGCCCCGCCAATACGCTGCGCGATCTTGTAGCCCAGATTGCCCGCATCGAGATTGGGAAAGACAAACACGTTGGCCTGCCCTTCAAGCGGTGAGTCCTTGGCCTTTTTGCTGGCCACCTCGGGGACATAGGCGGCATCGAACTGTAACTCTCCGTCGATCAGAAGATGCGGGCTGGCGGCTTTGGCGATGCGGGTGGCCTCGATCACTTTTGACACTTTGGGGTGATTGGCGCTGCCGCTGGTCGAAAAGGACAGCATGGCAACGCGTGGTGTCTGGCCGGTCAGCGTATGATAAGACGCCGCCGAGGCCTGTGCGATCTCGGCCAGTTCCCGTTCGTCGGGATCAATGACCAGACCACAATCGGCAAAAATATGAACGCCCTGAACGGCGTGGTGATCGCGATCGTAGATCATCAGAAAAAAGCTGGACACCATATGGGCGCCTGGGGCCTTGCCGATAATCTGTAACGCGGCGCGAACGGTGTTCGATGTGGTCTCAACGGCGCCGCCGACTGTGCCGTCAGCCAGGCCGAAATGAACCAGCATGGCGGCATAGTTCAGGCGGTTCTGAACCAAGGTTTTTGCGTTTTCGGGCGTCATGCCCTTGTGTTTGCGCAACGCGTAATAGGCGTCAGCAAAGCGATCCAGATGCGGCGAGGTGGCCGGATCATGGATTGAGATCCCGTCAGTGTCTGCTCCGCCTTTTGCGGTCAGCAGAGCGGTCACGTTGGCGCGATCACCAACCAGAATGATATCGGCAGCGTTTTGCGCGCGCGCTTTGACAGCGCCTTCCACAACACGCGGATCATCGCCCTCGGCAAGGGCGATGATCTTTTTGGAACTGGTCGCAGCCCCAAGAATCTGAAGCAGGGGCTTCACTGCAATCAGGCCTCGGCCTGCGCGGTCATGTCGTCTGCGCTGATGCCTGCAACAGCGACCGGTTTTTTCATGGCGTCACGGCGGAACGGTTCACCCAGTTCCTGATTGATCATGGCTTCGATCAGGGTGGTGATGCCGTTTTTCTGATCTTCAATGGCCTGATTCAGTGCCGCGGTCAGTTCGTCCTGAGTGCGGGCGACCACGCCTTTCAGACCACAGGCCTGCGCGATACCGGCGTAAGACACCTGAGTGTCCAGTTCGGTGCCGACAAAGTTGTCATCGAACCAAAGGGTCGAGTTCCGCTTTTCCGCGCCCCACTGGTAGTTGCGGAAAACGATCTGGGTCACGGCGGGCCATTCCGAACGGCCAATGGCGGTCAGTTCGTTCACCGCGATGCCGAAAGCACCGTCCCCGGCAAAACCAACAACCGGAACGTCCGGCTGACCGATTTTCGCGCCCACAATGGCGGGCAGGCCATAGCCGCAGGGGCCGAACAGGCCCGGCGCCAGATACTTCCGGCCCGCGTCGAAATCAGGATAAGCGTTGCCGATGGCGCAATTGTTGCCGATGTCGGACGAGATGATTGCCTCGCGCGGCAGGGCCTGCTGGATCGCACGCCACGCCATACGAGGGCTCATCCAGTCGGGTTTTGCGGCACGCGCACGCTCGTTCCAGGTTGTGCCGGGATCGTCCTGCTCATGTGTCAGCGAGGTCAGTTCCTGCGCCCATGCGGATTTCTTCTGCGCAATGGTGGCTTTGCGTGCATCGCGTCCTGCGTCGCCTGCGTCGTCGGCCAGTTGGTTCAGAATACCTTTGGCCACCTTGGCCGCGTCGCCCACGATGCCGACGGTCACCTTCTTGGTCAGGCCGATACGATCCGGGTTGATGTCCACCTGAATCACCGTCGCATTTTCGGGCCAATAGCTCATGCCATAGCCGGGCAGGGTCGAGAACGGGTTCAGGCGTGTACCGAGGGCCAGAACAACGTCGGCGTCCTTGATCAGCTCCATTCCGGCTTTCGAGCCGTTATAGCCAAGCGGACCCGCAAACAGAGGATGCTTGCCGGGGAAGGCGTCATTGTGCTGGTAACCGACGCAAACTGGCGCATCCAAACGCTCGGCTAGTGCCATCGACGCGTCGATGCCGCCTTCTGACAGAACAACACCCGCGCCGTTCAGAATGACAGGGTTCTTTGCGTTCGACAGGATTTCAGCGGCTTTCGCCACCGAGTTCTCACCGCCCGGGCTGCGCTCGAATTCGATGGGCTCGGGGATTTCGATGTCGACAACCTGAGTCCAGAAATCGCGCGGAATGTTCAATTGCGCCGGGCCGGACAGGCGCTTGGCCTGGCTGATGACGCGTGTCAGAACCTCGGCGACGCGGGTTGGGTCGCGAACCTCTTCCTGATAGGCGACCATGTCTTCGAACAGTTTCATCTGCTCGACTTCCTGGAAACCGCCCTGACCGATGGTCTTGTTGGCCGCCTGCGGGGTAACCAGCAGCAGCGGAGTGTGGTTCCAGTAGGCGGTCTTTACGGCGGTGACAAAGTTGGTGATGCCGGGGCCGTTTTGCGCGATCATCATCGACATCTTGCCGGTGGCGCGGGTGTAGCCATCCGCCATCATGCCGGCGCTGCCTTCATGTGCGCAGTCCCAGAACATGATGCCCGCCTTCGGGAACAGATCCGAAATCGGCATCATGGCCGAGCCAATGATCCCGAACGCATGTTCAATACCGTGAATCTGCAGAACCTTAACAAAGGCTTCTTCCGTGGTCATTTTCATGTCGACGCTCTCCGAACATAGGTGACGTGGCCGGGCGCAGCGCCCTGCCTTTGATAATGGTTTTCGCCCATGGGACAGGACCGCGTTAGGGCCAGAAATGACGGCGGATTATATCCAGATCAACGCGAATGGCTGCGGATGGCTTCGCTGATCAACCGGATTCCCGGGTCGATGCGGTCCGTCTCGATCGAGGAATATCCCAGCCGAAAGAAATTCTGCGGTCGGTTCGGGCCCGAGAAAAAGGGCGCTCCGGGCTCGATATGCACACTTTGACCTTGCAGTCGTTGGGCAAGTGCCGAGGTATCGACAGTCTCAGGTGCGGACATCCAGATCGACGACCCGCCCAGAACACCCCTGCCGGCAACGGTCAGACCATATTTCGAAATCGCTTGATCCAGCGCGTCCCGACGGTTGGCCAAGGCGTTCGACATGCGCCGGATCTGAGCATCATAGTGACCCAGCGACAGAAAGTACGCGGCCGTGCGCTGCATATGGCCCGGCGGATGACGCAGAACCAGCGACCGCAGCGCTCTGGCTTGGCGAATGAACGGTTCCGAGCCGACCATGTAGCCAAGCCGCAAGCCGGGAAACAACGATTTGGAGAAGCTGCCGATGTAAATGACGCGCCCATCACGGTCCATGGATTTCAGGGCGGGGGACGGCGCGCCGAGAAAGGCCATTTCAAACTCGTAATCGTCCTCGACAATCATTGCGTCCATTTCGCGCGCCCGGCTGAGCAGATCGGATCGGCGAGTGACAGGCATGGTTGCGGTTGTGGGGCTTTGATGGCTTGGGGTGGTGAAAATGACGTCGACGTCTTCAGGAATGGATTCAGGTGGCAAACCGTCGCGATCTACGTTCAGCGGTACAACCTTGCAATCCCAATGGTTCAATAAATCGCGCAGGGCATAGTAACAGGGGTTTTCTATCGCTGCCTTGCGCTTGCCGTTCAACAGAATGCGCGATGCAAGCCAAAGCGCATTCTGGGCACCCATCGTAATCAGTATTTCTTCGGGTCGTGCCGCGATCCCGCGACGCGGAAGCGTGTGGCGCGCAATGAACTCGATCAGCAGGGAATCGTCCTGATCCACATAATCCGCAGTCAGTGAATCGAAATCCTTGTGCCCCAGCGCCCGCACCGCACATAACCGCCAGTTGGCGTGATCGAACAGTTTTCGGTCGGCCTGACCGTAAATGAAAGGATAGCGATAGCTGCGCCAGTCCTTGGGTTTGGACAGGACATCCCCACTCGTATACGTGCGCGCCAGCGCCTTGGTCCAGTCGACGGTTTCGTCAAAACGCTGGACGGGTGTGTATTTTGGCGGCACGGGCGCGTTTTCTGAAACGTAGTAGCCCGATCTGCCTTTTGCGGTCAGATAATCATTGGCCAGCAGTTCCGTATAGGCCAGCGTGACCGTGATCCGGCTGACGCCCAGATGGGCCGCCAGCTTGCGCGAGGATGGCAGCTTTTCACCGACGTGAAAACGACCCGACAGAATACCTTCGGCGATCATCTGCTGGATTTGCGCTTGCAAGGTTCCCTGACCGCTAAGCTCGAGAAAAAAAGTATCAACCGATATGACCATATCTGCTTATAGGTTGGACTTAATCTGCATTCAATCTGGACTTACGAGGCTGCGCGAATTTTACACGGACGCTTGACGGGAATCGACAATTAAACTAAATAACCAGAAAATTAGTTTAGTGGAGAAAAAAGGATGTGGGAAACTGCCGCTGCAGGCTTTTCAGCAATGGGGTCCGAGGCCCGGTTGAAAGTTCTGAAAACGCTGGTCCGCGCAGGTCAAGCCGGGCTGACCGTGGGTGAAATCCAGAATCGCACGGGCATCGCTCCTTCCACGCTGGCCCATCACCTGCGGTTTTTGGCTGCCGGCGGTGTGGTCGAACAGGAAAGGCACGGACGCAGTACAATCAACCGTGCCTGTTACGACGAACTGAGAAATCTGGCGCAGTTCATACTCAGTGAATGCTGCGCCGACGAGGTGGAAAAGGCTGCAAACGATGGCTGAGCTGACCCAAAATCCCAAAGTGCCGGGGGAAAAGTGCACTTGATCTGATCAAGACCCCTTGGGCGCTGATTGTGATCATTCTGGTCCTTGTTGGCATACTGGACCCGGCAAACTGGGGCGCAGTGGTTGTGTTTGCAGGCAAGGCATTGCTGCACACCGGTCAGTACATTCTGTTTGCGGTGCTGCTGTTGTCCTATCTCAAAGCGACGGGGGCCGAGGTCATGGTCGCGCGGGCCTTTGAAGGGCGAGAGACGCGCATGATCTTTCTGGCAGCCTTGTTCGGAGGTCTTGCACCATTCTGTTCCTGCGAAGTCATTCCCTTTATTGCCGGGCTTTTGGCCTTGGGTGCACCATTGTCTGCCGTGATGGCTTTCTGGCTCAGTTCGCCACTGATCGATCCGCCGACCTTGTTGATCACGGCGGGCGCGCTGGGTTGGCCTTTTGCAATCGGCAAAGCGGTGTCGGCGGTTGCGCTTGGGTTATTCGGTGGGTTTGTCGTGCGCTTTATGATGCGCCGCGGTGCTTTTGCCCAACCCCTGCGCGCGTACAAGCCCGCCGGATGCTGCGGTTGTGGTCCCAAACACCCGGACAAGCCGGTTTGGGCCTTCTGGCAAGAGCCCGACCGCCGTCAGCGGTTCAGGGCGGAATTCGTCCATAACGGTCTTTTTCTGCTGAAGTGGCTGGCGCTGGCCTATGTACTGGAAGCGTTGCTTGTCAGCTATGTACCGGCAGACCTGATTGCCCGCGTTGTCGGAGGCGAAGGGATCACACCCGTCGTGATTGCCGCGCTGGTCGGTATGCCTGCCTATTTGAACTCGTACGTCGCGCCGCCGTTGCTGGCCGGCCTGATGGAGCAGGGGATGACCGCAGGGGCAGCGATGGCATTCATGGTTGCAGGGGCGGTCAGTTCCATTCCTGCCATGGCGGCAGTCTGGTCGCTGGTCAAGCCGCGCGTTTTCGCAACATATCTGGGCCTTGGCGTTGGTGGCGCCGTAGTTGCAGGCCTGCTGTTTCAGATGCTTTGAGCCAACAGAACCGTCCGGAGTCCGATCCGGGCGGTTTTCTGTCGTTTGCAGCATTCAGCCGGGGTCGCAAAAGCGGGGTAATTTAAAGCGGTACCGGGGTTTGCCGCTGTCGACATAAACCCTTTTTTCGATGCACGCGCTGGTTCCCACCGTCTGGGCAATGGGGGCTTCGGTCGATGTTATGGACGTGGCGCCGCCATCGGGGAGCCGTACCGACGCGATCACTCCATTCTTGAGATCCCCGTTGATCGGGGTGGCAGACAGAACCGCAACAGTGGCGAAAGAGTGATGTTCATGCTCGCCATCGTCACCCAGAACAAAAAGAACCGTGACAAGCGCGATCATTACCACGCCACCTGCAAGACCCAGACCCCAGGTTGTCAGAAACGCATAGATCGACACCGCGCGGTGCGGGCCAAAGACTTTTGACAGAACGTTCAGCATGAGACTGCCCCATAAAAGATGCCAGCCCGCTGCACCCAAAGGTCAGGTTCAGGGGCGTGTATCCTCGTCATCCTCGCTTTCATCGCCTTTTGGCAGATTGAAAAAGCTGTCGGCGTCGATGATCGGGTCGCTGTCTTTTTCATCTTCAGGTTCTTCTGACAGGGAAAAGGTTTCCAGCCCTTCAATGGCGGTCGGAATCTTCGGCGCGGCGTCCATCTCAAGCGATTGTTCGGTCGACACCAGTTTGCGGCGTTCATCGTCGCTCATGACGCCACCTTCGGCAGCTTTCTTAGCGGCAGCCTTCTGCACGATTGTGTCCAGCTCGGATTGTTTGCACAAGCCCAGGGCAACCGGGTCAATCGGCTGCATGTTGGAAATGTTCCAGTGCGTGCGCTCGCGGATCGACTGGATCGTCGGCTTGGTCGTGCCGACCAGCTTGGCAATCTGGCCGTCGCTGAGTTCCGGGTGGAACTTGACCAGCCACAGAATGGAATTTGGCCGGTCCTGCCGCTTGGATAGCGGCGTATAGCGCGGGCCGCGCCGCTTTTCTTCGCCGGTCGCCGCCGGATTGAACTTGAGCTTCAGCTTGTGCAGCGGATTGTTCTGGGCTGTGTCGATCTCTTCCTGAGTCAGCTGGTTGTTGGCAAGCGGGTCAAATCCCTTGACACCTGCAGCCACATCGCCGTCCGCGATGCCTTGCACTTCCAACTCGTGCATTCCCACAAAATCCGCGATCTGCTTGAAGCTGATCGTGGTGTTGTCCACCAGCCATACGGCGGTTGCCTTGGCCATCAGCGGTTTTGCCATCAGCCCGTCTCCTATACATACATCTGTCCCGTCGCCGGAATTCGGCGGCCCCGTGGTCGTGGGGCAGGTTTCCGTTTTCGGGGAACTTGACCGGTTTATAATCCCGTGACGGCCAGAAGGGAAGGGGCGAATATAAGTGGTACAAAGCTGAGCAAAACGCCACTGACCACACGGTGCGTCACGCCCCATCACGAGCAGGTGTCACACCGTGTTTAGGATTGTGAGGAAGCGATTAAGTTACAATATTATCAGGTACTTGACGTGATACTATGCGCAATTCCAACGATTTGACACGGTGTCAGGGCACGATCATATGCACGGACCAAGCCAGACGGGGCCTCCCTGTCCAGCCAGGACTTCCAGACCGTTCCCGACCTTTCCGGCATTGCTGCATGTCCGCTTGACGGTGGTGTCTGCGCCGTTCGCGCCCCGGTGAACCTCCTGGAACGCATTACCGACCGCAGATCCACATAAGGACGTCGATCATGATATACAAAAGCAGCCTGTTCGGCCTGCCTCTCATTGCCTTGGCAAGCGCCGGGCTTGCTCAGGACAGCCGGTTTTCGGCCGAATTCAGTGTCGAACTGGAAAGTGACTTTACATTTGACTCGGATGACCCCGAGGCCGAACTGACCGACACGTTTGCCACCATCGAGGGCGCATTGGGTTATCAGTTCACCGACCGGTTTTCACTGCAATCCACGCTGGTGTTCGAACCTGTCGAAGATGCAACCAGCGATCGCTTTTTCGAAGACCAGGGCCTGTACGCCGAAGAGCTGTTTTTCGGGTATGATTTCGGTTCCGCAGCGGTCGCAATCGGCAAATTCAATCCCAGTTTTGGTTTCGCATGGGATCTGGCTCCGGGGGTGTTCGGCGTTGATTTCGCGGAAGATTACGAAATCACGGAAAAGGTCGGCGTTTCGGTCAGCGTTCCATTTTCTGGGTTAGGTGGCAAACACGAACTGACTTTGGCCGCCTTCACCTCTGATCGCAGCGTGCTGAGCAACTCTTTGTTCACCGAACGGGGTCAGCTGCGGTTGTCGGACGGGGGCGTTTCCAACACTGAAGATATCGAATCCTTCACCCTGTCGGTATCCGGCGAACTGGGCGACACTGCTTATGCGCTGGCCGTGCAAGAGCAGGCCGCCGGCGAAGGGGATGCGGAAGATCAGTCTGGGGTGGTGTTTGGTCTAGTTCATCTGCTGGATGCCGGCGGGACTGAGGTCGAACTGTTGGGTGAGGTTGCGTATTTCGACGCTTTTGACGGCAGCTCTCAGGCGGCCACCTACGCCACACTCGGCGCCGCAGTTCCTGTTGGCCCGATTGTTCTGTCAGGTGTTCTGGCTGTGCGTGATTTTGAAAACGCTCCGACCGATACACTGGCAACAGTGTCGGCGGAATGGCCGCTGGCGGACAATCTGGGCGTATCGCTGGCATATCGCTATGGCGATGAAGATGGTGTTCAAAGTCAGACGCTGGGCGCGCTTCTGGCATACGAATTCTAGGCTATTGCAGGCGTGCCGGTCGCGCGGCGCGTCGGGCATCCGGCGGATACATGATGGTCCGGTCTTGCCATATGCTTCGGTTTCGCGCCTAGAATGATCAACAGCTCAGATCATAGGCGCGATCCCGATATGCACGCATTTCCATCATCTTTTGTTGCTGCTCTGACGCTTGCCGTCAGCGTGTCGCTTCCACCTGTTGCAAACGCTGACGGAGAGGCCGCCGGAGAGTTCGACTATTACGTTCTGTCGCTAAGCTGGTCGCCCAATTGGTGTGCACGTGAAGGCGATGCGCGCGGGTCCGATCAATGCGATTCCCGGCATGATCATGGCTGGATCCTGCACGGTCTGTGGCCGCAGTATCCTCAGGGCTGGCCTGCCTTTTGCCGCACACCCGAAGCCCCCCCAACACGGGGCATGACCCAAGAGATGCAGGACATTCAGGGCAGCGCCGGGCTTGCCTGGCATCAGTGGAAAAAGCACGGAACCTGCACGGGCCTGTCGGCGCCGGACTATTTTGCGCTGTCGCGTGCAGCATATGACAGGGTGCAGCGCCCTGCGGTCTTTCGCAAACTGGACACGACAGTTAAGTTACCTGCCTCGGTTGTGGAAGACGCCTTTCTGAAGGCGAACCCGAAACTGGACAAGGACATGATCACCATCACCTGCAAGCAGGGTTACATCGAAGAGGTTCGCCTGTGCCTGTCCCGCGATCTGAACCCGGTGCCATGCGGGCGTGACGTGATCCGCGACTGCACCGCCAAAGACGCGCTGTTCGACCCGGTTCGCTAAAGCTCACGCTTCTGACACTCGCGGGCATAGTCCAGTGCTTTGGCCGTGCCTTTCAGGTCAATGGCCATCACCACCTCGCCTGCCGGGTTGTAAACCGTCATGGTCTTGTTCTGCGCAATCGCGTTGACGAACCCCCGGTCGGTGAAGAACACTGTCGCCCCGGGCACGTCGCGTTCATTGAACCCGATGGCGGTGGCGTCATAGCTTTTGCCATCCAGTTCGAACCGGATCGGATAGCTTTCGCCTTGTTTGATATCACCCCAAGCCTTGTTGTAGACGGCGAAATAGCCGCGATTGTCCAGCGCGTCATACCCGATCCGAACCACCGAGAGGTCCTGATACACCGTCTGGATCAGGCATCCGTTCCCAAGCGCGGGATCCATCATGATGTTCCAGCCCTCGACAAAACCCTTGTCGATGAGGTTCTGCGCGAAGGAGGCCGTGGCGGTGAAGGCGGCAAGCGCTAGGGCGAGGAGGCGGGTCATGGGCGATGTCCTTGGAAGTCCGATTTGGCAATGATGCTACTCGGAAGCGGAGCCGACCGAAACGGTTAATCTGGGAGGGGGATCTGCTTGGGTCGTCGTGCTGTGCAACTATCGCTCTTCTGCGAGAGCACGCTCTAGATATTGAAGCTTTCGCTTCCTGTAGAGCCCCATGAATTCATCTGAGATAAAGAAATTTCCACTGAGATACTGCGCGCGCCAAAGATGTTTACCAGCTATGACATCCCTCTTTAGAACGATTCCTTCATGCGATGTTGTATTGGGGGAGAAGAATGCTATCGACCCATCGTGCAAACAACTAACGCTCACGTTGCTTTGTTCGTAGTCAATACAGTCACGCTGGGTCATGATGTTCATGACATAGTATTGTTGAGGCGCAGGATCACCACGTTTTCCGTTGCGCAACCGGAATGGGAAAAACTCATGGAGGCCCGGTTCCAGTTCCTCAACAACCTGCCGGAAATTCTCGGAAACAAATTGGAGATCCCAACGATCAATACAGTCTGGAATACGCTTACGCGGCTTTTCAGTGTATCCGCTGGACGGCAATGGACCAGCTTCTGGATTATAGGCCGTAGCACTCTCCAAACCTAGCTTACCAGCATTGCCTGGCTTTTCCCCATCAAATTCAATGTTCACATACCACGGCGGGTTCACAGTGCCCCAAACATTGTAAGCCATTCATTTCTCCAAATTGCCTGGGCTTTAATTTTCTTTGAAATTGTTTGAATCGCCGCAAATCGCGATTGGAGCTTCACAACTCCTTCCGTGCCCTCAACGCCGCCGTAATCGTCCCGTCATCCAGATAATCCAGCTCTCCCCCAATCGGCACGCCCTGCGCCAATGAGGTCAGGCGGACCTGCCCCTCCAGCTGATCGGCAATGTAATGGGCAGTGGTCTGGCCATCGACGGTGGCGTTCAGGGCGAGGATGATCTCGGTGATGCTTTCGGCCACAACCCGATCCTTAAGACGGGGGATGCGCAGGTCATCCGGGCCGATCCCGTCGAGTGCCGACAGCGTGCCGCCCAGAACGTGATAGCGGCCTTTGAAGACGCCCGCGCGCTCCATCGCCCACAGGTCAGCCACATCCTCGACCACGCACAGTTCTCCGGTTGCGCGGGCCTCGTCGTTGCAGATGTCGCAGATATCCGTGGTGCCCACGTTGCCACAGTTCAGACATTCGCGGGCAGTGACGGCGACCTGTTGCATCGCGTCCGACAGTGGCGTCAGCAGCAGGGCGCGTTTACGGATCAGATGCAGCACCGCGCGGCGGGCCGAGCGGGGTCCGAGGCCCGGCAGTTTGGCCATCAGGTCGATCAGGTTGTCGATGTCGCTGTTCGAACTCACACCGCACGCTCCTGTATACGGGTCAGACGAGGGTGCCCGGCCTTGGCATCGTCAGGAGGGTGTATCAGAACGGCAGCTTGATGTCTGCGGGCAGGCCCATGCTTTCCGTCAGCTTCGCCATCTCGGCCTGCGCGCGTTCGGCGGCTTTGGTTTGTGCATCCTTGATGGCGGCGAGGATCAGGTCCTCGACCACTTCTTTGTCATCGCCATTGAAGATCGACGGGTCGATGTCCAGACCTTTGAGCTCGCCCTTTGCGGTGGCCGTTGCCTTGACCAGACCAGCGCCGGATTCACCAACCACCGTGATGGTGTTCAGCTCTTCCTGCATGTCGGTCATTTTGCTCTGCAAATCCTGCGCGGATTTCATCATCTTGGCCATATCGCCAAGTCCGCCGAGTCCTTTGAGCATTCCAAGTCTCCTATATCGCTGTTTCATGCCTAAATACGGGTCGCAAAGCTGCGGCACAAGAGGTCAGAAAAGCTCCCGCCCGTCGTCAAGGTCTTTGGCAAGACCTTTCCTTCCGTTGGGCCCGGCAGCGCGCGGGCAAGGTGAGTCGGAGACCGGCGATGCCGAAGACACCAGTGAGTACTGCG
>JBCCIK010000088.1:0-14724 GCA_039028255.1 Pseudomonadota bacterium | reverse complement strand
CCGCAGTCCGGACAGTATTCCGGGCATGGCTCCGGGCAGCACAATCTTACGAACAATTGACCACCATGACAGGCCAAAGCTATAGGGCCATAATGGACAAGTACCCGGACCAAAAGCGCGCAGTTCAATATCTGTACCCGCCGATCGACCCGTTCGATCAGCGGCTGGTCAGCGTGGGCGACGGGCATCAGATTTATATGGAACAAAGCGGCAAATCTGACGGCATACCCGTTGTGGTTCTGCATGGCGGTCCTGGCGGAGGGTGCAGCCCAGCCATGCGCCGCTATTTCGATCCGCGCTTTTACCGGGTGATTCTGTTCGATCAGCGCGGTTGCGGGAAATCCCGGCCGCATGCTTCGGTCGAAAACAACACAACATGGCACCTTGTGGCTGATATCGAGCGTTTGCGCATTCTGCTGGATATCGATGAATGGACTGTGTTTGGCGGCAGTTGGGGCGCGACGCTGGCGTTGATCTACGCACAGTCGCATCCCGACCGGGTCAGCCGCCTGATCCTGCGCGGCGTGTTTCTTGCCACCCAGGCTGAACTGAATTGGTTTTATGGTGGCGGTGCCGGGAAATTCTGGCCCGAGCAGTGGTCGAAGTTTACCTCGCTTCTGGCCGAGGATGAGCTGTCAGACACGATCCGGGCATATAACAAGCGTTTGTTTTCCGGCGATCGGGCAACCGAGATTCTGTACGCGCGGGCCTGGTCTGCCTGGGAAAATGCGCTGGCCTCTATTCATTCGCAAGGCAACACTGGCGAAAGCCCGGGCGAATATGCGCGAGCGTTTGCGCGGCTTGAGAATCACTATTTCATAAACAAGGCGTTTCTTGAGTCGGATGGGCAGATTTTGGACCGGATGGACAGGATTGCCCATATACCCGGACATATCGTGCAGGGACGCTATGATATGATCTGCCCGCCGCAGGCGGCCTGGACACTGTCTGAACGCTGGCCGGCTGCCGAACTGAAGATGGTGCGTCACGCAGGGCATGCGTTGTCAGAGCCAGGCATCAGCGCCGAGCTTGTCCGAATCATGGACCGTGTGGCCGAGGGGGTCGTATGACCCGGATCGACCGTCGCGCTCTGTTTGCATCCGGTGCGGCCGCTGCCTTGTTGGCGGCAACCGGATCGTCGTTGGCGGACACACCCAAACCAGGTGGTGCATTGCGACTTGCGGTGCCGCGCGATGACAGTCTGGAGCGCATCGCGCGGGGCGCAGTGTTCGATACCTTGGCCGAAATCGCGCCGGATGGCACCTTGCGCCCGGAACTTGCGACCGGGTGGCAGACGGATGCTGATGCGCGAAGCTGGACCTTTGACCTGCGCCACGATGTCAGATTTCACGACGGCAATGCGCTGGATCTGCGCGATGTTATAACCGTTCTGAACCGCGTTGGTCGTGCCGAACCCGTCGCACCGAACCGTGTGCTGGTCCAGCTTTCCGAATCCAATCCCGGCCTGCCGTTCCTGCTGGCGGACAGTCGCTTTGTTGTTACCCGCTCCACGGAAACAGTGACGCCGCTGAACGCCGCCAACGGGACGGGATGCTACAAAGTGGACCGGGCAGAGGATGATCGGCATTTTCTTGCCCGCAAAGTGACCGATCACTACAAGGCCGGGTCCGCAGGTTGGGCCGACGCGGTCGAGATCATTGTCATCCCGGATGCCCGCGTGCGCGCCGAAGCGTTGCGAGACGGGTATGTGGATATCGCGGCCCTGCCGGACAGATCCGATCTACAGGGACAACGCGGTCTGCGCTATCACCCAGACGAAGCCAATATGGCGCTGGCAGTGGCGGCTCATGTCGGGATGCCACGACACGTCGGCGGCGGGGGTACGCTGGACGATGGTCGCATCGCTGAACGGTGGTGGCTGGCGTAAATCTGATCACGATTTTCGCCGGGGGTTGCAGACTCGGAAACTCCTGCGTATATGCAGTTGCAACAGCGGCGCGTCGGACTTCGGTCCGGGGTTCCACCGGAAAATTCGACGGGCCGCGCGCCCGTTTTTTTGTGCCCGACCGACAGGGTAGAGAACCAGATGACAAACGACTTGATAGCCAAAGCTGCCATTGACCGGCGACTGGCCGAGATCATTACTCCTGTGATCGAAGATCTGGGGTATGAGCTGGTCCGCGTGCGCCTGATGAGCGGCAAGCAGACCACGTTACAAATCATGGCCGACAAGCCCGACGGCGGCATCGAAGTGGATGATTGCGCCGAGATTTCGAACGCCGTCAGCGCCACTCTGGATGTCGAAGACCCGATTCTTGACGCCTACACGCTGGAGGTGTCCAGCCCTGGCATCGACCGCCCGCTGACCCGTCTCAAGGATTTTGAGGCTTTCGAAGGGTACGAGGCCAAGATCGAAACTGCCGAACTGATTGACGGCCGCCGCCGGTTCAAGGGCGAATTGGCCGGGATCGAAGGGGATGAGGTTCTGATCAATATCCCCGAAGGGACCGAGACGATCACCATCGGTCTGCAATTCGACTGGTTGAGCGATGCCAAGCTGGTCCTGACCGATGATCTGATCAAGGAAATGCTGCGCCAGCGCAAGGACGCCGGTGCCCTGAACGAAAACGCTTTCGACGAGATTGAGACCGAAGGGTCCGAAGAGGAGACGAACTGATGGCAATCACCTCAGCCAACCAGCTGGAGCTGCTACAGACCGCCGAGGCGGTGGCCCGCGAAAAGATGATCGACCCCGGTCTGGTTGTCGAAGCGATGGAGGAATCGCTCGCCCGTGCCGCCAAGAGCCGTTACGGCGCCGAGATGGACATCCGCGTCAGCATCGACCGCAAGACCGGTAAGGCGACCTTTACCCGCGTCCGCACCGTGGTTGAGGACGAAGAGCTTGAGAACTATCAGGCGGAAATGACCGTCGAACAGGCGAAGCAATACATGGAATCGCCTGAAGTTGGCCAAGTCTTTGTCGAAGAAGTGCCGCCGGTCGAAATGGGTCGCATCGCGGCGCAATCCGCCAAGCAGGTGATCTTGCAGAAGGTCCGCGAGGCAGAACGCGACCGTCAGTACGAAGAATTCAAGGATCGCGCGGGCACCATTATCAACGGTGCGGTCAAACGCGAAGAATTTGGCAATGTCATCGTCGATCTGGGCGGTGCCGAGGCGGTTCTGCGCCGCAATGACAAAATCGGCCGCGAAAGCTATCGCCCGAATGACCGCGTGCGCGCTTATATCAAAGAGGTTCGTCGCGAGGTGCGTGGTCACCAAATCTTCCTGTCGCGCACCGCGCCGGAATTCATGGCCGAGCTGTTCAAGATGGAAGTGCCGGAGATTTATGACGGCATCATCGAGGTTAAGGCCGTGGCCCGCGACCCCGGCTCGCGCGCCAAAATCGCCGTGATCTCGTATGACGGGTCTATCGACCCTGTGGGGGCCTGCGTTGGTATGCGCGGCAGCCGCGTGCAGGCGGTTGTGAACGAGTTGCAAGGTGAAAAGATCGACATCATCCCTTGGAACGAAGATCAGCCGACATTCCTTGTGAACGCGTTGCAGCCCGCCGAGGTGTCCAAGGTGGTTCTGGACGAAGAAGCCGGCAAGATCGAAGTTGTAGTGCCCGAAGAGCAGTTGAGCCTTGCCATTGGTCGGCGCGGTCAGAACGTGCGTCTCGCCAGTCAGCTGACCGGTCTGGACATCGATATCATGACCGAAGCCGAAGAATCCGCACGTCGTCAGAAAGAGTTTGAAACCCGTACTCAGCTGTTCATGGACAGCCTTGATCTGGACGAGTTCTTTGCGCAGCTGCTGGTGTCCGAGGGTTTCACCAATCTAGAAGAAGTTGCTTATGTTGAACTCGATGAACTGCTGGTGATCGACGGCGTTGATGAAGGTACCGCCAACGAATTGCAGGCTCGCGCACGCGACTATCTGGAAGCACAGGCCAAGGCCGCGCTGGATGCGGCGCGCGCGCTGGGCGCCGAGGAAAGCCTTATTGAATTCGAAGGGTTGACCCCCCAGATGGTAGAGGCGCTGGCCAAGGACGATGTGAAGACCTTGGAAGACTTTGCAACCTGTGCCGACTGGGAACTGGCCGGTGGCTGGACCACAGTGGATGGCGAGCGTGTCAAGGATGATGGTGTGCTGGAACCTTTCGGCCTGACGCTGGAAGAAGCGCAGGATCTGGTCATGACAGCCCGGATCATGCTGGGCTGGGTCGATCCGGCCGAGCTGGAGCAGGCTGAAGAAGACGGCGAAGTTGTCGAAGAGGAGGCCGAGGCCTGATCGCAGGGCCTCGGGTGGCTGACATGGGTCGCGGTGGCGTCCATAAAGATCGGTCCGACGGGCCAGAGCGGAAATGCATCGCCACGGGCGAGGCGCAGCCGAAACACGGGCTGATCCGTTTCGTCACCGGCCCGGACGGACAGGTCTATCCGGATGTCGCGGCAAAATTGCCGGGGCGCGGAGTTTATGTGGCGGCGGATCGTGCCGCGCTGGACAAGGCGGTTGGCAAAAAGCTGTTTGCACGCGGGTTCAAGGCTCAGGTCAATGTGCCTGCCGACCTGACCGCTGACGTGGAAAAGCAGGTTGCGCGCCGGGTGATCGAGCTGGTGAGCCTGGCGCGCAAATCCGGGGACGCGGTCGCCGGTTATGAAAAGGTCAAGTCCTGGCTGGACCGGGAAGACGCGCAAGTGCTGATTCAGGCCGTGGATGGATCGGGGCGCGGCAAGTCGAAACTCAGCACGCCGCACTTCGGCAGTTACATCGGATGGCTGACAGCGGATGAGTTAGGGCAGGCATTTGGGCGCCAAACCGTGATTCATGCGGCGTTGGCCTCTGGCGGACTCGCCAAACGTGTTGTAGAGGAAGCGCAGCGCCTGCGTGGCTTGCGCGAAACGGATGACGGCGGCAGGGGCCGCGCGGAAGGGTAAGAAGCTTTATGAGCGATAATGACGGCAAAAAGACATTGGGTCTTCGTGGCGGGGCACGCCCCGGAAATGTGAAACAGAGTTTCAGCCACGGACGCACCAAGAATGTCGTGGTGGAAACCAAACGCAAACGCGTGGTGGTTCCCAAGCCGGGCGCCAGTAAACCGGGTGGCGGCGCCGCGCCAACGGGTGATCCGTCGCGTCGTCCTGCGGGCATCTCTGATGCGGAAATGGCCCGCCGCATGAAAGCGTTGCAGGCGGCCAAGGCACGCGAGGCCGAGGAAAGCGCCCAACGCGAAGCACAGGAAAAGGCACGCGAAGAAGAACGCGCGCGCCGCCGTGCCGAACAAGAGGCCAAGGAACGTGAGCAGCGCGAGGCCGAAGAACGCGCCCGGGTGAAGGCCGAGGAAGAAGAACGCAAGCGCCAGGAGGCCGAAGAAGCGGCCAAACGCGCTGCGGCCGAAGCCGCCGCCGTGAAAGAAGCCCCCAAGGCCAAAGCACCCGCTGCAAGCAAGCCGGCCCCGACAGAGGCACCGCGCAAAACCGAACGTGAACGTGAACAGCGTCCAAGTCGCGGCAAAGGTCGCGATGACGGTCGCCGGTCCGGCAAACTGACGCTGAACCAGGCGCTGTCCGGTGGTGATGGTGGTCGCCAACGCTCCATGGCATCGATGAAGCGTAAACAGGAACGCGCACGCCAGAAAGCCATGGGTGGTTCGGTCGAACGTGAAAAGGTGATCCGTGAGGTTCAGTTGCCCGAAGCAATCGTTGTTTCGGAACTGGCCAACCGCATGGCCGAACGCGTGGCCGATGTTGTTAAATCGTTGATGCAAATGGGCATGATGGTGACGCAAAACCAGACCATTGACGCTGATACAGCGGAACTGATCATCGAAGAATTTGGACACAAGGTTGTACGCGTTTCCGATTCCGATGTTGAAGACGTCATCTCGGATGTTGAAGACAAGGACGAAGATCTGAAGCCGCGTCCGCCCGTGATCACCATCATGGGCCACGTTGACCATGGTAAGACCTCGTTGCTGGATGCAATCCGCGATGCGAAGGTTGTGGCCGGCGAAGCAGGCGGTATCACCCAGCATATCGGCGCCTATCAGGTGAAAACCGACGGTGGCACCACGCTGACCTTCCTGGATACGCCAGGCCACGCTGCGTTTACTTCGATGCGGTCGCGTGGCGCTCAGGTCACCGATATCGTGGTTCTGGTTGTTGCCGCGGACGACGCGGTGATGCCGCAGACCATCGAGGCGATCAATCACGCCAAGGCCGCCGAAGTGCCGATGATCGTGGCAATCAACAAAGTCGACAAACCCGAGGCCAATCCGGACAAGGTACGGACCGACTTGCTGCAGCATGAGGTGATCGTCGAAAAGATGTCAGGTGAGGTTCAGGACGTTGAGGTTTCGGCCATCACCGGTCAGGGGCTGGATGAACTGCTGGAAGCGATTGCGTTGCAGGCCGAAATTCTGGAACTCAAGGCGAACCCGGATCGGGCTGCTCAGGGCGCCGTGATCGAAGCGCAGCTGGATGTGGGCCGAGGCCCTGTTGCAACCGTTCTGGTTCAGAAGGGTACGCTGCATCAGGGCGACATCTTTGTTGTGGGTGAGCAATACGGTAAGGTTCGTGCGCTGATCAACGACAAGGGCGAACGCGTCAAAGAAGCGGGTCCGTCTGTTCCGGTCGAGGTACTGGGTCTGAACGGCACGCCCGAGGCCGGCGACGTCCTGAATGTGACCGATACCGAAGCTCAGGCCCGTGAAATCGCTGAATATCGCGAACAGGCCGCCAAGGACAAACGCGCCGCCGCGGGTGCCGCGACCACCCTTGAGCAACTGATGCAGAAGGCCAAGGAGGACGAGAACGTGGCCGAGCTGCCAATTCTTGTCAAAGCGGACGTGCAGGGTTCGGCTGAGGCGATCGTTCAGGCGATGGAGAAGATCGGCAACGATGAAGTACGCGTGCGCGTCCTGCATTCGGGTGTCGGCGCGATTACGGAAACGGATATCGGCCTGGCGGAAGCCTCGGGCGCGCCTGTGTTCGGGTTTAACGTGCGTGCCAACGCATCGGCGCGGAATACCGCGAACCAGAAAGGTGTCGAAATCCGCTATTACTCGGTGATCTACGATCTGGTGGATGACGTAAAAGCGGCGGCATCGGGTCTTTTGAGCGCCGAAATTCGCGAGAAATTCATCGGCTACGCCGAGATCAAAGAGGTCTTCAAGGTCTCGGGTGTTGGCAAGGTTGCCGGCTGTCTGGTCACCGAAGGCGTGGCCCGCAGGTCCGCTGGTGTGCGCCTGCTGCGCGACAACGTGGTGATCCATGAAGGCACGCTGAAAACGCTCAAACGCTTCAAGGACGAAGTGGCCGAGGTTCAGTCGGGTCAGGAATGTGGTATGGCGTTCGAAAACTATGATGACATTCGCCCCAGCGACGTGATCGAGATTTTCGAGCGCGAGGAAGTAACCCGCACCCTAGAGTGATCCGGATCGGAACAAAGTGAAATCAGCGGCTCTTCGGAGCCGCTTTTTTTGTGCGGACCGCCGTGAAGTCTCACCTGTTTAATGCTGACGCAATATATCATTCACATCGCGATACGTGCATTTCTGGCGGCGGGAATGGTGTTTGGCGTGACAATTTCGAATTTCGCCAAACTCGAATCCCACCCGGTTTCGGCATGTTGAACCAGCGTCTGGATCGGCCGCAAGGGGCTTTGCGGCCGTTACAAGGAACGCGTCCTGGGCGACGGATCAACAGGCTAAACACAGGCGACGGCTAGAGCGCGTTCGCCATATCTACAAATGTTGCCGCTCTGGCGTCAAAGGAGTGGCTCTGGCGAATTTTATGTGCAAATGCGATCCGCTCCATGCGACGGTCCAGACTTTCATTTTGCGCCGCAGCGACAGCTTCGGAGAATTCGGTTTCGGTGCGCACAACGTACAGATAGGGCTCGATATCCTCTGGAAACCAGCCGACGTCGTCGGTGATGACAGGCGTCGCGCAGGCCAGTGCATCAAATATTCGGTTTGATGGAATACCGGCTGATCGCATAGCGCGCGTATGGTCGTTAAGAACTGCAGATGCAGACCGATAGACCTCGGGTAATTCCTTATTTGCCAGTCGTTCGCCCACCAGGAAATCACGCGCTTCGGTATCTTCCCAACCGTTCCCCCACAGCCGGATGCCGCTATTGGTATCCAAAGCAAACCTGACCATTTGTCGGTTGCCGCCTCTCGCTAATCCAACAAAGACGGCAGAGCCACGAGCAGCCACAGTCTCGGGCGGAGCCATTGACGCCGGGTCGAACGCCTGCGGAAGAAGTGATGTTCTGTTCTTCCCCACATGAGATGCGACACCGTCGAGCGCGGGCTTTCCAGCCACGAAGAAATGGTCTCCGCCTGCTATTTCTTCTTCTGTCAGGCCCGTTTTCGATATCAGCCAGAACAGCGTTCTGCGATCCGGGACAGGCGTATAATTCGCGCCGCCCTTCAAAACGATGTCAATTTCGTCGGGTGTCTCTACCACATGCCAGTGTTTTCGTGTCTGGACACGGGCACGATGTCCGGCGCGCTGAAGAGCCGTCTGCAGTGCAACGCCAAAATGGAAGTCGCCCCACCGGTTCTGAACCCTTGGCCGTGGGACCGGTAGTTTTATTGCAAAATTCAGGCTCTTGGTCTCTTCGATCCAAGGACATTCGGATGTCGAAGTGATATCAAAACTGTTTACGATCGGCTCACAGTCCGAAATCGCATCGAAAGTTCGGCGAATATCATCGTAATTCTCTTGCAAGACCCTGTTCGTAGGATCGAGATTTTCGACCACCACAAGGCCCGTTGGGGCGGCATCGAACAGTGTTACTTTGAGATCTGGTCGATATTGCTTCAGGATTGGAACAATCTTCCAAACATCGCCTGTCCACGCGCGGGACTTAACGGTGCTTCTGTCGCGGTTGGCCATGTTGGAATTCCAGGGCATGCAGTCATGCATCACTATGCGACCATCCGGCGCCATGAAACGCTCGGTATTGAAAAAGTCGCGCAGCAGAAATTCGTAAAGATGCATGCCATCCAGAAAAGCGAGACCAAACCTGATACCTGCCTTTGCAAGCAGGCCGGACTCAAAAAAATCATCACTTGTTTGCTGCATGAGCAAAAGTTGACGTTTGTCTGTCAGCACATCCTGATTGAGACGGAATTCCGGATCAATGGCCACAGAATTCGATTGCGACAGAGCCAGACTGCGGCCAGTTTGGGTCCCTATTTCCAAATACCAATCCGGCGACATCTTGCGATGCATGCCGGCCAAAACCTCCAGATACGGGTGCCCCACGGCTTTACGCATGCTAACTCCTTGCAAGGTCAGTTCGCATAGTCGCAAATGTCTGTTGCGAACGTCGCGACCTGTGAGTTCTGCGGCAAGCTAGCATCGAGTTTGGACACCGGTAAACCCCACAAATCAGCCTGTGGCCAAAACGAGGGCAGCAGATGGGAGACATCTTTGATGCCCCGGCGATGCTGGGCCAATCTGCACTGTAGGTTTAGTTCGGATACTCCTGGCTGTGAGGCAAATATTTGATTTGCAGCCGTTTTTCGGAGTGTCCTGCAACAGCCAAACCGATTTGTTGTCCAAAACATCTGACTACCGGGATGCGGGCAAAAACGTACTGGGATGCATGATGATATCGAAATGCTGCATGCCCTTTTTCAGATCGAAACTGACAGAATGCCCGGCCTTGCGCAGCAGCTCGGCGTAGTCGCGGCTTTGGCGGATGAACTCGGGCGTGTCCCGTTCCGCAACGATCACGTGGTACCGCGGCCCGGGGCGGGGCAGATGGCGGATGGGAGACAGGTCATTCACCTCCACCGGGGTCAGTTGCAGGGTGTCATTGACCGGCGTCAGGCTGATCGGTTCCAAATCGTACACACCGCTGATCAGCAGCACATCGCGCACCCGCAATCCGGCCCGCGCCAGATCGTTTGCGGCACCGGCCATGATCATGCTGACCAACTGCGCCCCGGCGCTGTGTCCCGACAAGCTGATCCGCGACGCATCAAACCCCAGCGTCTCCGCCTGCGCCGCCAGCCACAAAAGCGCGTCGCGGCATTCGTTAACCATATCTCCGATCCGCGCATCCGGGGCGAGGGTGTAGTTCAGGGTTGCAAAGGAACGCTGGGCGATAATCAACGCCGGGGCCATCATCGCTGCCTCGCGCTGGCTGAGCGCCTGCCAATAGCCGCCATGAATAAATACATGCAGCGGTGCACCGGGTTGCTGTGCCGGAAAGTAATCCAGAACCTGTGTCGGACGGTCACCATAGGCCAGATTCTCTCTGACCTCCACTTGTGCGCGGCACTGCGCGCTCAGCGCGGCATAGCTGTCCAGGTACGGTGTCGGATCGCCGCCGATCATCGAACGGGGTGAGTATTCCTGATCCAACTCACCTTGTGTGAAACCCCGGTACAGCATTTTGTTTCGCCCTGACTGATAAGCGCCGGGTCAGCGCCCGGCCCGCATCTGCACGTCTTAGGACGCATTGCGGCAGGTTTCCAGAGGGTCAGGTCCAGTCAAGAACCACCTTTCCGGATTGGCCGGATTTCATTGCTGCAAAACCTTCGGCGAACCTGTCGACGTCGTAGCGATGTGTGATCACGCGGCTGACATCCAGACCATTTTGCAACATGGCAATCATCTTGTACCAGGTTTCAAACATTTCACGCCCATAAACGCCTTTGATGGTGATTGCCTTGAACACAATCCGAGACCAATCGACCGGTGATTGGCCGGGCGGGATTCCCAGCAACGCGATCTTACCACCCATGACCAGCGCTTCGACCATTTGATCCAAAGCGATCTGAGAGCCGGACATTTCCAGCCCGACATCGAACCCTTCCTTCATGCCAAGCTCGGCGATGATATCGTTCAAATCTTCCCGACCAACGTCAACAGTCCGTGCGGTCGATACAACATGTCCGGCCAGCTTGAGCCGATCAGAGTTGATATCCGTGATCACCACATTGCGCGCGCCAGCATGCCGGGCAACAGCGGCGGCCATGATACCGATCGGCCCCGCCCCAGTGATCAGCACATCCTCGCCCAGCAGGTCAAAACTCAGCGCTGTGTGCACGGCATTGCCCAATGGGTCGAGAATGGCGCCTATCTCATCCGGTACATCGTCGGGCAAGGGAACCACGTTGAAGGCGGGCAGCTTGAGGTATTGGGCAAATGCGCCCTGTTCATTGACACCGATTCCGCGCGTGCCCGGGTCAAGATGAAACTTGCCTGCGCGGCTTTGTCTGCTGTCGGTGGTGATCAGATGACCTTCGCCCGAACAGCGCTGACCGATTTCAAGCCCGGTCACATTGCGCCCTGTTTCAACAATCTCACCTGCAAATTCATGGCCGGTGATCATCGGCACGGGTACCGTTGCAGCAGCCCAGTCGTCCCAATTCCAGATATGGATATCGGTTCCGCAGATACCGGTTGTATGGACGCGGATCAGTACATCATCAGGACCGATCTCTGGTACCGGAGCCTGCACCATCCAAAGCCCTTCCTCAGGTTTGGACTTTTCCAGCGCTTTCATTGTATTGGGTCGCATCAGATGACTCCCAGATCCGTTCCGACCTTGCCGAACGCGGCCAACGCCGTGTCCAGTTCGTCTTTGGTTAGCGCCGCGTTCATCTGTGTCCTGATGCGCGCCTGACCGCGTGGTACGACAGGAAAGAAAAAGCCTGAGACATAGACACCCTCGTCAAATAGGCGAGACGCCATGTCCTGTGCCAAAGTGGCTTCGCCGAGCATGACCGGGATGATCGGGTGTTCGCCCGGCAGCAGATCGAACCCCAGTTTTTCAAGCCCTGCCCGCCAATATTGCGCGTTGCCAAAAAGCCGGGCGCGCAGCATATCGCCATTTTCAACCAGTCGCACCGCCTCAAGCCCCGCAGCGACGATGGAAGGTGGCAGCGAATTCGAGAACAGATAAGGCCGTGCCCGCTGACGCAGCAGGTCGATCACCGGCTGGCGCGCTGCGATATAGCCGCCGATTGCGCCCCCAAGAGCCTTGCCCAAGGTTCCCGTCAGAATGTCCACATCGACGCCGAAATGATCCGGTGTTCCGGCCCCGTTTGGCCCCATGAAGCCTGTGGCATGGCAGTCATCGACCATGACGATGGCATCGTATGTGTCGGCCAGTTCGCGGATCTGTGGCAGGTTGGCCAGATAGCCGTCCATTGAAAACACGCCGTCAGTGGCGATCATGACATGTCGCGCCCCGTCCGCGCGCGCCTGTTTCAGCCGGGCGTCCAGATCGTTCATGTCATTGTTCTGATAGCGATAGCGCCGGGCTTTGCACAGCCGCACGCCGTCGATGATCGAGGCGTGATTCAGACTGTCCGAGATGATGGCGTCCTCTGGCCCCAGAAGGGGTTCGAACAATCCGCCATTGGCGTCGAAGCAGGCAGCGAACAAGATCGCATCATCCGTGTTCAGGAAAGCCGCCAGCTTTTGCTCTAACGCGCGGTGAATATCCTGCGTCCCGCAGATAAATCGCACTGACGCCATGCCGAACCCTTTGGGGCCCATTGCGGATTTGGCGGCGTCGATCAACGCGGGATGATCGGCCAGACCCAGATAGTTGTTGGCGCATAAATTGATGACCCGCCGGTCGCCCACCGTGATTTCACCGCCCTGAGGCGAGGTGATCATGCGCTCGCGCTTGTAAAGACCTTCGGTTTCGATCTGCGCAAGTATCTGTGAGATATGAGACAAGAATGCATCTGCCATGACGAGCTCCCAGCTTTGAGTCGTATATCTAACATAGCGGATATGATTCCCAAATAGGAGATTTACGTAATCACGGAAAGATATCCGTAAAGGCGGAAATCGGCTCGTCTCAGGCGTTTTTTACGATCAGAAAGACCCGCGCCGGGCCGTCGGATGCAATGGAATGGGCAACATCTGCCGCGTAGCGGGCCGTGTCGCCCTGACCAAGGCTGGATTCAACCGACCCTGACCTTATGCGCACGTTGCCTTCCAGTACGGTCAGTTGTTCGCGGGCTCCGCGCGCGTGCGGCTGACTGTTCAGCGCGCCCTGCGGATCGAACCGGATGTCATAAACTTCGTGGCCGCCAGCTTCCTCTGGTGGAGACAGAATGCTGATCCGACAGTTGCGCCCCATATTGTCGATCTTGGGAACTTCGGATTGTCTGAGCACTTCGATTTCATCAGTGCTGTCCGTGTCATCCAGCAGCCCGGCAAAATCCACCTGCAACGCCCGCGTCAGGTTCCACAGGGTCGAGATGGTCGGGCTGCTTTCACCTCTTTCAATCTGACTGACCATGGACCGGGATACCCCGCTTAGATTGGCCACTGCCTCAAGCGAAAGGCCCTTGGCGCGCCGTGCGTCTTTCAGTCGGGCGGGCAGGCGTGTCAGGATATCGTCAGTGTTTTCCGTCATGGCGGAATTTCATGCGCGTTTCATACACCGATGTCAATTCTGCTTGTGACGGGACGTCCCATGGGACAGCCTGAGCCGGCAGGTGCATTGTGTCGCCAAACCGCAAGAGGAGACTCAACATGACAGACATCGTGATTCTTGATGGTGCGCGAACCGCGATTGGCACCTTTGGCGGCGCGTTGGCGTCGACCGCGCCGATTGATCTGGCGACCGTTGCTGCCGAGGCGGCGCTTGAAAAGTCGGGGGTCGAAGGTGGCCAGATCGGCCATGTTGTGTTTGGCCATGTGATCAACACGGAGCCGCGCGATATGTACCTGTCGCGCGTGGCCGCAATACAGGCGGGTATTCCCAACGGTACACCGGCAATGAATGTGAACCGGCTATGCGGGTCCGGGGTTCAGGCGATTGTTTCGGCGATGCAGTCCCTGATGCTTGGCGATGCCGAGTTTGCCCTGGCAGGTGGTGCCGAAAGCATGTCGCGCAGCCCTTATATTGTGCCCGAGGCGCGTTGGGGTGCCAAGATGGGTGACGTCAGCTCTCTGGACATGATGCTGGGCGCACTGAACTGTCCGTTCGGAACCGGGCACATGGGTGTGACAGCGGAAAATGTGGCCGATGAACATCAAATCAGCCGGGCGCAGATGGATGCTTTTGCTCTGACCAGCCAGACCAGGGCAGAGGCAGCCATTAACGCAGGATATTTCGAAAGCCAGATCGCGCCGGTTCAGGTCAGGATCAAGCGGGACATGGTCGACTTCAAGGTGGATGAGCACCCAAAGGCGACGACGCCGGACGCCTTGGCCGGATTGCGGCCCGTGTTCAAAAAGGACGGTCGGGTCACGGCGGGCAACGCATCGGGTATCAACGACGGTGCGGCGGCCATGGTGCTTGCTACGGCAAACGCGGCAGAACAGGCCGGGCTGACGCCCAAGGCGCGGATTGTCGGCTATGCGCATGCCGGGGTGCGGCCGGAGGTCATGGGCATCGGCCCGGTTCCGGCGGTTCGGAACCTATTTGAAAGAACCGGGCTGTCCGCTGATGATTTTGATGTAATCGAAAGCAATGAGGCGTTTGCAGCACAGGCATTGGCCGTCAATCAGGAACTGGGGCTGTCCGCGGACAAAGTGAACCCGAACGGAGGAGCGATTGCCCTGGGTCATCCGGTTGGGGCAACCGGAGCAATCATCACATTGAAGGCGCTGTACGAGCTCGAGCGTATAGGTGGGTCCCGGGGGTTGATCACCATGTGCATTGGCGGCGGGCAGGGAATTGCCATTGCCATCGAGCGACTTTGAAACCGACCAAGGTGGGGGGCTGTCTGCCCCCCATCGCACCTGCGGTGCGATCCCCCCCGAGGAT
>JBCCIK010000087.1:0-14821 GCA_039028255.1 Pseudomonadota bacterium | reverse complement strand
CTGAAACGCATGGTCTGGGGAGTACGAGCTTACTATGAAAGGCATGCGATTCGTCGACCAAGGTCTGCCTTTTAGTCTTTAGACCTACAATCAGGCTCGACGCGCTCAGTGCTTTGCCCTGAGGCAGCAGGAAGTTGCGGGCGTAGCCAGATTTGACGTCGACGACGTCGCCCATCTGACCCAGTTTCGCAACGCGTTCCAGAAGGATAACTTGCATATCAGTCTCTCCTTACTTCACAGCGTAGGGCAGCAGGGCAAGGAACCGGGCGCGTTTGATCGCACGGGCCAGTTCACGCTGCTTTTTCGCCGAAACGGCGGTAATCCGCGACGGTACGATCTTGCCACGCTCAGAGATATAGCGCTGCAACAGACGAGTGTCTTTGTAGTCGATTTTCGGCGCGTTCTCACCCGAGAACGGGCAGACCTTGCGGCGGCGGAAAAATGGTTTTGCGGCCATGGTTTATGTCCTTTCGTCAGGCGTTGATCAACGGCGCTCGCGGCGGCCTTCGCGCTCATCGCGCTTCTGCATCTGGACCGAGGGGCCCTCGGCATGGGCGTCGACCTTGATGGTCAGAACGCGCATGACGTCATCATGCAAGCGCATCAGCCGTTCCATTTCCTGAACCGCGCCCGCAGAGGCATCGGTTTTCAGGAAGGCATAATGGCCTTTGCGGTTCTTGTTGATCTTGTAGGCCATCGTCTTGACGCCCCAGTACTCGCTGTCGACGACGTTGCCGCCGTTGTCAGCCAGAACGGTGCCGAAATGTTCGACAAGGCTTTCTGCCTGCGCGTTGGACAGATCCTGACGCGCGATCATTACATGCTCATACAGTGGCATGTGCACTCCTGTTTATATCAAGGCGCATTTCAAAGGCCGGGTCATCTGATCCTTCGCGACCCTGCCACGAGAGGCTGCGCGATTCATGTGCTAAGCGAAGGATGGCCTCGTATACACGTTTGAGCGGCCGGGACAAGTCCCCGCCAGCCTGCCTTGGTGAAGTCGCCCAAATTCCTTTGGGCCGCCCAATTCCTGACGCTTTTCGGCTCAAGGTTGTTAATCAAACCGGACACTAGCCGGACAGATTGAACCCATGACGGTAACTTCATTAAGACAGGGTGAATTGCTATGACCGCGACGAACACAAACACTCTTGCCAAGCAGGCGCCCCGCGCTGGCTTTGAACATTCGGTACCGGTCAAGATTGCCTTTGCCGCAAATTGGAAAGCCCGGATTTTCCTGGCACGCGCCATCGGAGCCTTTATGATCGTATCGGCCTTTTCCATGTGGCTTATGCCCGGATCGGTGATCGGTGCCGAGGTTTGGCCAATCAAACTGGCAGCGTCGATGCTGTTTCTTTTGGTCGGGGTCAGCCTGCTGACGATCGAGCGTATGGACCCTCGCCCGGACGCGTATTTCGACCCTATCCGCCGCGAAGTGCGGGTTTTGCAGAAAAACGAGAATGGTCGCCCGCAGACCGTTTTGCGCCGCAGCTACGATACACTGGGTGGTGCCAAGTTCGAGGACGACGAAGTGCAGCTGTTTGATGTCGATGGCAGTCTGCTGATGAAACTGCCGTTGCAATCGGCGGATGTCAGCCGAGCGCTGAGAGGCCAACTGAGCCAAAGCGTAACAATTTTCGCCTGATTTTTATTCTGTTCAAATAGGAACAGAGTTTGTGAATCAAAAAAACTTGTTTGCCGCCCCTGGGCGGCACATTTTCATTGTGAGCAACCTTCAAGGCTTGCATTCACAACACGCGGAGACTGTCATGAAATCCACCCTTTTTGCTGCTGCATTGACCCTGTCGGCGACTGCGGCCTTTGCCAGCGCTGAAAAATATGTTCTCGACCCCAGCCACAGCCAGGTCATCTTTAGTTACGATCATCTCGGTTTTTCGACCACCTACGGCATGTTCTCAGGATTTGAGGGTGAGATCATGTTCGATCAGGACGATCCGGCTGCTTCGACCGTCAGTGTGTCAATGCCGGTTCTGGAGATGTTCACGGGCTGGAAGCCGCGCGAAGATCACTTTATGACCGAGGATTTCTTTGGTGCATCCGAAGGCGACCTGATTACCTTCACTTCGACGGGGATCGAACTGACGGGTGAGGACACAGCCAACATAACCGGCGATCTGACCATGAACGGCGTGACAAAGTCGGTGGTTCTGGACGCCAAGCTGAACAAGGTTGATCAGCACCCGATGGCCAATAAGCCCTGGGCCGGGTTCAACGCGACAACAACGCTGACCCGCAGTGAATTCGACTTGGGCCAGTTCGCCCCTTTTGTCAGCGATGATGTCGAGGTTCAGATTTCCATCGAGGCACAGAAGGCCGAATAGCCGCCCCACAAATTCAAGAAACCGCCGGGCGCTGCTGCACCCGGCGGTTTTTTTGTGCGATGCCTATTGCGCGCGCGTTGCCGTCAATTCGACCGTAACGTCCACGGCAAAGGCCAGCGAATCTTCGGCGGGCATGGACGCACCAACTTCGAAATCCAATCGGTTCAGTTGCAATGCTCCGCGCATCACGGCGGTTTCATCTTCAAGCGCAAGGGAAAATGGCAGGACGATATCGACGGTTTTGTCGCGTATTGTCAGAGGGCCGCGCGCCTCGTAACCGTCCTGGGTCTTGAAAATGTCGGCCGAGAAAGTGGCGGTGGGGAACGTACCGCTGTCAAAAAAGTCTGCGCCCATGGCCTGATCCGTCACGGTGCCCAGGCTGAGCGAACCGATGGCAATTGTGACGTCAACCGATCCTGCAAGACCGGGTTCAGCGATATCGTCAAAGGTGATGGCGGCTGTCCAATCGGCAAAACTGCCTGTGACGGGGCTGCCTAGCTGAGTGATGGTCAAGGCCAGCGTGCCTTCCTGCACCTGCCAGTCTGACTGCACGTCAGCAAGTTCGGCGGCGTCCGTCCCGGCGGCGGAATGAGTCGAAAAAACCCCAAGACCCAGACCGCCTGCAAGTACTGCAATCCAGACCATCAAAGCTGCAACAACCGGCAGGGCAGAGTGATGCTGCTGCGGGGGGCGAGGCGCGTTCGACTGACCCGGCAGCATGCGCCGCAGCGTGCTGTCCTTGTCGACAACATGGTGTTTCAGGGCACCCATGACATGCAGTCCCAGCGATCCTGCCAGAACCCAGATAAACAGCCAGTGCAGACTGGCCGTCCATTCCGCAAGTTCGGGTGACTTCGGCACAAATGGCAGGTTCTGACCAAATGGCCACAAAATAGGCGCAAAGCCCTCGGCCGCAGCGTGATGAACCCAGCCGGACAAAGGGACAAGCACCAGGGACGCATACAGCAACCAGTGTACAGTTTCGGCCGCAAACGCCTCGGGCTTGTTGTCGGCGTTCAAGAGCCCCGGCTTTGTTTGTGTGATCGCCCACAGAATACGGGCCAGTGCCACGAAGAACACCGCGACCCCCACCGTCTTGTGCAGCGAGAACAACCGTGCCGCGGTTGCGATATCGGCCTCGGTGCTGGCGATATTCGGATCATAGATGGCATACGCCAGATCATTTGCGATCCAGCCGAGTGGCAAAGCGGTGAAGATCAGCAGGGCCGTCAGCCAGTGAAAGGTTTTTGCAACGCTGTCGTAGCTGGAGAAGGTGTTGGTCGATGACATCGAGCGAACGCTCCTGGAAAGTTTAGCTGAGTCAAACCTAAAGACAGGCCGCCGTGTGGCAAGTGCAAGCACGCGCACAGTCACAGTGCCAGAATGCAGACCGCGCCATTTGCTTGTGCCGCGACACGTGGCGGTTTACACCCTGCCGCAACCTAACGTCATCCATGAGGTTGCAATGACACGCGCGTTCGTTTTCCCAGGGCAGGGTGCCCAGGCCATTGGAATGGGCAAGGCTTTGGCCGACGCTTACCCGGCTGCGCAGGCTGTGTTCGACGAAGTCGACGATGCGCTTGATGAAAAGCTGAGCCAGATGATCTGGGAGGGCGATATTGCCGATCTGACATTGACCCGGAACGCGCAACCCGCATTGATGGCCACATCGATCGCCGCGATGCGTGCGCTGGAATCGCGCGGGCTTTCGATCGACAAGGCGTCATTTGTCGCAGGACATTCATTGGGCGAATACTCGGCCTTGGCGGCGGCGGGGGCCTTGTCTGTTGCCAACACGGCGCGCCTGTTGCGCACACGCGGCCAGGCGATGCAAAGCGCCGTTCCGGTCGGCAAAGGCGCGATGGCCGCGATACTTGGCTTGGATCTGGAGACCGTACGCGCCGTGGCAGATGCGGCCGCGCAAGGCGAGGTGTGTCAGGCGGCCAATGACAACGATCCCAGTCAGGTGGTTGTGTCGGGTGCAACGGCAGCGGTTGAGCGCGCCGCCGAGATTGCCAAGGAAAAGGGCGCCAAGCGCGCCGTGATGTTGCCGGTAAGTGCGCCTTTCCATTGTGCGCTGATGCAGCCAGCGGCAGATGTGATGGCCGACGCTCTGGCCGTGGTCGAGATTAAGACCCCTTCCGTGCCGGTTGTGGCCAATGTACGTGCCGAGGCCGTGACCGATCCTGATCTGATCCGTCAATTGCTGGTCGAACAGGTCACGGGATCCGTCCGCTGGCGTGAGAGTGTGGAATACATGATTGCAAAAGGCGTGACCGAAACTTGGGAAATCGGCGCCGGCAAGGCGCTGTCGGGAATGATCCGCAAGATTGACCGTTCCGTTGCGGGCAAAACTATCGGCAGCCCCGATGATATTGAAAAGATACTTGAATCTGATTCATAAGCACAACATGCGCCCCGACGCGGGCACAGTACAAGGGAAACGGAATGTTTGAATTGACTGGAAAGAATGCTCTGATCACAGGAGCTTCGGGTGGTATCGGGGGCGATATCGCACGGGCGCTGCACGCGGCGGGCGCGACGGTTGGCCTGTCCGGGACACGGGTTGATCCGTTGCAGGCTCTGGCGGATGAGCTGGGTGAACATGTTCATTTGCTGCCGTGCAATCTGGGTGATCCCGAGGCCGTTGCCGCCTTGCCGAAACAGGCGGCTGAGGCGATGGGGTCCGTCGATATTCTGGTCAACAACGCGGGCATCACACGCGACAACTTGTTCATGCGTATGTCTGACGAAGACTGGCAAAGCGTGATCGACGTCAACCTGACCGCCACGGCCATGCTGTGCAAAGGCGTGCTGCGTGGCATGATGAAGGCGCGCTGGGGTCGGATCATCAACATCTCATCCGTGGTCGGCGCCACGGGCAATCCCGGACAGGTCAACTATGCGGCCTCCAAGGCGGGCATGGTGGGTATGACAAAATCCCTGGCGTTTGAGGTTGCAAGCCGTGGCATTACCGCCAACGCGGTTGCGCCGGGCTTTATCGAAACCGCGATGACCGACAAGCTGACGGATGATCAGAAGGCCGGAATTTTACAGCAGATTCCGACCGGACGCATGGGCAAGCCGTCTGAAATTGCGGCGGCCGTTCTGTACCTAGCCAGTCCCGAAGCAGGCTATGTTACCGGCAGTACCTTGCATGTGAATGGCGGTATGGCCATGTTGTGAGCGCGTTTCGATGCGCACGCGAAAGCGTTTGCCTTGTGCGTTGTCTGTGCTATAGGCGGCGCATCCAAACAGGGCCCGGTCGTTCGGGTCGGCCTTGTACTTTCCCGGTCTTCCGGGACTCAAACCGCCCGGAAAGGGCACACAAAGTCCATCCCGAGCGGGCAAGGGCAGAACCGGGCAGATCGCCCTGAAAAGGAATGAGGAATAGACATGAGCGACGTCGCAGATCGCGTAAAAAAGATCGTTGTTGAGCACCTGGGTGTTGAAGAAGACAAAGTGGCAGAAAACGCATCGTTCATCGACGATCTGGGCGCAGACAGCCTGGACACCGTTGAACTGGTCATGGCCTTCGAAGAGGAATTCGGCATCGAGATCCCCGATGACGCGGCCGAGACCATTCAGACCTTTGGCGACGCCGTCAAGTTTATCAGCGAAGCGTCCTGAACGGCTCGCATCTGACAAAGCGGCGCTTCCGGGCAACGGAGGCGCCGTTTTTTTGTGCCTGTTTCCAATTCGGGCTTGCACGGCCTGTGATACCTTAGCACTGTTTCCGCTGAGGCATTATTCCACGCGGGCCGGGCATGATAAGATCTACCCCCATGATCAATACAGCGCGTTTGACGCTTTGCGCGATGCGCCCCGAAGATTTCGATCGGTTCGCAGAGATTTGGCGAGACCCTTGTGTCGTCGAACATATCAGCGGTGCGCCCAAATCGCGCGGCGAAGCCTGGGATTCATTTTTACGCAATGCCGGACACTGGCAAATGGCCGGATTTGGTCAGTGGGGCGTTCAGCAACAGTCGAATCGACGCCTGATTGGTCAGGCAGGTTTCTTTTATGTCGATCGCGGCATGGGCGACGATTTTGATCCATACCCCGAAGCAGGCTGGGTGCTGGCCCCCGAAGCTCATGGGCAAGGTTTGGGATATGAAGCCGCACAGGCTGCGCATGACTGGTTCGACCGCGTCATTCACGGGCCTTTGGTCGCAATGATAAGCGCGCGCAGTTCGTCATCGCAAAAACTGGCCGGAAAACTTGGCTATGTATCGATGCGCGACGCGGAGTATAAAAACACCCCGGTTCATCTGATGCGCCGGGACGGGCCCCCGTCACCAGCATAATTCCGCCTGCGCGCAACAATGCCGCAAAAGGACCAAACTGTGCCGATCCCGATCAAAGCGGGAAGAAATCCCTTGGGTATGGTATTCTGAATATTCAGAGTGAGTGAGCGGAGGACAGAGCTCATGAGAATTTACCCCACGATGGAGCTTCAGAACGGGCGCTGTGTCACATTGGACAAGGGCCGTCTGGAAGATGCGATGATCTGGCATGTCAACCCGGTGGACACGGCGCGCAGCTGGTCTGCAGCCGGGGCCGAGTGGATGCACCTGACCGATTTTGACGCAATCGAAGGTCGCGACACCAATGCGAACCTGGTTGAAGAGATCATTCGAACCGCAGAAATGCCCGTGCAGCTTGCCGGCGGAATGCGGACCCGTGAGCATGTCGAGCACTGGATCGACAAAGGGGCAGGGCGCATCGTGATCGGAACACTGGCCGCCTGGGAACCGAACCTGGTCAAGGAACTGGCCAAGCTGTATCCCGATCAGATTGTGCTGGCCGTGGATGTGTGGAAAGGCTCGGTCATGACCGATGGTTGGCGCAGTCAAAGCGCGTTCAGCCCCGAAGCCTTTATAGATGCGTTCGCCGATACGCCTTTCGCCGCCATACTGGTCACCGATATCGACAGCGACATGGAAGATGTCGAAGCGCAGCTGGGCTTGATCTCCGGTTTGGCTCAGCATTCCCGGACGCCGGTGATTGCCAGCGGGGTTGTGCGCACGGCGGATGATATCTCGCGTCTGGCCTATATTTCCAACATTGCCGGCGCATTGGTGGGACGGGCATTGTTTCGTAAAACGGTCGATCTGTCCGATGTTCTGAACGTCGCAGCAGCAGCCCACGAGCCGGTCGCGCAATTTCAGTAACCCTGCCGGATCGCAGGTTTGGCGATGTCAAAACACGGTTCGCGGCGGGCGCGGTGTATTGCTTGCGCCCGGCCCCGGTGTCCGGCACTGCATCGGCGGCAGGATGCCGGTTGCGAATATGCTGTTGCTCTTGCCCCCGGACCCCGGGCCGGGGTATGAGCGGTTCTCATAACAGGAAGCAGGCAAGAGGCACTTCATGCGCAGAGTCGTTGTAACCGGTCTGGGATTGGTCACTCCTTTGGCCAGCGGGGTCGAGGAAACCTGGTCGCGTATTCTGAACGCAGAGTCAGGCGCAGGCCCGATCACGCAGTTCGATGCCGAGGCAAGCGGGGTCACGACGACCTATGCCTGCGAAGTGCCGCGCGGTGATGGAACCAACGGGACGTTCAACCCCGATGACTGGATGCCGCCAAAAGAGCAGCGCAAAATTGAGGACTTTATTCTCTATTCAATCGCTGCGGCTGAGATGGCTTGTAAAGATGCGGACTGGCTGCCCGAGGACGAAGAGGATCGTCTGCGCACGGGTGTACTGATCGGGTCCGGGATCGGTGGGCTGGGGTCAATTGCAAACACCGCCAATCTGATCAAGGAAAAAGGTCCACGCAGGGTTTCGCCGTTCTTCATTCCGGGCGCATTGATCAATCTGGCATCAGGCCAGGTGTCGATCCGGCATGGGTTCAAAGGGCCGAACCATTCGGTTGTCACGGCCTGTTCGACCGGCGCACATGCGATCGGCGATGCCAGCCGTATCATCCGTGCAGGCGACGCGGAGGTGATGGTGGCCGGCGGTGGCGAAGGCTGTATTTGCGAGATCGGAATTGCCGGGTTCAACGCCTGCAAGGCGTTGTCCACAAAATACGGCGACGATCCCAAGTCGGCCAGTCGCCCGTATGACATTGATCGTGACGGCTTTGTCATGGGGGAAGGCGCGGGAATCGTCGTTCTGGAAGATTATGAGCACGCCAAGGCGCGTGGCGCAAAGATATATGCCGAGGTTCTGGGATATGGCATGTCGGGTGACGCGTATCATATCACTGCCCCGTCCGAAGACGGTGACGGCGCCGAGCGGTCCATGAGGGCTGCATTGCGCAGTGCCGGGCTGGAGCCAAAAGATATCGATTACATCAATGCGCACGGTACTTCGACCATGGCCGATACGATCGAGCTTGGGGCTGTCGAAAGATTGTTGGGCGATCATGCGGCAAATGCCACCATGTCATCGACCAAATCGGCAACCGGCCATCTGTTGGGCGCTGCGGGTGCAATCGAAGCCATCTTCTCCATCCTCGCGATCCGCGATCAGGTCGCCCCTCCGACGATCAACCTGGATAATCCGGCCATCGATACAGCCCTGGATCTGGCGCCCAACGCCAAACGCGAGCGCGAGATCAGTGTTGCGTTATCGAACTCGTTCGGGTTTGGCGGCACCAATGCCAGCGTGATCTTCGGAAAGGTTGAGTGACATGTGGCGGGCTTTGGCATCGAACGCATTGACTGTTCTGGTGGTCGGCCTGTTCCTGATGGGAGGTCTGATCCTGTGGGGTCAGACGCAGTACAAAGCCGACGGGCCACTGGAAACGGCAATCTGCCTGCAGGTTGAAAGCGGGTCCAACATGACCCGTGTCAGTCGCGATCTGGAAGATCAGGGCGCGATCAGCAGCGCGACCGTTTTTCGAATGGGCGCCGATTACACCGACAAGGCACAGCAGTTGAAGGCCGGCAGTTTTCTGGTGCGCGAACGCGCATCAATGCAGCAGATTATTGATGAGATCACCAGCAGCGGCGCCAGCACCTGCGGATCCGAAATCGAGTATCGTATTGGCGTGACGCGTGCACAAACCCGCGTGCGCGAACTGGACCCGGCAACGCTGGAATTTGTCGAGCTTGTGTCCTTTGACGCTACAGAAGGCGATTTGCCCGCCGCATATACCGAAAAACGGGCGGATGCGGATACCCGCTATCGCGTGTCCGTAGCCGAGGGCGTGACGTCCTGGCAGGTGGTTGAAGCCTTGAAGGGCGTTGGTGTTTTGACCGGGGACGTAGCCGACATACCGCCAGAGGGAACCCTTGCCCCTGACAGTTATGATGTGAAGGTCGGGGATGACCGCAACGGGATATTGCAGGCCATGCAGGACGCGCAGCAAGCGCGTATTAATGCCGTTTGGGAGGCCCGCCGGGCTGATCTGCCCTTGGACACACCAGAAGAGATGTTGATCCTGGCTTCAATCATCGAAAAGGAAACCGGTGTTCCGGAAGAACGTGGGCAGGTCGCAAGCGTATTTGTGAACCGGTTGAACCAAGGCATGAAGCTGCAAACGGACCCAACCGTCATCTACGGGGTCACAAAAGGTCAAGGCAGCTTGGGTCGCGGGTTGCGGCGCAGTGAGCTGCGGCGTCCAACCCCCTGGAACACTTATGTGATCGACGGTTTGCCGCCAACCCCGATTGCGAATCCCGGGCTTGCCAGCCTGGAGGCGGCTGTAGCCCCGGATGAGACAGATTTTGTGTTCTTCGTGGCCGATGGCACGGGCGGTCACGCGTTTGCCGAAACGTTGCAGGAGCATAACCGCAATGTTGCAAAATGGCGCGAAATCGAAGCAGATCAGAACTCGGGTAACTAAGCACGAGGACCGTTCGGTATCAGCGCCGGTTACACGGCGCTGACTGATGACACCCCGACGGCGGTTATGCCGCTGGCTTGCGCCGGTTGCGACGCCGCTTTGGTCGTGAAGGCCTGGATGTTCCGTTTGCCGGCTGCGGTTTGCCCCCATGGCGGCGGTTGTGCGGGCGTCGCGACGGCTTGTTGGGCCGAACGGCCTCGGGCATGGCGCCGCTGGCGACCGGAATCTCGATTTTCATGGTCTTCTGAATGGCAAGCAGCAGATCGACTTCTTCTGGCGAACACAGGGCGATCGCCTCACCTTCGCGACCGGCTCGCGCGGTGCGTCCGATGCGATGCACGTAGTTGTCCGGTACATCGGGCAGATCAAAGTTGATCACGTAAGCAACACCGGGAATATCGATGCCGCGCGCGGCGACATCCGTTGCGACCAGCACATTGATTTCGCCTGTACGAAACGCCTTGATCGCGCGATCGCGCTGACCCTGACTTTTGTTGCCATGAATGGATGCTGCATTGAACCCGTCAGCAACCAGACCTTTCATAAGCTTTTCCGCACCGTGTTTGGTGCGCGCAAAAACAAGTGTCAGCGCATCCATGTCTTGTGACAGAATTTCGCGAAGCTTGCCGGGCTTGGCAGGCTTGGTCAGGAAATGAACGGCCTGTGTGACTTTATCCGCAGCCTTGCCCGGCGGGGCGACCTGAACGCGTTGCGGATTGGTCAGGTACGCGCGGCTGAGTTCTTCCATTTGTTTGGGCATAGTGGCCGAGAACAACATGGTCTGGCGCGGTGTACCAAGAGCCGGTGCAATCTTGCGCAGCGCATGGATAAAACCCAGATCCAGCATTTGATCGGCTTCGTCCAGAACTAGATGGCGCACCGAACCCAGATCAACGGCGCCTCGCTCCATCAGGTCGATCAGACGGCCGGGGGTTGCGACCAGAATGTCAGTGCCGCGTGACAGAAACGAAATCTGCTTGTTGATGGACTGTCCGCCAACCACCGTGCCCACACGCAGTTTTGTTTTGAACGTAAGCGTGCGCAGGCTTTCGGCGATCTGGTTGACCAATTCACGTGTCGGTGCCAGCACCAGCGCCTTGACGGTTTTCGGCGCGGGCTTGCCGGGCTGGGCAAGCAAATGGTCGATCAACGGCAGGCCGAAGGCCAACGTTTTTCCTGTGCCAGTCTGGGCGAGGCCAAGAATGTCATGCCCCTTGAGGGCCAGTGGAATGGCCTGGTTCTGAATCGGCGTGGGTTGAGAGAAGTTTCCGCGTTTGAGCGCATCATTCAAGGCTGGCGCCAGGCCAAGCATATCGAAGTCGAACAAGTCTTTTCCTTTACAATTCGCAGATCGGGTGACCGCGAACACTGAAAGCTGGCCGCGCGTTTGGCGCGACAGGCAGGGTGGGTGCGTGACCGGGACGCGCGCAGGTAAGACCTGCAAGCCTGGTCATCGCTTCTAGAACCCTGCGTGATGGGGAACTGTGGTTGGATTGCGCTGTGGGGCGACTAAGGTGCCGCCGCCGATGCTCACGCTTCAGCGCTGTTTGGCGGCGTCATGCGGCTTTGCGGTGGAATTGTCAAGCAGGTGTTGCTGTCGTGTCCGCTGGTGCACACGCCGGGCAACTTTCCGCTGGCCTTTTGTTTTTCGTTCGGCCATTCGGTTTTTTGGTGACAGTGATCGGCTGGGATTAGGTTCTGGCACCGAACGAGGCATGTGTCGGATTTGATGATGGCGCTCAGGGAAACGCAGGGGTCGAACATCAGGACAGCCAGTATTGCGCTGGTGTTTGGCGGAGCGATGTGGGGTCTGTACTGGATCCCGGTTCGCTATTTTGTGGACCAGGGCCTGGACGGTGCCTGGCCGGGGATCGTGATGTACACCTCGGCCTTGATCGTTATGGTGCCGATACTGTGGCGCCAGCGGTTGATGGTGTTCCATGATTGGCGCGGTCTGATGTTCAGCGGAGCTTTTACCGGCGCTGCGTTCAGCCTTTTCACAATCAGTCTGGTGTACACCGATGTCGTCCGGTCGATCCTGCTGTTTTATCTGACACCTGTCTGGGGAACCATTCTGGGTCTGATTTTTCTGGGCGAACGTCTGGATGCGGTACGATTGCTGGGACTGTTATTCGGCCTGGGTGGCATGATCATTGTTCTGGGCAACGATCAGAGCATGCCCTGGCCGCGCAATACCGGTGACTGGCTGGCATTGATTTCGGGAATGACCTGGGCCCTGGGTACGCTTGGATTGTACCGCGCATCGGGGATTTCTGTATCCGGGCAAGTGTTTGCCTTTATCTCAGGGGCGTTGATCCTGTCCTTGATAAGCCTGCCATTCGGGTCCGGGCTGGCAGTGGCGCTGTTGGAACGTGATGCACTGCAAAGCATCCTTTTGATCGCTTTGATCTCGGCATTTTACACCCTGCCGATGATTTATCTGACCATCTGGCCTGCAACCAGGTTGACCCCGGCGCGCGTGGGTTTGCTGTTGATGAGTGAGGTTGTGGTTGGTCTGATCTCGGCCGCGCTGTTATCCGGTGAGCCTTTTGGTCTGCGCGAACTTGTTGGCGCAGGGCTGATCGTCAGTGCCGCGTTTCTGGAGATCGCGCGCGGTTAATCCGTACGTGTTTTGCATGTCATTCTTAATTCGGCGTGCGGTGCCCGTTGCGCAGATGTTGCGTAACACATTGACTTTACGTACTTAATTGTATAGAAACTGTACCATGCTAGAGGAACTGGGCAACGGCCCCGGGGCGACCCGGCGGCCGTTTCTCATCTCTCTCGTGCGGAGAAAACTCACGCATGAGGTCACAGGCAAACATGACTTTGATTACCCCGGAAGAACGGATGTCACGCACGGCGGAACTTTTGCAGTCGCTCGAGATGTCCATTCGCGGTTTGCGCCAGGCAGCGGAAGAATTGCGCAGGCAGATCGGAGCCGGGGAGGATGCAGATCTTGCTGGTTCAGCCAGGCAACTCGGTCAGCTGGAAGGGCTGATCCGAGCTTGCCAGAAAGTGGAGACAAGCTTTGTCGAACAACATCACAGACAAGCCGGAATTGCCCAAGGGGGATATGCGCTCGACCTTGAGCGCGCTCGATTTGAAATCGGGTGCAGGTTGGCTCGCCTCCGCGCCTGCTGCGGTGCATGACAGATTTCTGAGTGAGATCGGGGAGGGAGGGCTGTGCGCCCTCCCTTTCCTGTTTGAATTCTGGGCGCTGCCGCATCAATTGCCGCCAGAGGGCGACTGGCGGTCATGGGTGATCATGGGCGGGCGTGGTGCGGGTAAAACGCGGGCCGGGGCTGAGTCGGTGCGGTCCATGGTCGAAGGGTCCAAGCCGTTGAATAAGGGTGAGGCCGGTCGCGTGGCGCTGGTGGGCGAGACCTTTGATCAGGTGCGCGATGTGATGATCTTTGGCGATAGCGGGATATTGCAGTGCTCGCCGCCGGATCGTCGGCCCGTGTGGAAAGCCTCAGAGCGCAAGCTGATCTGGCCAAATGGGGCTGAGGCGCAGGCGTTTTCGGCGCATGATCCCGAGGGGCTGCGCGGGCCGCAATTCGATGCGGCCTGGGTGGATGAGTTGGCCAAATGGAAGAAGGCGGGCGAGACCTGGGATATGTTGCAATTTTCTTTGCGGTTGGGGGACCGTCCTCGGGTCTGTGTGACCACCACGCCGCGCAACGTGAAGGTTTTGAAAGAGTTGCTGGCGTCTCCGTCCACGGTGCAGACCCATGCGCCGACCGAGGCGAACCGAGCCAATCTGGCGGAGTCGTTTCTGGCCGAGGTACGCGCGCGTTATGCGGGCACGCGGCTTGGGCGGCAGGAATTGGACGGGGTCCTGCTGTCGGATGCCGAGGGGGCGCTGTGGACGGGTTCGATGTTGGATGCGGCGCGGGTTGAGGCGGTGCCTGATCTGGACCGCATCGTGGTAGCGCTGGACCCGGCGGTGACGGCGGGGGCGGATGCGGATGCGCGCGGGATCGTGGTCGTGGGGGCTCAGGTACAGGGGCCGCCCGAGGAGTGGCGCGCCTATGTGCTGGCTGACCGAACGGTGCAGGGCGTTGGCCCGGCGGGCTGGGCGCAGGCGGCGATTGACGCGATGGATGAATTCGGGGCCGAACGGCTGGTGGCCGAGGTCAATCAGGGCGGACAACTGGTGGAAGAGGTGGTGCGGCAGGTGGACCCTCTGGTCCCGTTCCGCGCGGTGCGGGCCTCACGCGGCAAGGTCGCGCGGGCCGAGCCTGTGGCGGCTTTGTACGAACAGGGGCGTGTGGCCCATGTGGCCGGGCTGGACGCGCTGGAAGAGCAGATGTGCCAGATGACCGCGCGGGGGTACGAAGGGCAGGGCTCACCCGACCGGGTCGACGCGCTGGTCTGGGCGCTGCATGAGTTGGTTGTGCGGCCTGCGGGGGTTTTTCGGCGGCCGAGGGTTCGGAGTTTGTAAGCGTTGCTAAGTGTGCCGGAACGCTATTCGAGCATCTGCTGCGGAATAGGAGAGCCAAACTGCCGCCGGAGCGTTCTCTTCGGTCAGTACGACGTTCTTTTTAAGCACCTTACCAAGCCCTATGATGAACTCGGAGATTTCGTTCAGGCCTTGCTGTGAGACAATGTGTTTGGGGTCAACATCTAGTTCCAATTCAGATTCGGTAAAGAAATGGCAATGGATTGTAGTACATCCAGT
>JBCCIK010000086.1:0-14847 GCA_039028255.1 Pseudomonadota bacterium | reverse complement strand
GCCAGCCGTTCAGATATGGCTGAACCGGATATCGGGTCTGATATTTGTGGCGCTGGCGATCAAGCTTGCCACGGCCGAACGGTAGGCTGAGCAAGCTTGACCATCGCCGGCCCCGCGTCTAAGGGCGAGCGTATGGAGAAGAAAAAGAAACCCTCGCGACAGCAGGTTTATACTCTGCTTGTACAGATCGGCCGCAAGGACGGCGATGGTCTGCCCGAAGGCGCCACCGGGGCGGCGCTGATGTGTTTTGCCAGCGGGGTGGACGAAGCCGAAGCTGTGCGCGAAACCGTGGCGATCCTGAAACAGGCGGATACTGCACCTTTGGATGTGACCGGATATGGAACGCTGGCTGAACGCGAAGCGCAAGGCCACGATATCGCACCTGAAGAACGTGCCCTGATGCAGCGCGCGCTGGATGAAAACGCGGTTATCGTCGCACAGATGACACCGTTTTACACGGAAGATCGGCAGGTTTAGTTCCGCGACCCGAACCACTTGCGGTAGATTTCGTCATAGGTGCCGTCTTCGCGCAGAGCCAGCAAAGCCTGATTGACATCCTCGACCAAAGGCGACCCGGTCGGAAAGGCGATACCGTAATTCTCTCGTAGAAAAATCCCGCCGGTCATCGTTGCAATCCTGCGCCCCTCATGCGCGGCAAAATAAGACAGGATCGGCGCGTCAAACACCACGGCGTCAAGATCTTCGGCCCTGAACGCATCCAGCAGTTCATTCAGGCCCGGATAGCCGGAAAACTCGATCTCGCGGCGGGTCAGAAAGCTTGCGGCGGTCGAGCCCGAGATCGTTCCTACATTCTTGCCGTACAGGTCGTTCACCGAATTCACGTTTCCCGTGATTGCGTCTACCGTCATGACCGAGGTGATGCGGGCCGTAAAAACCGACACGATGAACAGGGACGATACCACCAGCACCACGCCCAGCATCCGGCCAAAGGGGGTTCTGGGCATGCGTTCCTCGAACCCGCCATTGACCACCAGGTTCAGCGCCCACCAGAAAGACGGAAACCAGGCTTCGTTCAGTTTCCGGTCGAAATAGGGCTGTGCGCGACGTTCAAAGCCCCACATCAACATGCCGCCACCCAGCAGTATGGCAAAGGCAAGACCGATCGCCAGAAACAGCTCGACCGACAACAGTGCCTGCATCAGTGACGGCCGCCGTACCGCATCGGACGGGACCATGATCTGCAAACCCGCTTCAAAGATCGGTTGGGTGAAATCCATCTGGGTTTCGCGTGAAGCGGTGATCGAGATATTGGCGATTGCCAGATTGGCGGACCCGTCCTGAACCGCGTCCAGCATATCCGAAAAAGCCTCGACCCGTTCAATCGTGTAGGTCCAGTTCAGCGACTCGGCCAACGCCTCGAGCAATTCCATCGAGAACCCGGTCGATACCCCGTCTTCGACATAGGAAAACGGAGGTCGGGTCACTGTGGTGACCGTAAGGGACTGGGCCTGGCTTTGCTGTGCAAGAACGGCGACCGTCAGGCAGATCAGTGCGAAAAGCAAACGCTTCATTGTCTATTCACCTGTTTCGCGGCGCTGTAACGCGAATGTGTGCGTCACGGCAAGATCGCCTTTGGGTCAATTGCTCTGTTTTCTGTCCGACTTAGGTCGGGGTGCCGATAAAATGACACAGGGAAATTTGACTGACGGGGTTGGCAATCATGTCAAATCGTTGAATCTGTGTGCGAACCTGACCGTGAGAACCTGCAAGGGGCCCGAAATGACTGATCCAGTACAACTGACGGCGGACCTGATCCGTTGCCCTTCGGTCACACCCGAGGAAGGCGGAGCACTGGTCCTGCTGCAACGGCTGCTGTCGGATGCCGGTTTCGAGTGCACCCGTGTGGATCGGGGCGGTATCTGCAATCTGTTCGCCCGCTGGGGGTCAAAAGGTCACGATCGCAGTTTCGGCTTCAACGGTCATACAGATGTTGTGCCGGTCGGAGACACCGGCGCCTGGACCAAAGCGCCGTTTGGGGCCGAGATAAGTGACGGCATCATGTATGGCCGCGGCGCAACGGACATGAAATCCGGTGTGGCGGCCTTTGTGGCTGCGGCGGTGGATTTTGTCCGTCACACCCCGCCAGACGGCGCCATCATCCTGACCATAACCGGCGATGAGGAAGGCGATGCCAAGGATGGAACCACGGCTTTGCTGGACCATATGACCAAAACAGGCGAGCGCATGTCCGTCTGTCTGGTGGGGGAACCCACATGCCCCGAACACATGGGCGAGATGATCAAAATTGGACGACGTGGGTCGATGACCGCCTGGTTCACGGTGACAGGTTCGCAAGGCCATTCCGCCTATCCGCATCGCGCCAAAAACCCGCTGCCGGCAATGGCGCATCTGATGCATCAGCTGGCTGGTCACGAACTGGACCGGGGCAGCGCACATTTCGATGCGTCAACGCTGGCGGTTGTGACCATTGATACCGGCAACACCGCAACAAACGTCATTCCCGCCCAATGTACGGCTGCTGTGAACATCCGCTTTAACGATCTGCACTCGGGCGCCAGCCTCAGCGAATGGTTGAATACCGAAGTTGCTTTTGTCGCCGACAGCTATGATGTCGGGATTGATATGCGGATCAAGATTTCCGGTGAGAGTTTTCTGACTCCGCCGGGACCATTGTCGGATCTGGTGGCACAGGCCGTTTTGGACGAAACCGGGGTGCAGCCCGATTTGTCGACAACAGGCGGCACATCGGATGCGCGGTTCATCAAGGCGCATTGTCCGGTGGTTGAATTTGGTCTGGTTGGCAAAACCATGCATCAGGTCGACGAATGCGTCGAGGTGGCGCAGATCGGGCAGCTGAAGGCAGTATATTCCAGAATTTTGCGGGATTATTTCGCCTGAGCCATGATACGCACACTGGTTATCATGGTCAAAGAGCCGCGCCCGGGTCGCGTCAAAACCCGACTTGGGCGAGATATCGGCATGGTTGGTGCCGCTTGGTGGTTTCGTCACCAGACAGGGTCGCTGATCCGGCGCCTGCGTGATCCGCGCTGGCGTATCGTGCTGGCTGTGTCACCCGACCAGCAGGGCCATGTCAGCCGTGTCTGGCCTGCCGATCTGCCGCGCGTTCCGCAAGGCCGTGGTGATCTGGGCGACCGCATGGGTCGTATGTTGCGCATTGCGCCAAAAGGACCGGTCTGCCTGATCGGGGCGGATATACCCGGCATCACGCGCGGTCACGTTGCGCGCGCATTTCGGGCTCTGGGTCGATCGCAATGGGTCTTTGGACCAGCCCCGGATGGTGGATACTGGCTGGTTGGGGCGCAACGCACCGCAGCTTTGCCAACGGGGCTTTTTCAGGATGTGCGCTGGTCCACGGAACACGCGCTGGCGGATACGCTGGCATCTGTACCGGGTGATCGAATCGCGATGCTGGACCACCTGCGCGATGTCGATACACTGGCTGACCTGCAAAGCTGAACCATAGCGTTGCTTTTTGGTCATGACGCGGTCGCGTCGCCGTGTTACGCCGATCTCATGACTCGCATCCCCACCAAGCACGAGATCCTGGACTGGATCTCGGCAAACCCCACGCTGACCTCGAAACGCGACATCGCCAAAGCCTTTGGTATCAAAGGCGCGGCCCGGATCGACCTCAAACGCATACTCAAAGAGCTTGAGGCCGACGGGCATCTGGAAAAGAGCAAACGCAGCTATCGCGATCCGGATCGTCTGCCGCCGGTCAGCGTGTTGCAGGTAAAGGCCCCGAATGCCGACGGTGATCTGTTTGCCCGGCCTCTGGAATGGCAGGGCGAAGGCGTCGAACCGATCGTCCTGATCGTGGCACGTGCCAGCGACCCGGCCTTGGGCGAAGGGGACCGCATACTGGCGCGTCTGACCGTTGTGCATGAAGAGGATCACAATTACGAAGCCCGCCTGATCCGTCGGATCGGAACCAACCCGCGTCGGATCGTCGGCATTTTTCGCAAAGGCGCCGAGGGTGGACGGATCGTACCGATCGACAAAACGGGCCGGACCGAATGGCAAGTTCCTGTCGGCGCGTTGCTGGGCGCAAAAGACGGAGAGCTGGTAGAAGCCGAACAGGCCGGCCCCAAAACCCGCATGGGGTTGCCTCGTGCGCGCATTGTCGAACGGCTGGGCGATCCCACCGCCCCAAAGGCAGTGTCGCTGATCGCAATACATCAGCATGGAATCCCGGACGATTTTCCTGATCAGGTGATTAAAGAGGCTGACGCCGCCAAGCCCGTGGGCCTGAAAGGTCGGGAAGACCTGCGGGACATGCCATTGCTGACCATCGATCCTTCGGATGCGCGCGATCACGATGATGCGTGTTATGCCCATGCCGACGATGATCCCGGCAATCCCGGCGGCCACGTCATCTGGGTCGCCATTGCAGATGTCGCGGCTTATGTGCAGCCGGGCACTGCGCTGGATCGCGAGGCGCGCAAACGCGGTAATTCCAGTTATTTTCCGGACCGAGTGGTGCCCATGCTGCCGGATCGTCTGTCAGGCGACCTGTGTTCTTTGCATCAGGGCGTTCCGCGAACCTGCATCGCGGTTCGGATGCAAATCAATGCAGATGGAGAAAAGATCGGCCATCGCTTTGTGCGTGGTCTGATGCGATCTGCCGCGTCGCTGAGCTATGCCGTGGTTCAGCAGGCAATTGACGGTGATCCCAACGACCGCACCGGACCACTGTTAGATACGGTACTGAAACCGCTTTACGCCGCCTATGCCGCGCTGAAGACAGCGCGCGCCGCCCGGCAACCGCTGGAACTGGACCTGCCAGAGCGCAAGATTGTCCTGAGCGACAAAGGAGACGTTGAAAGCGTGGCGTTCCGCGACCGGTTGGATGCGCATAGACTTATCGAGGAATTCATGATCCTCGCCAATGTCGCTGCCGCTGAAACCCTGATATCCAAGCGCCGCCCGCTGCTGTTTCGGGTGCATGAAGAACCTGCGCCAGAAAAGCTGGAAAGCTTGCGGGAAACAGCGCAGGCGGCCGGATTGAACCTGGCCAAAGGGCAGGTTTTACAGACCCGCCACCTGAACGCGCTGTTGAACGCGGCTGCGGGAACCGAAGATGCCGAACTGATCAATCTGACAACGCTGCGATCCATGGCGCAGGCGTATTACAATCTTGAAAACTTTGGCCATTTTGGTCTGGCACTGCGCAACTATGCTCATTTCACATCGCCGATCCGGCGGTATGCCGACTTGATCGTGCATCGGGCGCTGATTTCGGCGCATGGTTGGGGCGCGGACGGGCTAAGCGATACGGAAATCGCCCGGCTTGAGGAAACTGCAACGCATATTTCGGATACCGAGCGTCGCTCGATGATGGCCGAGCGTGACACCACGGACCGCTATCTGGCGGCGTATCTCAGCGAACGGGTCGGCAATGAATTTACCGGCCGGATCAGTGGGATCGCCCGGTTCGGTGCCTTTGTAAAGATGGACGAAACCGGGGCGGACGGGCTGGTGCCGGTGCGATCACTTGGGCGCGAGTTTTTTCATTTTGACCGCGAGGCGGGCACGCTTATGGGCTCTGACACAGGTCTGATCATTGCCATTGGTCAGCGCGTGACCGTCCGTCTGACCCAGGCCACACCGGTCACCGGCGGGTTGGAGCTTGAGCTGTTGTCGATAGACGATCAGGCGCTGCCACGCGGACAAGCGCTGACCAAACGTTCGTCACGCCGCAAAGCCGGCAGCACAAGGCGCAAAAAAGACAAGCTGAAGCGCAAGGTTGAACGCAAGCGCCGTCAAAGGTGATAGGTCAGCGCGCGGGCGATCAGCCAGCCATGACGCATCTGGTCAATTTGCGCGATGTCATCGAACAGAACGGCGCGGTTGCCATCTGTGCGATCTGCATCCGGAAAGGTCAGCGCAAAGTCGGTTAACAATCGCGTCCGACAATGCACGAACAACGCGAACCGTGCAGATTTATGTCCACCCACTCGGATCGTCGACCCTTTCGGCGCCAGATAAGACGGCTGACCCCATCGCAGCGCCTCTTGCAGCGGTTGCGCATCCGGCAGGCCCGACGCGGTGCCAAGGATCAGCGCGCGCAGTGCCAGAACGCCCGCACGCGTGTCCGGCGGCAAGGCCGTGACAGCGGCGGCAACGGCTGCGTTGTCAATGTCTGTCATGTCACTGGCACCGCTTGCTTCATTCGACCCAGATAATCGATTAGCACCGTATCCTGTCTGATGCGGCGGGTCATCTGGGTCTCCGCTGGCGTGGCACGCATTGCGTCCAGCATTGGCCCTACGCTCATATCCGCCGCCGTTGGTTGATCCCCGAACAAAAAGTCAGACTGCGACAGGAAGGCCGAGATCGTTTCAAAATCGCGCTCGATCCGGTCCAGGCGTTCCGGCGCGGAAAAGCGACCAATCCCTTGTGTTTGCAACCCTTTCAGAACGGATTTGCGAACAGCATTCGCAACAGGTTTGCGGATCATGGCGGGTACATCGGCAAAGAACATGTCGCGCAGTTGCGGCCAAACCTTACCATTACCCCATCGATCCTGAACAATGTGAAAATACATATGTTCTTCGGCCATGCGGATCAGGGCGCGCGATTGCGCCTTTTGCAGATCGTTGAGGCCCGGATCAAAATCCGCACCATGCTGTTCCAGCCAGATACGGATCTGATCGCTGTCCGCCACAAGCCTTTCAGGGGTTCGCAGGACCGGCAGTTTCCGATGTGGCATCTTACGAGGGTCCAGCATGTCGGATCGCTGCCACGCGTGCCCGGATTGCTGCAACATCAAGGCGGACTTCACGCAAAACGGACTACCACTGAACAATCCGAAGGCAGACGGGAATGTGAGAAGTGTCAGCATTGGGGGCTCCATCGTTTACAAATGACGGATTACCGCGTCCTGATGACAGAAATTGTCATTAGCACTAGGCTAAGCTGTGTCATGTCCCGTACCGCCCGCCTGTTTCAACTGATGCAAGCTTTGCGCTCTGGTCCGTCGCCCAGGACGTCGGTGCAGCTATCGCAGGATCTGGGTGTGTCGGCGCGTACCATTCACCGCGATATAGATGCGTTGCGGGGGTTGGGTGCTGTTATCGACGGCGAGGCGGGTTTCGGCTTTACCCTGATCGAAGACGCAACCCTGCCGCCGCTGGGGTTCACGGATGATGAACTGGAAGCGTTGGTTCTTGGTCTGCGTGAAGTTCAGGCTATCGGAGACCCGGCCTTGTCTGATGCGGCCAGCGCGGCGTTGCGCAAGTTGCAAGGACGGCTGCCACAACGTCAGTCGCATCGGTTGCGCCATGCGGTTCTGGCCGCAACACGCTTTGATCGTCCACCTGCGCCGACAATACATGTGGTCAGCCTGCGACAGGCCACATGGGATGAACGTGCGGTGGAGTTTTCTTATACCGATGTAAAGGGTGATGCGACGCGTAGACGGGTCAATCCGCTTAGCATCGTGTATCTGGATCGGTCCAGTGTCCTGCTCGGTTGGTGCCACCTGAGGCAGGACTTTCGCGTTTTTCGTCTGGACCGGATGGCTGACATGGCGGTGACCGATCATAGTTTTCGGCCCAACCGGGTTCCCCTGTTGCGCGAAGCGCTGCATCGCATCCGGGCTGACCGCGCCGCACAGGAGCACGACGCGGCACGTTGAGTGCTTTGTGATTTCGCGATTATGCGCTATCCTTCGGGTTGAGCAGTAATCAGGAAAAACGGAATGCGTAAATGCATAGGTGGCGTCATGACCGCCGCATTATGGGCATCCATAGTGCAGGCAGATTCGACAATTTTAAACCCCAGGCCGGACACAAGGCCGATCGATCCGGCAATTCAGATGGCTTCGGCAGATGTGACAACTTCGGTGCGTCCTTTGCCGCGCCCGAAAGATGAGGTAAGGCGCGTGTCGGCGCCAGGACATGCGCGGTTTCAGGCGTGGCTTGCGGCGTTTGAGGCGCGCGCGCGCGATCACGGTATCCGCGCGGCAACTCTGGACCGGGCGCTGACCGGTGTGACTTATGACCCCGATGTGATCAGACGGGACCGCAATCAGGCCGAGTTCTCAAAACCGGTCTGGGATTATCTTGATGCGGCGGTCTCGACCGCGCGCGTATCAAACGGGCAGGCGGCCCTGGATCGGCACAGGTCGGTGCTGGATCGGATCGAAGCCCGGTATGGTGTCGAAAAAGAGGTTGTGACGGCGGTTTGGGGACTTGAAACCTCGTTTGGAACATACAGAGGCAGCAACCGAACCATCCAGTCGCTGGCCACGCTGGCCTTTGACGCGCGACGCGCGCAGTTTTTTGAAACCCAACTGATCGCGGCCTTGAAGATCGTACAGGACGGAGATGTCAGCGCCTCGAACATGATCGGCAGCTGGGCCGGTGCAATGGGCCATACTCAGTTCATGCCGACATCTTATCTGGATCACGCCGTGGATTTCGACCGGGACGGTCGGCGCGATATCTGGTCGGACGATCCCACGGACGCTCTGGCCTCGGCTGCTGCATATCTGGCGCGGCATGGCTGGACCAAAGGGCAGCCCTGGGGTGTCGAAGTGCATTTGCCGTCCGGGTTCGACTATGCCTCCGCACAGCGGAACTATACGTTGCTGCCGTCGGAATGGGCTGCGCGCGGTGTGGTTGGGCATGACGGCAGAGCGGTGGCAGATCACGGCCAAGCCGCCATTCTGCTGCCTGCTGGCGGGCAAGGCGTTGCTTTGATGATCTTTGAAAATTTCGGAGTTATCGAGAAGTACAACGGCGCCGATGCTTATGTAATCGGCATTGGTCATCTTGCGGATCGCTTGTCAGGTCGCACACCGTTTCAGGCACAATGGCCGCGTGGGGACCGAGTGCTGAGCTTTACTGAAAAAAAGGAACTGCAAACCCGGCTGACCGAAGCAGGTTTCGATACTCAGGGCATCGACGGGCGCACAGGGCCAAACACCACGGACGCGGTGCGGGCCTATCAGCTTGCGCAGGGGTTGCTGCCGGACGGTTACGCCAGTTTGAAACTTCTGGAGCGGCTGCGGTAGCTTTGACGGGCCGATCAGGCCGGTTGCTGACAGGCGGCTTATCAGCCGCCTGTGAAATGAACGCGCAGCGTTGATTACGACGCTGCTTTCATCAACCCTTGATCGATAATATCCATCTGCGCTTCGTCCAAGGATTTGTGAATGCGTATGAACATCTCGTCAATATCCGCGGGTGTCATCACCAGCGGCGGTGAAATGATCATGCGATCGCCGACATGGCGCATGATCAGATTGTTGCCAAAACAACGATCACGGCAAACATAGCCAACGGTGCCGGGCGCGGAAGCAAATTTGGCCCGGCTCGCCTTGTCCGGGGTCAAGGCAACCGATGCCATCATACCGACAATCTTGGCCTCTCCGACCAGCGGATGATCGATCAGAGCCTCCCATTTGTCTTTCAGATATGGCGCGGCCACATCACGCACGTGATCGACGATCCTTTCTTCCTCGAGAATGCGCAGGTTCTCCAGAGCGACCGCTGCCGCAACCGGGTGGCCCGAATACGTATAACCGTGGTTGAATTCCGTTCCTCCGATCACCTCGGCGATTTCGTCATTGACGACCGATCCGCCTATGGGTGCGTAGCCAGAACTGAGCCCCTTTGCGATGGTCATGATATGCGGCCTGATCCCAAGGGTCTGTGTCCCGAACCAGTTGCCGGTGCGGCCAAATCCACAAATCACCTCGTCAGCGATCAGTAGGATATCATACGCGTCACAGATACGCTGGATTTCAGGCCAGTACGTGTCGGGGGCCACGATCACACCGCCGGCGCCCTGAACGGGTTCGGCGATGAAGGCAGCCACGCGATCCACGCCAAGTTCGTGAATGGCCTGTTCAAGTTCGCGCGCGCGGGCCAGGCCAAATTCCTCGGGTGACATGTCGCCGCCTTCGGCCCACCAGTTTGGTTGGTTGATATGATGAATGTTTGGGATTGGAATGCCGCCTTGTGCATGCATCCCTGCCATTCCGCCCAGCGATGCCGATCCCACTGATGAGCCGTGATAGGCATTCTTGCGGCTGATGATGATGTTTTTGTCCGGCTGGCCTTTCTCGGCCCAATAGGTGCGAACCAGACGAATGTTGGTGTCGTTCGCTTCGGACCCGCTGCTGGCGAAAAACACCTGATTCAGGTCATTCGGCGCAAGCTCGGCGATCTTGGCAGCAAGGGCAATGGCCGGAACATGCGTGGTTTTGAAGAAGGTGTTGTAATACGGAAGCTCGCGCATCTGGCGTGCCGCCACCTCGGCCAGCTCGTCGCGGCCGTATCCGATATTCACGCACCAGAGGCCGGCCATTGCATCCAGAATTTCCTCGCCTTCGCTGTCTGTCAGATACACGCCTTTGGCACGTGTGATGACCCGCGCGCCCTCTTGTCCAAGCGATCCATTGGCGGAAAACGGGTGGATGTGGTGTGCTGCATCCAGCGCTTGCAGCTCGGCGGTGGGCATGTGGTTGGTGATGGCGGACATCGGAAACGCTCCTGCAATTCGGGATTGAGTTCACAATATGATCAAATTTTTGACTGTCAATCGAATCACGATGATTCAGCCAGACCCAAGCGCACCAGCCATCAACTCCATGCCTTGCTCGATATCCTGCGCAGTGGCCAAGGCCGCTTTCTCGGCGTCACGATCACGCAACGCGGCAATGATGTCCTTATGACGGTCCGGCAAGCTTTGCGTCCCGAATCGGCCGCACACAACCCGCAATGATGGCCCAAACCTCAGCCACAGACGTTCGACAAGATCGCTGAGGATCAGAGCGTCGGCATACGCGTACAAATTTGCGTGAAAGGCGTGGTTCAACCGCAGATAGCCCCCCACATCCCCGTCTGCAATCATGCCGTCCAAATGGCGATCAAGCGCTTCAAGGCGATCTATGTCCGCTGCGCTCATCTTATGAGATGCTCGCCTGCAAAGCTCTGATTCAATGGACTTTCTGGCAAAAATAAGCTCGGTCACATCGGCATCTGTCAAAAGCGGCACGCTGACCCGGCGGTTGCCTTGAAAGACCAGCGCCCCGTCAGAAATCAGCCGGCGAATCGCCTCTCGGACCGGGGTCATTCCGGCCTCCAGAGAATCGGTCAGACCCTGGATTGTCACCGATTGTCCGGGCACCAGATCGCCGAACAGGATCTGCGATCGCAGCTTTTGATAGACCAGCTCATGTGCCGGCTGTTTCTCGACCTTTGCGGAACGGGGCGATGCCGTATTTTTGATCAAATCCAATTGGTTCTTTCCAATCTGCCCGGTTCTGACTTGTCAGTTCTCTGACCTCGTGGAACCATACGCCGGATCGGTTAAAAACGCAAAACTTGATCAAATCCAAAAAACCGTGAAAATACCCAGACACTTGCAGGGAGACTAAAATGTCAATCAAAACGCTGACCATGACGGCGGTCATCGCATTGGGGACTTCGGCGGCTTTTGCCGAAGAGGTGCGTGTTTACAACTGGTCCGACTATATCGACGAAGAACTGCTGTCGAAGTTCGAGGCAGACACGGGTCTGACGCTTATTTATGATGTGTTCGACAGCAATGAAGTTCTGGAAACAAAAATGCTGGCCGGTGGGTCGGGCTATGATGTGGTTGTCCCCTCGGGCACATTTTTGCAACGACAGATTCAAGCCGGCGCTTTCCAACAGCTCGATCCGTCGAAATTGTCGAATGCCGGCAATCTTTGGGATGTGATTCAGGAACGTACCGCGGGGTATGATCCGGACAACGCTTACTCCATCAACTACATGTGGGGCACGACCGGACTGGGCGTCAACGTCGGCAAGGTCAAAGAAGCTCTGGGCGATGATGTCGACCTGAGCAGCATGGATCTTGTCCTCAAACCCGAGAATATGGAAAAGCTGGCGTCCTGCGGTGTGCATTTCCTGGATGCACCGTCGGAGATCATCCCGATGACACTGCAGTATCTGGGCGAAGACCCTGACAGCCACGATCCGGATGTCATTGCGAAGACCGAAGAGGTGCTGTTGGGTGTGCGCCCGCATATCCAGAAGTTCCACAGCTCGGAATACATCAACGCTCTGGCAAATGGCGACATCTGCGTGGCCGTTGGATGGTCGGGCGATATTCTGCAGGCACGCGATCGCGCGGCCGAGGCCGACAATGGCGTCGAAATCGAGTATCATCCGTTTGCCGAAGGCTCCTTGATGTGGTTTGACCAGATGGCGATCCCGATCGATGCCCCCAACCCGGAAGGCGCGCACAAGTTCCTTGATTTCATTATGGACGCCAACAACATGGCGACCGCGTCGAACTACGTGTACTATGCCAATGGCAACAAGGCATCGCAGGAATTTCTGGAACAGGATGTGATTGGCGACCCGGCCATTTACCCTGACGACACCACGATGCAGAACCTCTATATCACCACGCCTTATCCGGCAAAAACACAACGGGTCGTCACCCGTCTTTGGACCAAGATCAAGTCCGGAACCTGATCTTTGTGACGGGGCGGCTGAGCCGCCCCGCTTTTTTTTGTCCAGCTCGATACAGGGGGCCGTTTTGAACTCTGACGTATTTGCGCCGTGGGACGACCCGCAGGCGAAACCCTTAATTCAGTTTCAGAATGTCACCAAAAGATTCGGAAGCTTTGTCGCAATCGACGATCTATCGTTGAATATCTACGAGCGTGAATTCTTTGCGTTACTCGGGCCCTCGGGCTGCGGCAAAACCACGATGATGCGGATGCTGGCCGGATTTGAAACCCCATCCGAAGGGCACATCCTGCTGGGCGGTCAGGACATCGACCCGGTTCCGCCGAACAAACGGGCGGTCAACATGATGTTCCAGTCTTATGCGTTGTTCCCGCATCTGAGTATCTGGGAAAACATCGCCTTTGGTCTGCGCCGGGACAAGATGCCAAAGCATGATCTGGAAGAACGGGTAGAAGACATGTTGCGCCTGACCCGTCTGGAACAGTTTGCGCGCCGCAAACCGCATCAGATTTCGGGCGGTCAACGGCAAAGGGTGGCTTTGGCGCGGTCATTGGCCAAAGCGCCAAAACTGCTGTTGCTGGACGAGCCATTGGGTGCACTGGACAAAAAATTGCGTCAGGATACGCAGTTTGAATTGATGGATATTCAGGAAAAGACGGGAACCACGTTTGTCATTGTGACCCATGATCAGGAAGAGGCAATGACCGTCGCCAGCCGGGTTGCCGTTATGGATCAGGGCCAGTTGATGCAGGTTTCGACGCCGGATCAAATCTATGAGTATCCCAACTCGGTCTATGTGGCCGACTTTATCGGAGATGTGAACATCATCGAAGGTCGGGCTGCACCGAATGGTGATGACACTTATCAGGTCGACTGGGCCGAAGGACAATCGCCGCTGACCGCAACGTCAAAAACCGCATTGTCGAACGGGCAAGGATGTCATCTGGCAATACGCCCGGAAAAGGTGATGATTTCTGCCGAGAGGCCAACAGATGCGATAAATGCCGTGCAGGGCAAAGTGCATGACATTGCATACCTGGGCAATCTGTCCACCTATCACGTCGAATTGCCGAATGGATCCATCATCAAGGCGCAGACGGCAAATACCCGACGCATCTCGCGCCGTTCATTTACATGGGAAGACCCCGTCTGGCTGTCATGGACAGCAACGGCGGCGGTTTTGCTGGCGAACTGATGCGCCGTGCCCTGCTGATTGCCGTTCCCTACATTTGGTTACTGGCATTGTTTCTGGTGCCGTTTTTTATCGTGCTGAAAATCTCGCTGTCGGATACCGAATTGGCAATTCCGCCCTATACGCCGACACTGGATTTCTCGCAGGGTTGGACCGGTATCAAACAGTTCATAAGCCAGCTGGATTTTGAAAACTTCATATGGCTGACCGAAGACGACCTGTATTGGAAAGCCTACCTGTCCAGCGTCAGAATTGCCTTGATTTCGACCGTTCTGACCTTGCTGGTCGGCTATCCGATTGCATACGGTATGGCCCGTGCCCCGCAAGAGTGGCGCCCGACTCTGATGATGCTGGTCATCCTGCCTTTCTGGACGTCGTTCCTGATACGCGTCTACGCTTGGATGGGTATTCTGAGCAACGAAGGTTATCTGAACCAGCTTCTGCTTTGGACGGGCATCATCTCGGCCCCGCTGACGATCCTGAACACCAACACTGCGGTTTATATTGGCATTGTCTACACCTACCTGCCTTTTATGATCCTGCCGATCTATTCATCGTTGGAACGGATGGACGGATCGCTGATCGAGGCTGCGGAAGATTTGGGATGCTCGCGTGCTCAGGCCTTCTGGTTGGTCACCATCCCGCTTTCGCGTCCCGGAATCATCGCGGGCTGCTTTCTGGTGATGATCCCTGTCATTGGTGAGTTTGTCATCCCATCGCTGTTGGGCGGTTCGGGAACGCTGATGATTGGCAAGGTGCTGTGGGAGGAGTTTTTCTCGAACCGCGACTGGCCGGTGGCCAGCGCCGTCGCGGTGGTGCTGCTGTTGATCCTTGTGGTGCCGATCGTGTTGTTCCAGCGAAACCAGCAAAAGCAGACGGAGGCCGAACAATGAACAGGCTGAGCTGGTTCAACGCAGTATCGCTGACGCTGGGGTTTGCCTTTCTTTATATCCCGATGGTCATCCTGATCATCTTCAGCTTTAACGAAAGCAAACTGGTCACGGTCTGGGCGGGCTTTTCGACCAAATGGTACGGAGAACTGATTCAGAACCAGGCCTTTCTGTATTCGGCCTGTGTGACGCTGAGCGTTGCAGTTTTCTCGTCTACGCTGTCAACGATCCTGGGAAACGCATCAGCATATGTTCTGGAGAGGGGAGGGCGTGTATTTGGCCGAACGTT
>JBCCIK010000085.1:0-15264 GCA_039028255.1 Pseudomonadota bacterium | reverse complement strand
TCGCCTTTGACGAATTTTGACGCGCCATCAAGCGAGCCGAAAAAGGTGGTTTCCTGCTGCTCCTGCTCCCGCCGCTCCTTGGCCTGCTGGTGATCTATGTCCCCGGCGGACATGTCGCTGTCGATAGCCAACTGTTTGCCGGGCATACCGTCCAGTGCGAACCGGGCGCCAACCTCGGCCATGCGGGCCGCGCCTTTGGTGATGACCATGAAATTCACGATCAGCAGGACGCCGAACACGACAAGCCCCAGAAAGATGCTGCCGCCCATGACAAAATTGGCAAACCCTTCAATCACGTCTCCGGCCGCATTGGGCCCGGTATGGCCCTGACCTATGATCAGTTTGGTCGAGGATACGTTCAGCGAAAGCCGCAGCATAAGCGACGCAAGCAGGATCGTTGGGAACGATGAAAAATCCAGTGGTCTTTCTATAAAAAGGGTCAAGGTGAAAATCAGAATGGCCAGCGCAAATGACGCGGCCAGACCGATATCAAGCACCCAGGCCGGCATGGGCAGGATCATCATCACGATGACGGTCATCAACGCCAGCGCCAGCAGCACGGTTGGTGAGAACAGGGAACGGGCGTTCAGGCTGGGCACGCGATGCTCCTAATGGAAGGCAATGAACGCCGTTGCCGTGCCAGACGCGGGCACAAGCGACCCCAGTACGCCCGGCTGAAGGCTGTGAGCTTGCAACGGAATCAATGGGGTCGCAGCTGTGGTGAACGGGTCGTGTGTCATTGGATCGGCCAAGGGGACGATCCCGTGGTCCAACTGAGCCAGCACAGTCCGGAACCGATTGCGATACCTGTCGGCCAGCGCTTGTGTCCGTGAATGATAGGCCCCTGCCGCGTCGGGCCATGATCCCAGTTCGGTGTAAAGATCCTTTAGAAAGCGCGCCGCATATGCGGCGTTTTCATCCGGATCGAACATGGCGTCAATCGAGCGGAACGCTTTGCCGTGCCAACGGTAATTGATCTGGAAACATCCGACATCAAAGCTGCGCTTGCCAGCTTTGAAGATTTGCAGAACGTATGACTTGGCCTCTTGTTCAGACGTGAACCAGTATCCCTGGCCTTCGACATTCACGGTCCACGGCCAGGGATGCAAAGTGCCGTCCTGGGTGCGCCCCGTTTCGACCCGCGCAATGGCCCGCAGGACATCCAGCGGCACGCCTTCGGTGCGCGACGCGGCGCGGGCGGCCTGATCGCACAGGCCAGTTAAATGCCTGTCCGGCAGCGCAAAGCCTGCCTGCGCCGTTAGCAGCAAGGCCAAGATCGTGGAAATTGGTATCAATTGAATGGGCATTCTGCCGGTCCGGGAATCTGATCAGTTCCGTCCAAGCTAGCCAGTCACCGGTTTACAGACTGTTATCGTCCATCACTTTCGATCGATACGACGACCAAAAACAACGCTGGTGTTGGTGCGCAGCACACCGGGGATTGCGGCAAGTTCGTCAACCAGGATATCCAGATCTTCGATCCGGGGGGCTTCGGCAGACAGCAACAGATCGAATTCGCCATTGATCGACAGGCAGCGCTTGACCTCGGGGTAGGTTTCCAGCCGTTTTATGATGCGTGTTGTTTCCTTTTGTTGAACCTCAAGCAAAACGACAACCTGAACGCGCGGTGCATCTTCTGCGGTGTTCAGCACGACGGAATAGCCGGCGATTACCCCGCGATTTTCCATGCGTGTGATACGTTCGTGCACGGTGGTCCGAGCAACACCCAGTTTTGCTGCGATTTTGGTGGTGGAGTCACGCGCGTTGCGTTGCAGGGCGGCGATAATGCGGCGGTCAAGCTGATCCATGGGGTCTCCGGCCTGGGGTCGCCTTGGTGTAATGCAGATTGGCGGTGGTGCTCAAGGTTTGTGCGCGGGGGCGGCCTGTCCGGCGCGCGGCCAGATGACAAGGGCGGTCGTCAGGCCCAGCGCGGCAGCAACCGACATACAGGTCAAAGCTGCGGTAGTACCAAAGCGGGTCATCAACCAACCCGCAAATGGGTAAAGCAGCAGCCAGCAGGCGTGAGACAACGTGAATTGCGCGGCAAAGACGGCAGGGCGGTCTTCCGGCTTTGTGGACCGGGTCAGCAGGCGGCCCGCTGGTGTCAGGGTCATCGAATATCCCAGACCCACAAGACCCCAAACAGCCGTGAGCAAAGCCAGTGACAAGGATGCAGGGGCGGACAAGACCGCAGCCAGTCCCATCGCGGCCGTTCCGATTGCGGAACCGCTCAGCATGACGCGGCGATCCTGAAACCGATCCAGAAGAGGAGGCAAAGCAAAGGCCGCGATCATCGAACCGGCACCGAACCCGGCAAGGGCAATGGCCATGGCGCTTTCGGACAGGCCCATGTCGGTGCGGACCATGACCACAGTATTGACGATGACCATCGCGCTCAACGCGGCCGCGCACCAGCTCAGCGCCAGCAGACCGCGCAGGCGCGGCGTTGCCAGATACAACCGCACGCCCCGGGTTGTTCTGTCATAGATTCCAGTGCGGGCGGTTGCCTTGGGTGATGGCAATGTGATGGATACCACCAGCAGGGCGGATGCTACGAAACCCAGGCATGTGCCCAGAAACAGGATATCGAATCCGACGACAAGCAACAGTGCCGCCGCCAGCAATGGGCTGAGCAGGCTTTCCATGTCGACAGCCAGCCGCGACAGGGACAATGCCCTGGTATAGTCATGTTCATCCGTCAGCACGTCCGGGATTGTGGCCTGAAACGCAGGCGTAAATCCGGCCGAGGCGGCCTGCAACACAAAGATCAACCCGTAAACCTGCCACACCTCGGTCACGAAAGGCAGGCAAACCGCAACCACGGCCCGCACCAGATCCAGCGCGACCAGCAATTTGCGCCGGTCGATCTGTTGCGCAAATGCGGCGGCCAGCGGGGCAATGCCGACATAGGCAACCATCTTGATGGTCAGGGCCGTGCCCAGGACCAGACCGGCGGCATCCCCGGCCAGTTCAAAGGCCAGCAGGCTCAGGGCGATTGTCGCCAGACCCGTTCCGGTCAATGCCACCAGCTGAGCAGCCAGCAAGTGACGATAGGTGCGGTTTTTCAGCACATTCAGCATGGATTAAAGGTATTTTGTGATGGTTCTGAAATCGTCGACATTTGCACCATCGCTGTCCGACGACAGGCAATGGTCGATGTGATCATGGATCAGAACGCGCTTGGCATTGGCGACGGCCTTCTCAACGGCGAACAATTGCTGGGCAATCTCGGAACAGGGCGCATGATCTTCCAGCATGGCAATTACCTTAGCCAAATGACCATGCGCACGTTTCAAACGTGCCGTTATCTGCGGGTGGGTGCGATGCGCGTCATCTTTCATACCTTATCCCTATCCTCCCCATGGGGATAAGGTCAAGCCAGACGGCGACCATTGACCCGTGCGCAGCAGATGGCGTTGAGTTTGCGGAACAAACCGCCTATCTCGGGGTCGATACCGGACAAAGGACACATTCGTGGTGAACCACCTGTACAAAAACGACCTTCCTGATGGCCTGGACATGGGGCCAGTCGTGGCCATTGATTGCGAGACCATGGGGCTGAACCCGCACCGAGACAGGCTCTGCGTTATTCAGATGTCCGGCGGAGATGGTAACAGTCACATCGTGCAAGTGGAAAAAGGTCAGACCAAGGCACCCAACCTGGCGGCCATGCTGACCAATCCGGACGTGCTGAAACTGTTCCACTTTGGCCGGTTCGACATCGCTGCGTTGTATCATGCGTTCGGTGCTCTGGCCGAGCCTGTGTACTGCACCAAGATCGCCAGTCGGTTGGTGCGGACCTATACTGACCGACATGGCCTGAAAAATCTGTGTCAGGACCTGATCGGCGTCGACATTTCGAAACAGCAACAGATGAGCGACTGGGGTGCTGAAACGCTCAGTGATGCTCAGCTGGAATATGCGGCATCGGACGTTCTTTACCTGCACCGTCTCAGGGATGAACTGAACATACGGCTTGCGCGCGAAGATCGGACCGGGATGGCGCAGGCCTGTTTTGACTTCCTGCCGATGCGTGCAAAACTGGACCTCGCAGGCTGGCCCGAAACGGATATTTTTGCGCACTCATGACTGATATCGAGCCCTTTCTGAGAACCGCCCGGCAGGTCGTCACCGACGAGGCCCGCGCGCTGGATGTGCTGGCCGAAGGTTTGGACACCCATTTTGCCGACGCTGTGCAGATGATCCTGGCGGCGACAGGCCGCATCATCGTCAGTGGTATCGGCAAATCCGGTCATATTGGTCACAAGATTGCGGCAACTCTGGCCAGCACCGGGACACCAGCCTATTTTGTCCATCCGGCCGAAGCGAGCCACGGCGATCTTGGCATGGTTTCAAAAGGCGATGTTGTTCTGGCCATCTCGAACTCTGGCGAGGCACCAGAGCTTGCGAACCTGCTGGCCTTTACGCGCAGGTTCGGGATTCCGCTGATCGGACTTTCAAGCAAACCGGAAAGCACGCTGATGAAACAGGCGGACGTGCATTTGCTGATCCCGTCGCTGGGCGAAGCCTGCGGGTTTGGCATGGTGCCGTCCATCTCGACCACGCTGACGTTGGCGATGGGTGATGCGTTGGCGATTGCCCTCATGAAATACCGCGATTTCAAACCTGAGAATTTTCGCGATTTTCATCCGGGCGGCAAGCTGGGCGCGCAGCTGAGCAAAGTGCGTGACCTGATGCACACAGAAATGCCCTTGGCCCCCAAAGGGACCCCGATGAGCGATGCGTTGCTTGTCATGAGCCAAAAGAGCTTTGGCGTTGTTGGCGTTACAGATGATACCGGACGTCTGCTGGGAATTGTCACCGACGGAGATTTGCGGCGCCATATGCAGGGTCTGCTTGACCTGTCCGTGGACGAAGTGATGACCGAGAACCCGCGCACCATTGGTCCCGACGAACTGGCCGAAAGCGCGGTGGCTTTGATGACCATGCAGAAACCCAAGATAACCTGTCTGTTCGTTGTTGAACCAAACTCGGACGGGCGGGCCCTGGGGCTGCTGCACATTCATGATTGCCTGCGCGTTGGTCTGGGCTGAAGGAGGCGGCGGTGGATCGCTATTCCCGCATGGTTCAGTTCTTCAAGGTGCTGCTGCCGCTTGCGGCCATCCTGCTGCTGTCCACCGTTTTCCTGTTGTCCCGCAGTATTGAAACGGATGTGTCTGTTCCTTTCACCCAACAGGACATCGAAGAGCGGCTGGCGGGTCAGGTGGTGACGCAACCTAATTATCGTGGCACCACCCGCAAAGGCGAAGACGTCCAGATCGAAGCCGCTCAGGCGACACAGGGTACAGATGGTGCCGTTCCTACAGCGTCCGAGTTTCGCGGCCGTTTCGGGTTGTTGAATGGCGGCGTGATCACCTTGGATTCCAATTCAGGGCTGATCAGGCCGGATAACGGAACCGCCACTTTTGTCGGCGACGTGCTGATCACAACCACAGACGGCATTCAGGTGACCACCGATCTGCTGAACACCTCGCTGGAGGAAATCCGCGGCGATACGCCGGGGCAGGTCAACGGGACCGGTGTCATAGGAACATTCTCGGCCGGGCGCATGACATTCGGAACGGAAAAAAAGGATGGTCCGGTCCATATTCTTTTTACAGATGGTGTGAAGCTGGTATATGAGCCAGCAAAAGCAGAAAGATAACCTGTGTTCGATTTTCGATTTGTCCCTTTGTGTTTGGCTCTGGTAACGGGTGCAGTTTCTGCGACAGCGCAGGAAGCGCAGGTGGCATTCGGATCTACACGCGCAGATCCCAGCCTGCCGGTCGAGGTGACATCGGAAACGCTGAACGTAAATCAGGACACCGGGTCTGCCGAGTTTGTTGGCAATGTCATTGTCGTTCAGGGTGAAATGCGCCTGACGGCCGAACGCGTCCTGGTCATCTACAATCAGGATCGGTCAGCTATCGAGCGGATGGAAGCCACTGAAAACGTTATTCTGGTCAGCCCGCCTGACGCGGCCGAGGGTGATTTTGCAGAATATACGATCGATTCCGGTGTGATTGTCATGAAGGGCAATGTGTTGCTGACGCAGGGGCCCAGCGTGATCAGCGGCGATCAGATGAACGCCAATCTGACCACTGGGACCGCGACCATGACAGGCCGGGTCAAAACGATCCTGCAACCGGGGAACAACTGATGGCGCGCCCAACCCTGTCGGTTGCCGAGGGCAGCTCGGGTCTGCGGATTGAAAAGCTGCGCAAGTCCTATCGCAAAAAGACCGTGATCCGCGATGTTTCCATGACATTGGACAGGTCCGAGGTTGTGGCCCTGCTGGGTCCAAACGGGTCCGGCAAAACCACAACTTTCTACTCGGTGGCGGGCCTGGTGTTTCCCGAAGCGGGCACCGTAACGATTGACGGTCAGAACGTGACCACCTTGCCCATGTATCGCCGCGCGCGGCTGGGTATCGGGTATCTGCCGCAGGAAATGTCTATTTTCCGGGGTATGAGCGTCGAGGACAATATCGCCTCGGTGCTGGATATCACCGTGACCCACGCGCATCGGCGAAATGAGCGGCTTGAAGAACTGTTGTCAGATTTTTCGATCGAGCATTTGCGGCGCGCGCCCGCGCTGGCGCTGTCAGGCGGCGAACGCCGGCGTGTTGAAATTGCCCGTTGCCTGGCGGCTGATCCGAAATACCTGTTGCTGGATGAACCCTTTGCAGGTGTCGATCCGATCAGCGTCGGCGATATCCGGCACCTTGTGGCGGATCTGAAAAAGCGTGGAATCGGTGTGTTGATCACCGATCACAATGTCCGGGAAACACTGGAAATTGTTGATCGGGCCTACATCCTGCATGATGGTCAGGTTCTGATGTCCGGCACACCGGATGAAGTGGTGGAGAACGAAAACGTGCGCCGGGTTTACCTGGGCGAAAACTTCCGGATTTCATAAGGTTGCAGGCACATGGGCTCGCCATGAGGTGGAAATCGCGTATATACACGCCTGTTTTGATTGACTCTGCCCGCGTCTCTTGCCTCAATTGGCTTATGGCAAGTCCCCGGTTCCAGGCTGGATATCGATGTCCCTTCTTCGAAGGGCCCGTATGGCGGCAACCGCAGATTTTGCCGGTATCCCCCACCCGATAAAAACAAGTGCGCCCGTCAGTGGCATCAGAATGGGTGTGAATTGCGAAGGAGATCACATGCGTTACCAAATAAGCGGAAAACAGATCGACATCGGTGCGGCGCTGCAAACACACGTGCAGTCCGAACTGGGTGAGGTCGTCGGCAAATATGCCCAGCGGCCAACAGATGCCAACGTTGTCTTTTCCCGTTCAGCGCATGAATATGTATGCGAAACAACCGTGCACCTTTCCACCGGACTGACTGCACAGGCCAAAGCGCATGCCACCGAGATTTATGCGGCGTTCGAAGGCTGCTGCGACAAGATGGAGACACAACTTCGCCGCTATAAGCGCCGGTTAAAGGACCACCATAAGGATCGCGCCGAACCGGTTGAACTCTTTGGTGCGTCCTCTTATATCCTCGCCTCTGACGAATCAGAGACGGCGGACGAGCCAGAATCGCTACAGCCGATGATTGTGGCTGAGATGGAAACAAAAATACCTTCGCTCAGTGTTGGCGAAGCCGTAATGCAAATGGAACTTGCCGGCGCTCCGGTGTTGGTGTTCAGAAATGAGAACAAGGACGGTTTGAATGTCGTGTATCGCCGCGATGACGGCAATATCGGCTGGATCGATCCTTAACAGGCAAGGTTAGCAATGCAGGTCCCCGTCTGAACGGGTGTCCTGCTATGGAGCTTGATCATGGAGCTTTCGAGCATATTGAAGCCCGAAGCGGTGCGTGTTTTGTCCGCGGCTTCCAGCAAAAAGCGACTGTTTCAGGAAATCGGCGATGTCGCAGCCGCAACCCTGAGCCTTGATGCTCAGGGCGTGGTGGATTGCCTTCTGGAACGTGAAAGTCTGGGACCGACCGGTGTTGGGCATGGCGTGGCGCTGCCGCATGCGCGCCTGTCCGGGATTGACACTGTGGCCGGTGTCTTTGTGATGTTGGAGAAACCGATTGATTTCGGGTCAGTGGACCGCCAGCCGGTCGACCTGGCATTTTCACTGTTCGCCCCTGAAGAAGCGGGTGTCGATCACCTGAAGGCATTGGCGCTTGTATCACGCACCCTGCGCGATACGTCTGTGTGTGTGAAACTGCGCGCCAACCCGGATCCGGTCAAACTGTATGCGATCCTGACCGAAGCGCAGTCAATGCAGGCTGCATAACGCATTGAAAACAAACGACCCTCGGTTTGCCGGGGGTCATTTGTCACAGGCCGAATATATCAGCCGCCTGTCCCCATCTCCAGCGTCCACCAAATCTTGCCGCCGCCTTCCTGATGCCATGAAAAGCCCATTTGGGTCGCTTTTGGGTCCATGATCACCGCGCGCGGGCCGGGTTCTTGCATCCAGGCGGCCAGCGTCTCGGTTTCGGTCTCGTAGGTTTCGGAGATAGCCTCGCCCAGGAATGTACCAAAATACCCCACGCGCGCGGCACGATCGATCGGCGACGATCCGTCGGACCCGAAATGCCAAGGGCGATTCTGCCGGGCCATATCCTTGGAATGGGTGGCGGCCGCGGCGTTGAGCTGTGCGTTCAACTGCACAGCTTGCAGGCCCTGCGCCTGACGCAGCGCATTGACCGAATCAAGCATCCGGAATTGCAGTTTTTCCGGGTTGCCACGAATCTTGTATACACTGGGCAAAGGCTGGCCATCCGCACCCAAGCTGGTGGGCCGGGTGTCGGTGCACGCCGCCAAAGCGACAAAGCAAATCAAAAGTAAAGAAACGATGCGCGTCATGATCGACCTGATTATTGTGTCGGTACGGGCATAGCGCGCCAAGCGGTTCGGGGCAAACGTGCAATGGCCACAGGTCGCGTGATTCTGCCGGTTTGAATTGCGACTGAAGCATAATAGCAATAGAATATGATGAATTTCGCAATCCGCCCTCGCAAAGGACCGTACCCCATGGTCAAAAAACGCATTTCACCTGCATCCACACGCCGGGGCTTTCTTGCCGGCGCAACCGCCACGTTGGCAAGTCCCGCGCTGGCGCAGTACATCCCCGGAGACCCACTGCGCCCGGCGCCCGAGGAGGAACCGGCGGTGCGGCGCAATGTTTCAGGTTTTCGTGCACTGGACTGGCAGCCATATTTTTCGAATACCCGAAACGGGGCCATTCTGGTCGATACGGTGTCACGCGCGCTGCATTATTGGTCAGATGATCAGTCTACCTATAAACTTTACCCGTCTTCGGTGCCTTTGACCGAGGAAATGACCCGCCGGGGCCGCACCAGCGTGATCCGCAAGGTCGAAGGGCCAAGCTGGGCCCCGACGCCATCCATGAAGAAACGAAACCCCGAATGGCCGGACTATATTCCGCCGGGGCCAGACAACCCTTAGGGAACACACGCATTAAATCTAAGCTGGAAGTAATACCGCAACCACGTAACACATGACACACGTAAAATCGGCCGCAGATCGTCAAATGGCTGCATCGGCTTGTTCAACGATGACATTGCCGAGTTGTTTTCCATGGCGCAGGTTGGCACGCAAGTGTTGCTAATTTGACGACATTTTCGCGCGCGAAGCCGCTCAGCGGTCAAGTTGCAATTGCAATCGGGCCGCTTTGCTGATTAGAAAAAAACCACGAGGTAAGTCTTAGGTGTGTGGCTCCGGACAATGGAATCACGCAAATTCTGGAGGTTAATATGAAAAAACTCGTTCTCGCCGCTGCTCTGACTGCGGCTGCTTCGACCGCATATGCCGGCAACCTGGAAGAGCCGGTTGTTGAAGCACCTGTAATCGTCGAAGAGACTCAGGGCTCTTCGCAGGGCATCCTGCTGCCGCTGATCCTGCTGGTTGTTGTTGCAGCAGCTGTTGCAGCCGGCTAAGCCGACGAGCATTATCCAGAGAAAAGGCGGTGGAGTTCTCCACCGCCTTTTTTCATACCCAAACGCAGTGCTGGATCAGTCCAGCCAGCCGGCAAGATTGTCTTCGATGACCTTGCCCAGCGCAGCTATATGCGAATCATCGTCGTTGAGGCACGGAATGTAGGTGAAGTGTTCGCCGCCCGCCTCTTCGAAGCTTTCTTTGATTTCTTCGTTGATCTCTTCCAGCGTTTCGATGCAGTCGGCGGAAAAAGCAGGTGCAATGACGGCGATATTCTTTGTGCCTTGCCGCGCCAGATCAGCCACGTGATCGACGGTGTAAGGTTTCAGCCATTCCTCGGGACCAAAGCGGGACTGAAAGGTTGTGACCAACTGATCATCCGCCCAGCCCAGTCTTTCCTTCAACAACCGCGTCGTCTTTGCGCATTGGCAGTGATACGGGTCGCCCTGCTGAAGATACCGCTGGGGCATGCCATGGTAAGAACACACAAGTATATCGGGTTTGCTGTCCAAAGCGGCATAAGCACGTTCAACGGATGAGGCCAAAGCATCGATGTATTTTGGCTCGTCATAATAGGCGGCAACGGTACGGCTGGCCGGTTGCCAGGGTTCGTCCATAAGAGCGCGAAAAAACTGATCATTCGCGGTCGCGGTTGTTGCCCCCGCGTATTGCGGGTAGAGCGGGAAAAACAAGATGTGGTCGCAGCCCGCCTCGACCATCTTGCGCACTTTGGATTTTGTCGACGGGTTGCCGTAGCGCATGCAGAAATCCACCATCACCTGATCGCCGTACCGTGCATGCATCGCATCGCTCAGCTTTGAGGTCTGATCCTTGGTGATCGTCATCAAAGGGCTTTCGCCCTGATCATGGTTCCAGATCGACTTATACGCCTCGCCCGAGCTGAATGGCCGTTTGCTCAGAATGATGCCTTGCAGAATCGGTTGCCATTTCCACGCCGGATAGTCGATCACGCGGCGGTCCGACAGAAATTCGTTCAAGTAACGGCGCATGGGCCAGTAGGTGAAATCATCAGGCGTTCCCAGATTGGCCAATAGAATGCCCACGCGACCCATTTTGACTTTGGGGTGGTCGGCAGGGGCGTGTGCGGGTCGGGTGGCGTCAAACATTTGGGCTTTCCTGAATTTCAAAAGACTGGCCTGAGATAAAGGGAATTACCGGGTCGTCAATCGGTCAGTTTGTCCTCTTTTGTGCCCAATGCATCGGCAAGTCGCATTCTGGCACTGCCGGGGCGCAGCGGTTTGGGCTGATTGTCGTCGGGGCGCCATCCGGTCAGGCATATCAATTCAAACGTGGCGGGCAAATGCCCGTCCGAATCGCCGAAATGATCCCGATAAATGTCCTGCGCACGGTCAAAGACGTGACGTGGCGTAAAAGTTCCGATGCGGTCATGCTGGACGTTGGTTTCGCCCATCGCACGCAGATCGCGCATCAGATGAAAGACGTCGCGATATCTGGCTGTCAGCGATACAGAATCGGCCACCGGCAGTGCCAGACCGGCGCGCTGAAGCAGTGCGCCCAAATCCCGCAATTCACCCATCGGGGCAACCCTTGGACTAAGCCCGCCGATCACCTCGATTTCGGCCTGCCCCAAAGCGGCGCGCAACTGGTGCAGCGTGTCTCCTCCCAGGCAAATCACCAGCAGCAATCCGTCGGGACGCAGGGCGCGCATACACTGAATCAGCTGTCCGACCGGATCGTTTGACCAATGCAGCGCCATCGCGTGCACCACCAGATCATACGTATCGGGCGACAGGGACAGCATGTCCTCATCGGGAACACACTGCGCATCGGGCAACAGATCGTGCCACACATGCGCAAAAGGGCTCACAACAGCGGGTGCGGTAAAGGTTCTGTTAACCATGTCCAGCCGATCCTGCACGTCGTCAACAGCGGCGCGATGCAGAAACAGTGCATCATCGGTCGCGCGGGCCCGGCGATGCTTTAGAGCTGCATGATCAAACAGCGAGGATGCTTTGGACGCAGAAAGTTTCATAGACCGCAAGTATCGCATTTGGCGATACGTTCAAAGGGCCGTGGAGCTGATCTATCCACCCCGATGCATGGGATGCGGAGAATTGACCGCAGCCGAGTTTGGCCTGTGTGGGGCGTGCTGGCGCGACACGCCCTTTATCGGCGGGGCGGTGTGCGACAGTTGCGGCACACCCGTTCTGGGTCATAGCGACGGTCAACGGATCGAATGTGACGATTGCCTGAAAACACCCCGGCCTTGGACGGACGGACGTGCAGCGCTGTTGTACCAGGGCCGTGCCCGGTCGCTGGTTTTGGCGCTGAAACACGGCGACCGGCCCGAGCTGGCGCGGCCTGCGGCCCGCTGGATGGCGCAGGCCGGGCGCCACCATTTGCATCCGGGTATGCTTGTTGCACCGGTCCCGTTGCATTGGTCGCGACTGGTGAAACGGCGATATAATCAATCAGCCTTGCTGGCGCAGCATCTGGCGCGCGAGACCGGTCTGGACGTATGTCCCGACCTGTTGATCAGGCGCAGACGCACGCCGGTGCTGGACGGAAAAACAGCAGCAGAAAGGGCCAGCATCCTGTCGGGCGCAATTGTCGCGAACCCCCGCAGGGCAGACCGGATCAGGGGTCGCAACATCGTGCTGGTGGATGACGTCATGACCTCGGGCGCAACTCTGGCCGCCTGCACCCGTGTCTGCCGCGCCGCGGGTGCAAATGATATTTTCGTGTTGGCACTGGCGCGCGTTGCCAAGGATGCCTAATTTCCGCAGGATTGCGAAAAATCCAAGGGAATGGAATATGAAGCCGGTTGAAATCTACACGTCCCCATTGTGCGGCTTTTGCCATGCGGCCAAGCGTTTGCTGAAACAGAAGGGGGTCGAGTTCAAGGAAATCGATGTGCTGATGCATCCCAAACGCAAACCGGAAATGATCCAGCGCGCAGGCGGCAAACGCACGGTGCCTCAGATTTTTATCGGCCCGGAACATGTCGGCGGATGTGATGATCTTTACGAGCTTGAACGTCAGGGCAAGCTGGACAGGTTGCTCGCCGCTTGATGAAAACCGCGCTGTTGCAAATCACCTCGTCGGACGACCCGATCGCCAATCTTGAGATGGTGCGCGCCATGATGGCCGAGGCGCGCGCGCACGGCGCGCAGTTTATTCTGACCCCCGAGGTGACGAACTGCGTGTCCAACAGTACCACGCGGCAGCGTGAGGTTTTGCAACACGAGCAAGACGACATCACTTTGGCAGGTCTGCGGGCGCAAGCTGCCGAACTGGGGGTGTGGCTGCTGATCGGATCATTGGGGATCAAGACCCATGATGCGGATGGCCGCTTTGCCAACCGATGCTACATGATCGACCCCAAAGGGCAGATCGTAGCGCGCTATGACAAGATCCACATGTTCGATGTGCAAGTGACCGAGACCGAAACCTTCCGCGAATCGGCCAATTACCGACCCGGAAAAAAAGCCGTTGTCGCCGAGACGGAGTTCGGCAAGGTCGGTCTGACCATCTGCTATGACATCCGCTTTCCGCATCTGCATGCCGCGCTAGCACAGGCCGGGGCACGGATTTTGACGGTTCCGGCGGCGTTTTCACCTGTCACCGGGGCCGCGCACTGGGAATCGTTGTTGCGCGCGCGGGCCATTGAAACCGGTTGCTGGGTTCTGGCTCCTGCGCAGACCGGAACGCATGCAAAAACCCGGGGAAAAACACGCCATACCCACGGTCACAGCCTGGTCGTGGCACCCTGGGGCGAGGTGCTGATCGACGCAGGCACCGATCCAGGCATTCACATTTTCGATTTGGATGATAGTTCTGTGACAGAGGCACGCAGCCGCGTGCCCTCACTGACGCATGTGCGGCCTTTCGACGGGCCCTGATCCAGAACCGGACTATGACTGACGAACACAATGCCCTGGCGGTCACGCTGTTCAGCGAGCTTCTGACTGCAGATCAATTGTTGCGCAACCGGCTGAGCCGGGTGTTGCCCAAGGGCATGGAAATCTCGCATTTCTCGGTGTTGAACCATCTGGTCTTTGTCGGCGACGAGCGTACCCCGGCGCAACTGGCCAGCACCTTCCACGTAACGCGCGGGGCGATGACCAACACGTTGGCCAAGCTGGAATGGGCCGGATACATCCACATCCGCCCCGACTGGGACGACGCCCGCCGCAAGATGGTGGCCATAAGCCCCGCCGGTCGCCGCGCGCGCGATCAGGCGATTTCGTCGATCGCCCCGCTGATCAACCGGGTGGTCGGAGAGCTGGGGCTGGAGCGGGTGCGGAGTACGTTGCCCGTGCTGCGGGATTTGCGGCTGCAGTTGGAGGGGGAGTAGGGATCAGCGAACCGTTGTTCCAAGGTGGAGCTAGGACTGGTGTGGTCGGGCGCTGACAGACTTGACGCTCATGCAATGTACCGCAGTCTAAACGGCCGCTTCATTCTAAGAGCATTCTATCAAGAAGCTGCCGTAAATCACGGGGATCCAAAGCTGGAAAATCACCCAACCAAATTCCGGCCGAAGCCGCCGCTGCAAAAAGAAGGCAAGATTCAATTCCTTCTTTGCCATCATATTGGCCACCATGAACAAGCCATATAAAATAGTCCCCTTTTTCATCTTCATTCGTGGCCGTTACTTTTCCGACGTTGCATCCTTCGTCAGAGAGTTTGTGTTTAGAAAATGGTTCTGTCATCTCCTCCGTCAGTTCTAATTCGACTGGTTTCACAAACTTGCCATCCGAAACTATCTCGGGATCAATAAAGACGAAAAAATACAACGCCCTTACCAGATCATAGTTGTTCGAGTTCCAACCCAAGTACCGATCTGCTATTTCCTGAGTCGCCTCAGAGACTTTAGGATCGCTAATGTAGCCAAAAAGCGGAACGCCTTCATGTTCGTACACGAACACGCCCGCATTCTCTTCTGCTGTGGCTAGCGTGTTATTGAACAGTGTAGCAGCGGAAATTGCAGCACCAAAAAATACCGCGCGCCACGGCGCATAACTTAAAGATCGAATCAAAAAACCTACCTCACTCCGCCTTCACACTCGCCGACGCATAGTTCACGCTCAAATCCCGGTCCGAGATCGACCAGTTCCACAGGATCGGGTTGAAGACAAAGCCCTTGCGGTCCACCGGGTCCAGCCCGGCCTGACGCAGCAAGCGTAGGATGGGTTTCTAACCCATCATCAAATCCCGGAAACCACAGGTAAGATGGGTTGAAAACCCATCCTACCCCGCCTTCACACTCGCCGTCACATAGTTCACGCTCAAATCCCGGTCCGAGATCGACCAGTTCCACAGGATCGGGTTGAAGACAAAGCCCTTGCGGTCCACCGG
>JBCCIK010000084.1:0-15363 GCA_039028255.1 Pseudomonadota bacterium | reverse complement strand
TGTCAGACTGCGGAATTTTGCTCCGCGACGGTCAGATCATCCAACCGTTTCAGTGGCCATTTTGTCTCCGGGATTCACAGTATCGACATCCACTCACCATCACTGACGTCATCGGGTGCGTCTTTCATCCAGACGGTTCTCTGTTAGTAAAAGACCCGTCGCTATGTTTGAAAAGGATTGCATCGATACGCCGACTTGTCCCTCTTTAGCCAGTTTCTCCACCGCCGATGATTGTCCTCGAATATGATAGTTGGTCGTTAATTGTCTCTAGCGGAAACCGACAATGACCTCTACGTATTCTTCGGGCGGCCGCACAGGTCGACGCTGACGCCTCAGACCAGAGAGACGAGATCGGATTGCAAGCGCTGCGCCACGATCTCAGTGGGGCCGGATGGATCTAGCGCAAGGGCTAGATGATGGTCTGGCGTGGGCCGATAGAGCCTGATGTGCCAGTTCAAGTTCTCCGGCGCAGATAGAACACGTGCCGATGCGCCGGAACTGTCGATCTGCAGGGCGACGGTGTCCGGTGCCATCGAAAAGCCGCGGTCGCAGGCTTTCAGGCAGGCTTCTTTCGCGGTCCATAACGCGAGGAAATGGTCAAGCTGCTTAGTCTTGGACAACTCGCCAAAGTCCCGGAGTTCCCGAGGGTGCAGTGCTGTCGCGGCGAGATCCTGCAAGTCTGGCATTGTCTTTCGAAATTCGGCATCGACACCACAACCCATGTCATGCGTCACGACGCAAGCGGCCAGTCCTTTGGTGTGCGTTAGATTGAACCTGAGGCCCGAGGCCGCTCCCACTGGGCCGGCGATTTCAGGCCGACCGTTTTGGCCGGGCGCAAAGCACCAGGCGTCTGGCGATACGTCGCGATATTGAGACAAGGCAATGCGCACCAAGGCGTGAGAAAGCAGGAACCGCATCCGGTCTTCGAAGAAAAGAAACTGATCGAGTCTGGTGCTTTCACCTGCATCCAAAAGACCTATGAACCGCGATGCCGTATCAGGATCGGTTGGTTCGTTACCTTCAACTATCCACAAGTGGGCGGCGTTGTTTAGGTCCGGTGTTGCACTGCTCAGCGAAGTACCCAAAGCGCGGGAGGTTGGAAAGCTATTTCGATCATGGTCCATGGGGTAATTGGACGCAAGTTTCGCGCGGAAGCAACAACCGATCTATCCCATCCACGAATCAACAATTGTTGAGACATGGGTTCTAAGTGGGTTGACATATGCCAACGGTCAATCATCGCGCGTTGTTCGATCTCGACCCGTGTTGCATTCCGGACGGATGCTGTTTGCTGTGCAAGTTAACTGCTGGCGGCAGCTCTACAAAGCGATCCGGAAACACCGTCTCTCAGATGCGTCAGCACGAACTGGACGTCGGCATTTTGCGGTATCAGTTGCATATCCAAACAACCTCGTAACGCCGGTCGATTACTATGGCGCGAGCATATATGATGGAGGATCGGACCGGCTTTCTCACTGGATCAAGGTCTTAACCAATGGAGATGTGCAACTCGTGTGCATACCAACGCGAAGGCCCGCAATGTGATTGAAAGCAGTCACTTTCGCAAACGCAGCGAATTCACCCTTTGTCCGCACAGCCGCCATCCGTTCAATTGTTGAAATGGTGTGGTGTTTAGAGTTTCCACACAGCCTCTCCGCATTGCTGACGTTGAACGAATGGTATCGTAAACTAGGCTACCCAAGCCTGCAGTCGGTCCAGAAATGGGTCGGTCGTCTCCTACCAGAGGCAGTTTTCTACCGGGAAATAGCCGTTAGTCAAAATCGTATCGCTTTTGCCGATAGATAACTCTACCACTGTACGCTTTGTAGGACGCTACTAATCAAGTGTCTGGTCTGCTGTTCGCCGACGCAACCGCTTTTGCAGTGTTTATCATGTACTGGATTCATAATTCGTTTCTTGGGGGTTCACATGCCGCACATATTGTTTCGCATAGTAAGTTAAGCGTGAAAGGGAGAGTTAAATTGGCACATACGGATTATGTTCCGCCACGTGGGCTTATTTCGCGCCTATTCTCAGCTTCGGAAGCGGCCAAGAAACGGCCCCGGCTTTCTGCGTCAGCCGCGATTCAATGGCTTTCGTATCAGCCGAAATGACATTGAGGATGCGCTTGGGCATCGGTTCTACTCGTAACGGGTGAAACTGGGCCAATTGCAGGATGTGATGCTCGGAGTATTTGCTTCAGGTATAAAGACTTGTTCCCTGACATAAATCGATAAGCCCGATGGTGGTTTGCTTTTGAGCCAATATGCCGGTTGGAGGTGCTCACTTCAAAGGATCAAAAATGGGTGGTTTGTCCCCCATATGTCCCCCAAGACGTGGTGCGATGGCTGAATTCATAGCGCAATTGCATCTAAGTCATTGATTTTATTTGGAGGCGAGTACCGGAATCGAACCGGTGTACACGGATTTGCAATCCGCTGCGTCACCACTCCGCCAACTCGCCTTTTGCAGCAAAATCAAATACTTGCCGTGGTGTAGAAGGCGTTTTAGCAGCTTTCGTCAGGGGCGTCTAGGGGATTGAGGCGTATTTTGCCGGGCTTGGGGAACAATTGTCTGGTCTCGTGTTGGGTGCGGGCTGGTATCAAGAGCCGTTTGCGATGTCCCACCCGTTGCCGGGCGCTGGGTTCTATGGCAGAACCCTAACAACAAGGGATTGAGACGAGAGACCCGATGCCAGATTTTGCAGCCCGACGGCGTACGATGGTGGATACGCAAATTCGACCTGCTGACGTCACCAAATTTCCGATCATCGACGCCATGCTGGCTGTTCAAAGGGAAAGCTTTGTGCCGGATGCGCAGCGCGAAGCAGCCTATGTCGACACTCTGATCGATCTGGGCGCAGGGCGTGTCATGCTGGAGCCGCGGACGCTGGCCAAGATGTTGGACGCATTGAACATTTCAAACGACGAAGTTGTGCTCGATATCGCGTCGGGTCTGGGGTATTCCACCGCGGTCGCAGCGCGTATGGCAGAGCTGGTCGTAGGGGTCGAGGACGATGATGCGCTGGCCGCTGATGCTCAGGAACTGCTGACCGAAGCAAACGCGGACAACGCGATTGTGCATGTCGGCGCGCCAGAGCTGGGAGCGGTTGAGCACGGGCCATATGATGTGATCATGATTCAGGGCGGGGTGCAGCATGTACCGGACGCTCTGCTGGATCAGCTGAAGGAACATGGTCGAATTGCCTGCGTTTTTGTCGAAGGTGATTTGGGAACGGTTCGCATCGGTCGCAAATCGGCCGGGCGCGTCAGCTGGCGGGATGCCTTCAACGCCAGTGCCCCGGTTTTAGAGGGTTTTTCGGCCGAGTGTGCATTTTCGCTATAGTTCAAGGTTAAAAAATCTGTCGCCTTGATTAGTTGAAAACAAAGACGCAAACTGCCGCAGAGGCAGCGTATTTTCGATTTGAGAGGATTTGGTTATGCGTGGAAAGACAGCGGGACAGCTGGTCAAAGCGCTTGCAGTGACCGCGGGTATCGTTCTGAGCATTTTGCCAGGGCGTGCGGCGTGGGCTGACAATCTGACGGACGCGTTCATCGGCGCGTACAACACGAGCGGCTTGCTGGAGCAGAACAGAGCGCTGCTGCGGGCAGCGGACGAGGATGTGGCGATCGCCCTGTCCGCGCTGCGACCGATCATCAACTGGACTGTTCAGATCAGCCAGGATTACACAAAGACACGGACAGGTCCGATCGTCACAACAACGAACCCGGCGCGTTTCTTTACGGGCCTCACGCTAAGCCAGTTGCTGTATGATGGCGGCGCGTCAGTGCTGGGCAAGCAATCGGCACAAGAGACGGTTCTGGCCACGCGACAGTCTTTGATCGACATCGAACAACAGATCCTTTTCAGGGCGGCAACCGCGTATCTGAGCGTGTTGTTGCAGGAAGAAACGGTTCAAATCCGCCAGAACAACGTGGATCTGTCCAGCGAAGAACTGCGCGCGTCCAATGATCGTTTCGAAGTGGGTGAAGTGACACGGACCGACGTGGCGCTGTCCGAGGCTCAGCTGGCCAGTTCGCGCGCCGATCTGGCAGACGCGCGCGGGGACCTCAGCACAGCGCAAGCGGAATATGTCAATGCGGTGGGCAAATTGCCTGGGCGGACTGCGGGGCAACCCGGGTTGCCAAATCTGCCCGGCTCGCAATCCGAAGCGATTAACCTTGCACAGCGGAACCATCCGGCCATCCAGTCGGCGCAGCATCAGGTACGAGCGCTGGATTTGATCGTCGAACAGCAAAAGGCCAACCTGGGTCCCAACGTGTCGTTGAACCTGGATGCCGGCGTCCGGGAAGACTTTGATGATGATGACTATCTCAATGATGCCGGGGTGGCGCTTAACCTGACCCAGCCGATTTACGCCGGCGGGCGTCTGGCGGCCAGCGTGCGCCGGGCCATGGCATCCCGCGATGCGTCGCGCGCCAATCTTTTGAATGTGCAAAAGGACATCACTCAGGGTGTCACGGATGCGTTTGTGCGTTTTCAGACTGCCACGGCAAGTCTGACAGCCTCGACCGAACGTGTGCGTGCATCTCAGGTTGCGTTTGACGGGATTCGGGAAGAGGCGACACTGGGCGCACGGACCACGCTGGACGTTTTGACGGCGCAGCAGGACCTGCTGGATGCGCAACTGGCCGAGGTTGCTTCGCGCACGGAACGCTCATTGGCGGCCTATCAACTGTTGCAGGCTCAGGGGTTGCTGACGGCAGAACGGCTGGGTCTGGCGGTGCAGATCTATGATCCGACGTTGTATTACAATCTGGTCAAAAAAGCGCCGGCACAGATCAGCAAGCAAAGCAAGGACCTGGATCGCGTGCTCAAAGCCTTGCGGCGCGATTGACGGACCATACTATTGGTTGTGAGGTCCGATTTGTTTGGCTAAACTCAACCGCAAAGATAGAGCGGTAGAGAACAATGTCGGATAGCGTCGTAAAAGCGGGTATCGAGGACGTTTTGTCCTCGATCAAACGTCTGGTCAGTGAAGAAGGGCGGACCGAATCAAAGGCCGGTTCGGCGGTGGATGTCCGCAAGCCGGGTCGGCTTGTGCTGACGGATGCGCTGCGCATCGGCGCTCCGGTCAGGTTGGACGAAAAAGATGCGGTCCAATCGTCAACGCCGGAGTACAGCGCGCAGGATTCGGCCAAACCGATGCTGCTGCGGGCATGCGACATCGTGCGCGCCGGAACACCGGCCAATCAGGACAGGGCCGATACCGAAACCTCTTTGGATGACGCTGTGACCCAACAGCCGGATGATGCTGGCCTTACTACGACTCTGACCGGTAGCCTGAGCGCCAAGATCGAGGCGTTGGAGGCAGCGATTGCCCGGACCGAGGATCAGTGGGAACCGGACGGCGACAGCACGGACGCATATTCCGGCACACCGACCAAAGCCGTGCCATGGGCAGGCGATACCAGTTTCAGTCAGTCCGAAGACATGCCCAGTGAACCAGAAATAGCCGAAAGCCCCGCCACCGCACCGGACAATGCTCCGTCGACGCCAGATGCTGATCGTGTTTCCGAACCAACCGTGGCTGCGGTGCAAGGGGCTGAGACCATCGCGACCCAGTCAAAAGATGCAGATCCCGATGCGGTCGAGCCGGTCACCGGGCCCACGATGGACGAAGAGGACCTGCGCGCCTTGATATCCGACATTGTGCGTCAGGAGTTGCAGGGCCCGCTGGGCGAACGTCTGACGCGCAATCTGCGCAAAATGGTGCGGCGCGAGATTCAAAGAGCCTTGGCCGCGCGTAATCTGGAATAACACTCAGCCCGTTTTGGGTGGTTGCGCCAGCGCCAAAAGCCTGTCCAGGTCCATATGCCGCTCAAGATGATCGGCCAGATCGTTCAGGGTCTGATCAACGCCGTCCTCATAGGCAGTGTCGGAGGCGACGCCCAGTCTTTCCAGATAACGGCTGCGAAACGCGTCGGATGAAAATATACCGTGCAGATAGCAGCCCAGAATACGCCCGTCCGCGCTTGCGGCGCCTTCGGGTCGCCCGTCGAGCTCCAGCCAGGCGCGGGCGCAATCTGCGCCTTGGGTGCGACCCATGTGGATTTCATACCCGTTGATCGGTTCCTTGTCGGGCAAGGCGTACGCGGTGCTCAACGTCACCCGCTTTTTGCCCACCATGACCGTGTCCACGTCCAGCAGGCCCAAACCGTCCACCCGACCCGGTGTGCCGTCAACACCGTCCGGATCGTAAATCGTGTTGCCCAGCATCTGATACCCGCCGCACAGCCCGATGACATGGCCACCCCTGCGAACATGGCCATACAGATCAATATCCCAGCCTTGCGCTCTGAAATAGGCCAGATCGCCTATGGTGGATTTGCTGCCCGGCAGCAGAACCAGATCGGCATCGCCGGGCAGCGCGCGGCCTGCGGGCACAATTTCAACGCTGATACCGGGTTCAGCAGACAGCGGATCGAGATCGTCAAAATTGGCCATCCGCTCGAACTGAGGCACCGCCACCTTGCAGGCCCCACCAGCATGAGAGCGGATGTCCATCATATCCTCGGCAGGCAGTTTCCACGCGTCGTGAAACCAGGGCACAACGCCCAGACATGGCCACCCGGTCCGTGCCGCGATGTCATCGCGGCCTTCGTCAAACAGGGTGATATCACCTTTGAACCGGTTCACGGCAAAGCCTTTGATCATGGCCAGATCACCAGCGTCCAGAACCGCCTGCGTTCCTACGATCTGGGCGATGACACCGCCGCGATGGATGTCCCCGACCAGCACAACCGGCACCCCTGCCGCGCAGGCAAAGCCCATGTTGGCAATATCGCCCTGCCGCAGATTGGTTTCGGCCGGGCTGCCGGCGCCTTCAATCAGAACCAGATCTGCATCGCGGCACAGACGCTCAAAGCTGTCCATCGCGGCTCCCAGCAGCCTGGACTTGTCTTTGCGGTAATCACCGGCCTTCATCGTGCCTGCGCGCTGACCCTGGACGATGATCTGAGCACCTGTGTCCGTTTCGGGCTTTAGCAGGATCGGATTCATGTCCGTATGCGCGGGTCGCCCGGCCGCACGCGCCTGCAACGCTTGCGCACGGCCAATTTCGCCGCCGTTCTCCGTCGCAGCAGCGTTGTTGGACATGTTCTGAGGTTTGAACGGCGCAACTTTGAACCCGCGCCGGGTATACGCGCGCGCCAGACCTGCCACCAGAACCGATTTGCCGACATTGCTGCCGGTGCCCTGAATCATGATGGCGCGAACCATGGTCGTCTCCTATACGTTGACATGCAGATGACCTGATTTGCCACCAAAGGGAAAGCCCCGGATGAACACGCCCGCGCATCTTTTGATTGGCGCAGCCGCGTTTGCGCGACCGGCGCAGGGGCGCATTCTTTGGGCGGCATTGCTTGGGTCGCTGCTGCCGGATCTGTCCTTGTATGTGATGGCGGGCGTCGCGCTTTCCGTTCTAAATATTCCGCCGCAGATCGTGTTCGATCAGCTTTATTTTTCGCCCGCATGGCAGACCGTGTTCGCCATCGACAACTCGTTTATCTTGTGGGGTGTGGCTTGGGCCCTTGGCATGTGGTGCGACTGGCGGTTTCTGACGGTAGCAGCCGGGGCCGGGCTTTTGCACCTGGCACTGGACTTTGTGCTGCACGCTGGCGACGGTCGACCGCAATTCTGGCCGCTGAGCGATTGGGTGTTCCACAGCCCGGTCAGTTACTGGGATAGCGCATATTCCGCGCAATGGATCGTTCCGATCTCAACGACGGTCTGCGCTGTGGCTTACGTTGTCTTGTGGCAACGCGGTATGCCTGTTTGGGCAAAGCTGTTCTTTGCACTGATGCTTGCGGCGGAAATCTGGGTCGCGCGACAGTGGCTTTTGTTTTTCTGAGTGATGCTGAAAATAAAAACGCGCCCCGGTTTACAGGGGCGCGTTTTTTCAATCAGAGGTCGCCGTTGGTCAGGCGGCTTCTGCCTGTTGTGCGGCGTTGCGACGCTCACTTTCTTCACGCGACAGCGCCACAGATGTGCGCACACCACGTCCGACAAAGTCCATCAGCCCGCTGACAACCCGCTCATTCGGATCGATACCTGCGCAGGATAGAACCTCGCGCCCATCGCGCGACCGGGCCCAGCGGGCGATCTGTTCGGGGCCATTGCCGTATTTCTTGTCATCGGCGATCGCATCGTCGAGTGCAGCCAGAACGACGGCCGCGAAAAGTTTGCGTGCACGGTTGCCTTGCTCATTGTTAAAGGCGGTGCCGTCAACGAAATCTCTCATCTCGTTTTCCTTGTTTTTCTTGCTCTTGCATTTTCGGCGTGGCGGTCCTTATGACGGATAAACTATGATTCGGATACAGCTAAATTGCATAGCTGAATTGCATTTTCTGCATGTCTCGCTGCATGTGCAACACTAGGTCTCGTTGTATTGCCACATGCGACCACGCCAGATATAGGAACCGCAACTGGCGCATCAACCGTTTGTGAAGGATTTATGTCATGCCCAAGGTAAATGGGAACGAAATTCGCCCCGGCAACGTGCTTGAGCATAATGACGGGCTGTGGGCTGCGGTCAAAGTTGATCACGTAAAGCCCGGTAAAGGCGGGGCATTTGCACAAGTGGAACTGCGTAACCTGCGCAATGGATCAAAACTGAACGAACGGTTCCGTTCGGCCGACAAAGTGGAACGCGTGCGCCTGGAACAGAAGGATCAGCAGTTTCTGTACGAATCCGATGGCATGCTGGTTTTTATGGATTCCGAAACCTACGAACAGATCGAGTTGCCCTCGGACCTGTTGGGCGATCGACGCCCGTTTTTGCAGGATGGCATGACCATCGTGGTCGAATTTTACGAAAGCGAGGCGCTGAACGCCACGTTGCCGCAAAAGGTGACCTGTAAGATTGTCGAAACCGAGCCGGTGGTCAAAGGCCAGACTGCTGCAAATTCGTTTAAGCCCGCGTTGCTGGACAATGGTGTGAAGGTCATGGTGCCCCCGTTTGTCGGGCAGGACGAGATGATCGTGGTGAACACCGAAAGCATGGAATATTCCGAACGGGCGTGACGCGCGCCCCCGGATTTAACCGAAAGTGTATGACAGTGTCCGGCCGGGCCACACCCGCGAGGGGTCACCGGTGATACCGTTCCGGATCAGGACCGAACAGTTCCAGCAGCAGTTCGTATTTGATGCGGTTGGCGCTGACCTGACGGTAAAAGGCGATCAGAAAGGCGGTCGGACCTTGAATGCGACCAAGCCCGCTGAGCGCGGCGACAACCGTACCTACGTCTGTTCTGCCATCCAGCACCAGATAACCGCCCAGCATCAAAACCCCAACCGTGCCAGCGCCGTTGATCACGCTCAACAGGAATTTCGCCGACAGCTTCCACAGAAACATATGGCGTCGCGTCTCATAAATTTCGTCGAACATTGCATTGATGTCATGTTCAACCGCTTCGATGTCGGCCGTGGTCAGATTATCGTTGGCTGTGCGCAGAATACGAACCCGTTCCGCCACAAACACGTTCACCTTGCGTTGCGACACCAGAACTATGATCACCTGAGGCAGGATCATCGACAACGCGATCAGCCCCAGCCCGGGTTGTGTTGATGAGATATAGCCGATCACCGAGATCATTGTTCCGACCTGAACCACCGGGTCGGAAAACGCGCCGCCGGCAAATTTTCCCAGTTCTTCGGCCTCGGCGGACACGGCGGTTGTCATCGTGCCTTTGCGAATATCTTCTCCGGTCTCGGTGACATCGGCCGACCGCCGCAACAGGCGTTGGCGGATCAGGCGGATGATATCTTCGCCCAGCGTACCCGCCCGGTACCCCAGAACCCATTTCAGGGCGAGGCTGAGCAGAATAACCGCCATCATCCCAACACCCAGCAGGATCAGACGCTGTGCGCCGACATCATCCGATGTCAGATGGTTGATGATGTCGCGTTGGAATTCCAGAGGGACCGCGGCAAGCGCCGCCACGGCAATCGACAGCAGGATCAGGATGACCTGACGTCCGGCGCTGACGCGCCAGATCGCGGAATATAGTCGGAACATACGCACATCCCGGATGACACGGCACCATTACTTTGGCAGTGGCGGTTGCAATGTTCAAACGCTCCAAATGGACAGGCAGCCCGCTGCGTGCCGAATTGGCAACAAATCGGCTTACTCGGCCAGTCGGATTGTGGCGTCGTCCGCCAGCATGTCCCCCTTGGCGCGATCAAAGCGCAGATAGGCGATCGCCTGACCGCCGGATTGGGTGAACAACGTGCCAACGGCTTTCCCGTTCGACGTTATTGCTGTGCCGACGGGTGCCGTGCCTGTGATCGAGACCTGCCGCAACCCTTTGCGCAGTTCGGTTTTGTGCTTCATGCGGGCGGTGACTTCCTGACCAACATAACATCCCTTTTTGAAATCGACGCCGTTCAGGGGTTCGAACCTTGCTTCCAGAATGTAACTGTCCGGCGTCAATTCGACGCCGGTTTCAGGAATGCAGTGGCGCACGCGGATCGCGTCCCAATCGGTGCCGTCATCGTGTTCGGGATCAGGGGTGTAAGCGCGCCAGCCCATGTCTGCGTGGCGCGGGTCGGGCAGCGCACCGACCGGTGCCGGGCCGGTGCCGCGTTGCAGGTTCAGGTCTGTTGTCTCAATGGTGACATCCGCCCTCAACTTGTACATTGCCAGCCGCTTTGCCAGCCCGTCGGCCAGATCATCGGCCACGTCCAACAGCACCGTATCACCGTCGCGTTTCAGGAAAAAATCGGCCAGATATTTGCCCTGAGGCGTCAACAGCGCAGCATAAACCAGCCGGTCATCCGGTCCGGACAGGTCATTTGTGACCAGGTCCTGCAAAAAACGTTCGGCGTCCGACCCAGAGAGGCGCAAAATGCGACGTGTAGGCATGTCTTGGTCCTCGTCATTTCCTTTGGCCTCGTGATATAGGAAGTTCCGCAGTCAAGACCAGAGGGTATCCGACGTGTCCGCTCCGATCAGTATCGTGATACCAACTCTTAACGCACAGGACAGGTTGGCAACCTGCCTGCTTGCATTGATGGAGGGGCTGCACGCCGGTTTGATCCAGGAACTGATCATCAGTGACGGCGGTTCGACGGATTGCACGCTTTCCATTGCCGAAGACGCGGGGGCCGAGATTGTGACCGGGCCTGCGTCGCGCGGCGGACAATTGCGCCGTGGCTGTGCACAGGCGCGGGCAGAGTGGCTGCTGGTGCTGCATGCAGATACGGTTTTGCAACCGGGTTGGGCCGAAACCGTCCGCGATCACTTGCACAAGAACAACCCCGCAGCATTCCGCCTGACGTTTGGTGCAAACGGGTTCGCGCCGACATGGGTTGCGATCTGGGCCAATTTGCGCAGCCATGTGTTCAGTCTGCCCTATGGGGATCAGGGTTTGCTGATCCCGAAGGACATCTATCTATCCGCCGGCGGCTATCCGGATCAGCCGTTGATGGAGGACGTGGCCCTGGCCCGTGCCTTGCCCCGCATTGCGCTGCTGGGCGCCCGGGCGGTCACGAGTGCGGAGCGTTACGAGCGGTCGGGTTGGCTGCGTCGTGGGGCGCGCAATCTGTGGACGCTGAGCCGATATCTGCTTGGAGCTGATCCTGAACATCTGGCACGGGCGTATCGCCGATAAGCGTTGTGCGCAGTTCGACGATGGATTTGCCCAGACGGAACGGGGCCGCAAAGCTGACAAGACATAACGCGATGATTTGCAGGACCAGAATATGCGCGTTCGATTGCAGATATTCCCATTCATCCTTCAGCTTACCGACCTGCTCGATCAGATCATCATAGCTCTGCGCCAGGATCAGATAGTCTCCGGCAATGGCGGGAACTTTGCGGCGCATGTTATCAATGGCGGTGCGCGTCTTGTCGTCCAGGGATGTGAACACAAGGAACTGTTCGATATCGAACGCATCGGCCTGGGCGGCAATCTCTTTCATCTCTTCCTTTGCCTGACGTCCGAACAGGAATTGCAGGCCGCGCAAAGGATCAACCTCATTAGTCACTGCGATGAACAGCGGAAGGTCGGCGTTGCTGGCGGTCGAGGCGGACAGAAACTCGACCTTTTCGCACAGAACTTGCGTATCCGGATCATAGGCCGGGTCGCAAAACCGCAGACGAAACCGCGCCGCGTCCCGATCAAATGCAGAGGAGGACGCATAGGCCACGTCAATCTGCCGATCCAGCCGGGAACTGTCCGCGGTGTAAAGCCCGGCCAGAACGGCGACCAAAGCACCGATCCCGCCCAGCACGACCCAAACCAGATCAGCCAGTTTCCACGCCCGGTGTCCCGCCGGTTTGCGAAACAGAAATGCAGTGCCGGCCGATCCCATCACAAAAAACAGGATCAACAAGGGCAATTGGTTGTCGGCTACAAAATTCATGATCCCAAGTGTAAGTGGTCCGCCCGACCACGCAACCGTGATCACGCGCAGTTGTAACGTCTTACAGGATGCCCATACTGTCCGTCAGCAACAGGAGTATTCTATGACCAGGGATATCGTTCTGATCCACGGGGCCTTTGCCGGACCTTGGTGCATGGCTGATTATGCCGAATTTTTTCGCAATCGGGGATGGACGGTCCATACACCGGCCTTGCGATTTCACGGGGGTGACCCAACGGCTGATCCCGATCCCGGCCTGACGGATACAAGTGTCATCGATTACACCAACGATATCGCGGCTTATGTTCAGGGACTGGACAGCAAACCGGTGATTCTGGGGCATGCGATTGCAGGGGTTGTGGCCCAGCAAGTTGCGTCGCGCGGGCTGGCCAGCGCACTTGTGCTGATCAATCCAAACGCGCCCTGGGGAACTTTGCCGGAAACCGACGACGAACGCGCCATCCCCAGATCATTGATGGAGGGTGGCGCGTTCTGGAAACAGCCCATGCGGGTTGATTTTGACCTGATGGCGCCTTTTGCGCTCAACAAAATGCCTCAGGCACAGCAGCACAAAGTGTTCGATCAACTGGGCCCCGAAAGCGGTCGGGTGATGTTTGAAATGTTCTTTTGGATGTTCGATGACGCCCACGCCATGAAGGTTGAAATCGACAAGGTGCAATGCCCGGTTCTGATCGTTTCCGGTGCCGAGGACCGTGCCGTGAACCCCGATACCTGTCGCGCGCTGGCCCGGCTGTACGGTGACCGTGCAACCTTTCTGTCTGTTCAAGACCATGCGCATTTCCTGTTCATGGAGCCGGGATGGGAAAGGCCGGCAGCGCAAATCGCCGACTGGCTGCAGGAAAGGCTGGATTAGGCGACACGCCCGGTCCTTGTGTATTGAGGTTGTTCAAACCCTGTGCAAACTGCGCGAGTGACCCCATCAGGGCCAAGATTCAGCGCGGAAGGTTCAGGCGTGACCCTGTTTGTCATACTCATCATTCTTATGGCAGCCCTGTTGCACGCTGTTTGGAACGCCATCGTCAAAACCGCGGCAGACCAAACGACAACTCTGGGCCTTGTGGCACTGGGGCACGTGATCCCGGGTTTGGCGATGATCCTGCTGCTGCCACCGCCCAGTGCCCAGAGCCTTGTCTACATCGCGCTCTCGACCGTTGTGCATTTCGGGTATTATTTCATGCTGGGCAAAGCCTATCAGCATGGCGATCTGAGCGTTGTATACCCCATTGCGCGTGGCATCGTGCCTGCGTTGGTGTCGCTGTGGGCGATGATGCTGGTGGGCGAGGTTCTGCCCTTGCAAGCCTGGGGCGGCATTGCCCTGATCGCGCTGGGCATTCAGCTTAGCAGTTGGAGCGCGCTGCGCTCCGGCATCGGACGCAGCGCGCTGGGGTTTGCATTGGGAACGGGGTTCTGCATCTCGATCTATTCGGTGGTCGACGGGATCGGTGTGCGACTGTCAGGCAATACGCTCAGCTACTGGGCCTGGGGCGCATTCCTGCACGTGTTCATCGCGGGTTTCGTGGGGATACGCAAGCGGGACACGCTGGCTGCGCTGCCTGTCAAGGTGTGGATGATCGGCATCCTGGGCGGGCTGGTGTCGATGACGGCTTATGGTCTGGTGCTATATGCCAAAAACTTCGCTCCGCTGGGTGCCGTCTCCGCCTTGCGCGAAACCTCAGTGATCTTTGCCGCCCTGATCGGGTTCATTTTCCTGCACGAGGGCAACTGGATCCGCCGCCTCGCCGCCGCCGCCCTGATGGCAGGTGGCGTCGCGCTGATTGGGCTGGCGGTCTGAGCAGGGGCCAGGGCTCAGTTATTGGTCGAAAACGTACTTTGCGGTCGCCATTTTAGGGTTCCGTCGTCTTCACGATGACATCGCAACAGACGCTCTTGCCGGGCATTGACTGTTGAGGTCACGGTGTTGTCGCCGACCATCAGAACAAAGGCGTCCTCGGAATAGGCCATGCCTTCGTAATAGCAGAACCGCTTTTCGGCCCCGTCCGGTATGGGCGATGCGGTGCTGAGCATCTGTTGCGCGGGGGTTTGCGAGGCCAGCAGAGTTAAGGCCAGTGCAAGGGGTAGGGTCTTCATGTCGTCCTCCCGTTTGAAAATCGTTCGTGGTCAAGTTGGGTCTTGAACGCTCGGAACCTCAAATGTCGTTCTTGGATGACGGTTTGAGGGTAACTGTGAACGGGATCAACGGGTTAGGCAAGGGGGTTGCGGGTGCCGGGCTGAAGCCCGGCCTACGGGGTGTAGTGATGTGCTGCTCTATCGATCCAATGCTTGATGCAAAGCATCAAGCACGCGCCCGACCCACCCCCACGGGCGGTCGTGTTCCGCACCCACCCTCGGGCAGGGCGCGAATTCCGTGACTGGGCAGGATGAGTGTCTCACCATCTTACTCTTGCTAAGTGCGCCAAGAGAAAGGTGATACAGCAATCGTAGTTTCAAGGACGCGCAGAGTTAAATCTATGCTTGGTATTAAGAGCAGCCCATAACCTAAGGTCGCCAATAACAAGCATAGAACGAGTTGCGGACGTTTTTTTCGGGTCTCGCGAAAATAAGTCTCTCTTAGAATAGAGAGAAGCAACGTTTTGTGCCGCTTTTTTGCTTCTTCGTAGTCTACCCTCGCGTATCCAGACAGGTTTTCGAGTGGAGTATCTTTGTCAAGCAAACCTTGCCCACTCTCAGGCCATTGAGATTCACGCCAAAACAGTTGCCATTCATCGTCGTAGTATTTGCCGTCTTGCGTCCAAGGATCTTGGTCTGAGTGTCTAATTTCTTGATGAAGTCGCAAAAAGGCATGCGATGGGGCGTAAGTTAAGAAATAGTTTGAATAGTCTTCTAAGGCGCGCCGCCCAAAACCTGAATCGCGGGGATTCCCAACAAGCTGATTTTGTGATTCACCCTGATTGGGAGGATGGATCATGTCAGCACCTTTGCCGGAAGCCCTTC
>JBCCIK010000083.1:0-15600 GCA_039028255.1 Pseudomonadota bacterium | reverse complement strand
CGGCCAGCTGAAGATCGGTGAGGGCGACGACTGGATGGAGATTCTGGGCTCCGGCATGGTCCACCCCAAAGTGATCGCAGCCGGTGGGATTGATCCGGACGTCTATCAGGGTTTTGCCTTTGGCATCGGTATCGACCGTCTGGCGATGCTGAAATACGGCAACCCGGATTTGCGGGCGTTCTTTGATAGCGATCTGCGCTGGCTGCGTCACTATGGGTTTGCTGCGCTGGATATGCCGAACCTGCATGGTGGTTTGAGTAGATAATTGTTCCGTTTGATTGCCTATTTGAATCGATATGTCGGATGGTGTGAAACGATCTGCACGAATATACGATTATGGCAAATATTTGGAATTTTCCTCACATCTGTTGCAGGTTTTTTTTCTGGCCGCTTCCACAGGGTCTGGGATGGTTATTTGCATCTATGTAATATTTGTGTTTCTCCCAGCGTTCCATTTTGTAAGAATTGCTTCGAGAGTTTGGGTGGAGCAAACATCGCTTCGCCAAGATCAATTTGAACAGGTGCAAAAAACCAAAAAGTTGTTAAAGGGTTTTCGCAAGTAGTAGACGCGGAGCAAAGGCCGATAGGCCGCCGCGCTGTCGGTCGTTCATTGTGGCGCCATTGGTTCAAACCCAATGGAAGACACCGCCCGCACGGGCTGGCGATTTGTCTCCGCCTGCGCAACTCTCGAACAGTGCTCGGATTTGGCTGGCATAAAGTGCCCAATACAGATCAAGGATCGCCATCCCGCGGTCTGGCGATGGCGCGGCTTGGTGCTTGGATCGGATGTAGGGTGGGCGTAGGGCGGGCTTCAGCCCGCCATTTGCGATGGGTCAGTGCCGGGCTGAAGCCCGGCCTACTTGCGGAACACACCGATATTTTATGTGACAGTACGGAAAGTCTCGCTAGGGTCAGGCGCATGATCTATCGACTGCTTTTTCTTTTGCTGACCGCAACCCCTGCATTCGCCATGGGACCATGGAACACAGATTGTCACGGCGATATGGCCTGTGAGGTCGGCGACCGCTCGTACCATGTGCTGGAGCCTGAGGGGTGGGACGGCGAAACACCTCTACCCGTTTTGCTGCATTTCCACGGCTGGGCGCGGCAGGGGACCGTGGTGGTGAACCATCAGCGCATCGCCGGGGCCACGACACTGCGCGGCGTGTTGCTGGTGGCCCCAAACGGGCTGAGGAAAACGTGGGATTTCTGGACCTCGGACACCGCAGATGTGCCCTTTGCCGACGCGGTGCTGGAGGATGTGGCCAAACGCTATCCGATTGACCCGGAGCGTATCTATGTCTCGGGTTATTCCTATGGCGGCGCGATGGCGTGGCGTTATGTCTGCCAATCGGGCAATGACGTCGCCGCCTTGCTGGCCGTTGCTGGCAGCATCCGCCAGACCGAAGAGTGCCCCGAAGGCCCGCGCGAGGCGCGCCATGTGCATGGTCTCAGCGATACGGTGATGGATTTTCCCTATGGCGCGAATGGTGACACGACCTATCCAGTGGCGCTGTGGCGCGCGAAATACGACTGCCACGACGCGACACCGCGCGGGGATTGGAGCGTGGTGCCGATCCTGACCCTCAGCCGGGTGGAATGGACCGATTGCGCACAGGGGCAGGTGGTGCTGGATACGCATCCCGGCGGCCATTTCATTCCGCATGGCTGGATCGGGCGGCAACTGGACGAGCTTTTGGGTCGCACCCCTACCTATCCGTGAAGTCCAGCGCTTGCACCCCGGCGCATTCTTTGCCATTGCCTGTGCCAAACGGATGTTTGCCCAAAAAGGCCCGCTGCAATGAAATTTACTCTGTCCTGGTTGCAAGACCATCTCGATACGGATGCGTCGGTTGATGAAATCGCCGAGGCGCTGACCGACCTTGGGCTTGAGGTCGAAGAGATCGTGAACCCGGCGGATCGTTTGGCGGGCTTTACGCTGGGCTATGTGACACATGCTGAAAAACATCCTGACGCGGACAAGTTGCGCGTGTGCAAAGTGGACACGGACGAAGGCGAGTTGCAGATCATCTGTGGTGCACCAAATGCCCGTCAGGGCATCACGGTTGTGGTGTGCAAGCCCGGCATGTACATCCCTGGTCTGGATATCACGATCGGTGTTGGCAAAATCCGGGGCGTCGAAAGCTATGGCATGATGGCCTCCGAGCGCGAGCTGGAGCTGTCCGATGAGCATGACGGGATCATCGAGCTGCCCTCGGGCGCGGTTGGCGACGCATTTGTCGATTGGCTGGCCGAGAATGATCCGTCCAAGATCGACCCGATGATCGAGATTGCGATTACACCGAACCGCCCGGATGCGCTGGGTGTGGCGGGCATCGCGCGCGATCTGGCGGCACGCGGTCTGGGCCAGCTGAAACAGCGGGACTATGTACCTGTCCCCGGTGATTTCGATAGCCCGATCAAGGTGACAATCGACGACGATACTCTGGACGGGGCGCCGCATTTTACGGGCCGTCTGATCCGGGGCGTCAAAAATGGTCCCAGCCCGCAATGGTTGCAGGATCAGCTAAAGGCGATCGGCTTGCGTCCGATCTCGGCGCTGGTGGATATCACCAATTACATGACGTTTGATCACAATCGTCCACTGCACGTGTTCGATGCGGATAAAGTGCAGGGCAACCTGCGGGTGCATCGGGCTCAGGGTGGTGAAAAACTGGTTGCGCTGGACGAAAAGGAATACACGCTTCAGCCCGGCATGATGGTGATTTCGGACGACAACGGACCGGAATCCATCGCCGGGATCATGGGTGGCGCACTGACCGGGTGCACGGACGAGACAGTGAACGTTTTCCTTGAAAGCGCGTTCTGGGATCACGTGCAGATCGCGTTGACGGGCCGCGCGCTCAAAATCAACTCGGACGCGCGCTATCGGTTCGAACGTGGCGTCGACCCGGACTATACGCGCGAAGGGCTGGAACACGCGACGCGGATCATACTGGATATTTGCGGCGGCGAAGTCTCGAACGTTGTCGAAGCCGGCGCGGCGCCCAGACACGCCCGTGCCTACAAGCTGGACTCCGAACGCGTGAAATCGCTGGTCGGGATGGATATACCGGAAAGCGAGCAACGCCAGACCCTGACGCGGCTGGGGTTCCGTCTGGAAGGTGAAATGGCACATGTACCCAGTTGGCGGCCAGATATCATGGGCGAGGCCGATCTGGTCGAGGAAGTGGCACGCATTGCGTCCTTGACGAAACTTCAGGGCAAACCGCTGCCGCGCGTAACCGATGGTATCCCCAAACCTGTCATGACACCGATGCAGCGCCGTCAGTCCATGGCGCGGCGCACATGCGCCGCACTCGGGTACAATGAATGTGCCAGCTATACCTTCATCGATCAGGCGTCGGCCGCCGTGTTTGGCGGTGGCACCGAAGCAACGCAGCTGGAGAATCCAATCTCTTCCGAGATGAGCCATATGCGCCCTGATCTGTTGCCCGGGCTTTTGCAGGCTGCGGCCCGTAATCAGGCACGTGGTTACGCGGATATTGCCCTGTTCGAAGCAGGACCTGTCTTTCACGACGGTGAACCAGGTGATCAGAAAGCGCAGATCGCTGGGCTTTTGGTGGGCCGCAGCGGTCCCAAGGACGTGCACGGCGCCTCCCGCCCGGTAGATGTGTTCGACGCCAAGGCAGATGTCGAGGCTGTACTGGCGGCAATTGGCGCCCCCGCCAAGGTTCAGGTTCTGCGCGAAGGTGACCCGTGGTGGCATCCGGGACGTCATGGCCGCATATGCCTTGGGCCTAAAAAGGTGCTGGGTATCTTTGGTGAATTGCATCCGCGGGTTCTGCAATCGATGGACGTCAAGGGCCCGGCAGTGGCGTTTACCATCTGGCCGGAAAATGTGCCTTTGCCCCGCAAAACCGGCGCGACGCGATCCGCGCTTGAACTGCGTGATTTGCAAGCGGTCGAGCGTGATTTTGCCTTTGTCGTTGATGCCGATGTCGAAGCGCTTACACTGGTCAACGCCGCCGCAGGAGCGGACAAGGCGCTGATCGAGAACGTGCGCATCTTTGACGAATTCATCGGCGGTAGTGTGGGTGAAGGCAAGAAATCCCTTGCGATCACCGTCCGCTTGCAACCAACGGATGCAACGCTCACGGAAAAAGACATCGAAGCTGTGGGTGACAAAATCATCGCAAAAGTTGCCAGGGCGACCGGCGGCGTTCTGCGCGGCTAAGGACAAATGTCGCTGGCCGGAAGGTCGCCAGAAATTTGAAGAACGGGCCATGTCTGTTCTCGACCAAGGAGGAAGCAATGCTCAAAGTATATTTGTCCGGTGAGATTCATACGGACTGGCGTGAACAAATCATTGATGGGGCGCAGGACCTGGATGTCAGCTTTGACAGCCCGGTCACGGACCATGCGGCCAGTGACGATTGCGGTGTCGCCATTCTGGGGCAGGAACCCAACAAGTACTGGCACGACCACAAAGGCGCGATGGTCAATGCGATCCGGACCCGCAAAGGCATCGCAGACGCAGATGTCGTGGTGGTTCGTTTTGGCGAAAAATACAAACAGTGGAACGCGGCGTTTGATGCCGGTTACGCGTCAGCCTTGGGTAAATCGCTAATCATTCTGCACGGGCCCGACCATCAGCACGCTTTGAAAGAGGTCGATGCGGCGGCTTTGGCCGTGACGGAAGAGCCGGCCCAGGTTGTGGACATTCTGCGATATGTCCTGACCAGCAAGCTGCCGGGATAAGCTGGCCGGAGGATGCGGCTCAAGCATCCTCCGAACCCGGGTCGCATCAATCGCGCGCCGGTGTCACCAGCCCTTTCTGGACAGCGGGCCGGTCGAGGAACCTGTCCAGGTACGCCGCGACATTGGCATAATCGTCCCAACCCAGAACCTCTTTGGCGCCATAGAAATCCAGACCGCGCAGCCAGGGCGCAATTGCAATATCGGCAATCGAATAATGCCCCGCGATCCAGTCCTGACCGTCCAGTTCCGTGTTCAGTACGTTCAGCAGGCGCTTGGCCTCATTTATGTAACGGTCGCGCGGTCGCGGGTCTTCGATCTCGCTGCCGGCAAATTTATAGAAAAAACCCAATTGGCCGAACATCGGGCCCACACCGCCCATCTGGAACATCAACCATTTTGTCACATGGTGTCTGTCAGCGGTGGTCTGACCAACAAACTTGCCGGTCTTCTCTGCCAGATACAGAAGGATTGCGCCGCTCTCGAACAGGCTGATGGGTGCGCCATCTGGCCCGTCGGGATCGACGATCGCCGGAATTTTGTTGTTTGGGTTGAGCGACAGAAACTCGGGGCTTTTCACGTCTGCATCGGCAAGTGTGACAAGATGGGGTTCATAAGGCAGGCCGGTTTCTTCCAACATGATCGAGGCTTTGACCCCGTTCGGCGTCGGATAAGAATACAGCTGGATTTTTTCGGGAAACTCGGCGGGCCATCTGGCCATGATCGGATGAGAGGTGGTGTCCGGCATGTTACGCTCCTGTTCGCTGGGGTCTGATGACAGTAAAGCAGGCCGGGCCGGTCTTTACAGCCCCAAACGATGTGCGACGCCGGTCAGCTGGTGTTTGCAGGTGAACAAAGGGGAAAACCGGTTCAACTGAAACCTAGACCAAACCGATTTTATCGCTCACAGTTCCGTGATTCCGCGTATCGGGCGCGGGTCGTGTTGTGGAAAGGAGACGCGCGTGGATGAAGTCGCAACACAGATGGGCGCATTTGCGCCCCTGATCATGAGTGCGGTCAAAGCTCTGATCGTTCTGATCGTTGGTTGGATCGTTGCCGGAGCCATTGCCAGTATGGTCCGACGGCGGATCAACTCGACACCCCAAATTGATCCCACTTTGGGCAATTTTGTTGCAAGCGTGGTGAAATGGGTCATCCTGGCCATTGTTCTGGTCGCTGTTCTGGGCATCTTCGGGATCGAGGCCACCAGCATCGTCGCAATTCTGGGTGCGGCCTCGCTGGCCATCGGCCTGGCGCTGCAAGGCACGCTGAGCGATCTGGCAGCCGGTGTGATGCTGGTCGTCTTTCGACCTTACAAGTTAGGACAATATGTCGATATCGGCGGAACGTCGGGCACGGTCAAGGATCTGAACCTGTTCACGACCGAGCTTGTGACCCCGGACAACGTGCAGATCATCGTGCCTAACGGTCAGGCCTGGGGTTCGGTTATCACCAACTATTCGGCTCATGACACGCGGCGCGTCGATCTGGTCTTTGGTATAGATTACGGCGACAGCGCGGACGAGGCGATGAAAATCATTCTGGATATCGCCAAGGCGGACAAACGCATTCACGATGATCCCGAGCCCTGGGTGCGGGTGACAAATCTGGGCGACAGTTCCGTCGATCTGACGGCTCGCCTGTGGTGCGCAGCCGCGGACTACTGGGACGTGAAATTCGAACTGACCAAGACGATCAAAGAAGCGTTCGATGCCAAGGGTGTTTCGATCCCTTATCCTCATTCGGTGGAAATCCACAAAGAGGCCTAGGTGTTTTTGCCTGTCTGTCAGGCTGTTTGACACATCTCGGACCCAACAGGAAAGCGCCCTTGGACAAGGGCGCTTTCGCGTGTTTTGGGTTCACGATTTGATCACCACACCGGGGGATACAACATCAATACCCAGTGCTTTGCCGACTGCATAATATGTCAACTGACCGGCATGCACGTTCAGACCTGCCAGCAGGTGCGGGTCGTCCTGGCAGGCTTGCCGCCAGCCTTTGTCCGCCAGCGCCAGCATGAAGGGCATGGTTGCGTTGCCCAACGCAATGGTCGAGGTGCGCGCAACCGCGCCCGGCATGTTGGCAACGCAATAATGCATGACGCCGTCCACTTCGTATATCGGGTCCGCATGCGTGGTTGCCCGGGAGGTTTCAAAACACCCCCCCTGGTCAATTGCGACATCGACCAGAACAGCGCCGGGTTTCATTGTCGAAAGCTGTGCACGCGACACCAGTTTAGGCGCCGCCGCGCCCGGGATCAGCACGGCACCGATGACAATGTCCGCGTCCTGTATCAACTCGGCCGTGGCCCCGGCGGTTGAATACTGGTTTTTGAACCGGCCGCCAAACACGTCATCCAGATAGCGCAGCCGCGGCAGGGAACGATCCAGTACGGTGACATCCGCGCCCATGCCAGCAGCGACCTGCGCCGCATGGGTGCCGACAACCCCGCCGCCAATCACCACAACCTTGGCCGGTCCTACGCCGGGGACACCGCCCATCAGAACACCGCGTCCGCCATTGGCCTTTTGCAGGGTCCAGGACCCGACTTGTGGGGCCAAACGCCCTGCAACCTCGGACATTGGTGCCAGCAGGGGCAGACCACCGCTGTTATCTGTTACGGTTTCATAGGCAATTGCGGTGCAGCCCGATTCCAGCAGGTCATGCGTCTGATCCGGGTCCGGCGCCAAATGCAGGTAAGTGAAAAGCACCTGACCCTCGCGCAGCATTTTACGCTCAACCGCCTGAGGTTCCTTGACCTTCACGATCATGTCCGCAGTGGCAAAAACCTCTTCTGCCGTGTCCAGGATACGGGCACCTGCCGCAATATAAGCTGCGTTGTCAAAGCCTGCGCCTATTCCCGCATTGGTTTCAATCAGAACCTCATGGCCGCGCGAAACTGCCTCTTGCGCGGCGTTGGGGGTCATGCCAACCCGGAATTCCTGCGGTTTGATTTCCTTGGGGCACCCGATCTTCATGGTTCTTCCTCCATTCATAAACTGCCCAAATTATGTGCATTCTGACGCGCAATTTTTGTGAAAGGAGATGTGGTGTAAGGCCAATTTTTAGAATATTGTCGCGTTGATCGGCCAAAACACGCAACGGACATGCATGAATGAGCCTTGATACGACAGATCGTAAGATTCTGGCGGCCTTGCAGCGCAACGGCCGGATGTCGAATTCCGAGCTGTCCGAGCAGGTGAACCTGTCTCCGTCCGCCTGTCATCGGCGCGTGCAGCGGCTGGAGGTAGACGGCTATATCCGCAATTACGTGGCCTTGTTGGATGCGCGAAAAATGAACGTGCCCACCACGGTTTTTGTCGAAATCACACTGCAAGGCCAGGCCGAAGAAGTTCTGGAAGCCTTTGAAAAAGCTGTGGCGCGTATTCCGGATGTTCTGGAATGCCATCTGATGGCAGGTACGGCAGATTACATTTTGAAGGTTGTCGCCGAAAACACCGAAGATTTTGCCCGTATCCATCGCCAGTATCTGTCGCGCTTGCCCGGCGTGGCGCAAATGCAAAGTTCGTTTGCGTTGCGCACGGTTTTCAAAACCACGGCGTTACCGGTCTGACTGAGCCTGCTGGCAAAGCAATATCCGGGCCCGTTGCAGGCGCGCACAAGACGGGCAAAAACGCCAGTTCCGACAACCGCATCACGCAAACCGCATGCGTCGGTTGCTGCCAGGGATGCATTGAATCCAAAAACAAGTGTCGTTCAGGGGCTGTTGCGTCAATTCTGCCGCTTGTATCCCGGGCCCAACAGGGTCACATTTACATCAAAGACCGCACGGCTGCGCCGGAGCCCTTTGCCGGGCCTGACGGTCGCATTGATGGTATTCTTTTATCTGATGACATCAGGCGGTTACACACACCCGGTACGGTCCGTTCCGAAAATCGAGAAGGAGCTGATTTTGGCTGACGAACACAATGGCACCCCGAAAGGCTGGCTGGAGGCCGAGCTGGAAGACACTCTGGATGAAGATTTTGAAATCGAATTCAGTGAGCCGATGCTCTCGATGGAAATCCGCAAGATTTACAAGGACGAGCATCCCGACATGCTGGACCGCAAGGTCTATTTCCGCAACCTGCTGCGGTTGCAGGCCGAACTGATCAAGGTTCAGGACTGGGTGCAGCACACCGGGGCCAAAGTGTGCATTCTGTTCGAAGGGCGCGACAGCGCGGGCAAAGGGGGCGTGATCAAACGGATCGCCCAGCGCCTGAACCCTCGGGTGGCCCGTGTGGTGGCCCTGCCGGCGCCAAGCCGTCGGGAACAAAGCCAATGGTATTTCCAGCGCTATGTGCCACATCTGCCTGCGGCGGGCGAGATCGTGTTGTTCGACCGCTCGTGGTACAATCGTGCGGGCGTTGAACGGGTGATGGGGTTTGCCAGCGAAGATCAGGTCGAACAGTTCTTTCAGGACGTTCCCGAATTTGAACGTATGCTGGTACGGTCCGGCATCATTCTGTTGAAATACTGGTTCTCGATTTCGGATGAAGAACAGCAATTGCGGTTTTTGATGCGCATCCACGACCCGATGAAACAGTGGAAACTGTCGCCTATGGACCTGGAATCACGCATCCGCTGGGAATCCTACACCAAGGCCAAAGAGGACATGTTCTTTCGCACCAATATCGCAGAAGCGCCGTGGTACATCGTTGAAGGTAACGATAAAAAACGGGAACGTCTGAACTGTATCGAACATCTGCTGACCAAAATACCATATGCGGACGTTCCGCAGGAAAAGGTCAATTTGCCTGATCGTCGGTACAATCCCGATTATGAACGCCGGGTTTTGCCAGACGAGCTTCACGTGCCGAAAATCTATTGATCGGGGCCGTTTGGTGCGAGGCGGTCGTCAGCCTCGCACCGGTGGGCGCCGTCAGGCGGCGTCCATCATGCAGTCGAAACCGTAGAAGTTGATCACAAACGTATCACCTGACTCGTCATTTGTGACGTCTGTACAGGTTGGCTCATCCTCTGCCGGGTCCTGTTCGTCCATCATCACCAGATCAAAATCGTCCTGTTCGGAGGTCATCTGATCTTCGTTCCAGGCGAACTGGTCAAAGCGGGCTTGCAGCGCGTCAATAAATGCTTCCAGCTCGGCAATGAAGGCCGCGACATCAAAGCACCCGTCGGCCGGATCGTCCGTTTCGGCGACATCCGGTTCCGGCGATTCCGTGTCCGGTGTGTCGGCATCGGTGATGTCCGTTTCCGGCGTTTCGGGTTCCGGAGTGTCCGTTTCGGTGACATCGGTGTCCGGCATTTCGGGCGCATCGGTATCCGTGACATCCGTCTCGGGCGTGTCCTGTTCCGGTTCATCTGCTTCGGTGACGCAGGCATCGGGCATGTCAGGTGCTGGATCGTCGGTGTCCGTGACATCAACGTCCGGGTCTTCGGTCTCGGTCACATCCGTGTCGGGCGTTTCGGGGTCTTCGGGTTCGGTGACATCGGTGTCGGGGGTTTCCGGCTGGGGGTCCTCCGTTTCCGCCATATCGGTGTCGGGCGTGTCCTGTTCAGGGGTGTCCGTTTCCGTGACATCCGCGTCAGGTGTTTCCGGGTCCTCGGTTTCGGTCACATCAGTATCCGGCGTTTCGGGGTCCTCCGTTTCCGCCGTATCGGTGTCGGGGTCTTCCGGTTCTGCGACCGGTTCATCGGGCTCGACAATATCCTCTTCCACCGGAGGAGGGGGTGTCTGCCCGGTATCCAGGCTCACCTCAGCGTCGGTTGCTGCGAAGTTCTGTGTTACCATAACGGCGTCAAACCCGCGCATATCGCCGGCCTCGATGCCGATGCCGATATATTCGAAATCGGGGTTCAGAATATTGGCGCGGTGACCGGGGCTGTTCATCAGGCTTTGATGCAATTGGGCGACGTCATCGCTGATACCCGGTGCGCCGCGTTCGGATTGCCAGGCGATGTTTTCACCGGTTCGCCAACTGCCCGACAGATCAAGACCGGCATCCCGCATACGGTCCGTGGCACTTGAACCGCCCGCACCCGTATGACTGAAGATATCCCTGTCCAGCATCCAGGTGCTGTGATCTTCGGATGATGCGTTCAGTTGAGTTTCCAGTTGCAGCGGGTTCAGCCCGCGCGACGTGCGCTCTTCATTCACCAGCGCCAGCATTTCTCGCTCGAATGTACTTGCAGTCGACATGTTCGCCTCCGTTTGATGTGTCGTCTGAGTAGACCGGGCCAGTTACCTTGCGCCCGATCCGAATCGAAAGCACACCGCGATTTTTGGGCGAGTGTGGGCACACGCGTGCTACCGATGCGGGATTCGCTGCGCCGTAATCTGCCGGGCAAAACACTGCTGATAATGAAATAGCAACTTGCTGCCGACGGCTTGGGCCGAGTCGGCGAAATACAACCATAGCCAGAAACGACAAACCCCCGGGCAATGCCTCGGGGGTCGTCAAATAGTGTCATCCAAAGCTGGACAAGACCAAGATCTCAGAGCAGACCTTCGCGCTGGGCTTTCTTGCGTGCCAGTTTACGGGCACGACGGATCGCTTCAGCTTTCTCGCGCGCTTTCTTTTCGGACGGTTTCTCGAAATGTTGCTTTAGCTTCATTTCACGGAACACGCCTTCGCGCTGCAGCTTTTTCTTCAGGGCACGAAGCGCCTGATCGACATTGTTGTCGCGAACACTAACCTGCATGTGGTTGTCACCACCTTTCTAGATAGAGTTGCAAGGAAATTGCAGGAGTTGGCCGTATAGCAAAGCGGCTCTATCTTGTCTAGTACTGGCCCCAGAACCGAGGAACCACCATGACCGCAACCTATGAAGATGCCAAACAACAGCTTCTGGATGCTGTGTTGACCCACGTGCCGTTCGATGGATGGTCTGAAACCAGCTTTCGGGCTGCGATTGCCAATTGCGATCTGAACGATGGGCTGGCCCGGGCGGTTTGCCCGCGCGGAGCCGTGGATCTTGCGCTTGCCTATCACGCGCGCGGCGATCAGATCATGCTGGACCGGATCAAAGCCGAAGATCTGAGCGGCCTGAAATATCGTGAAAAAGTGGCCGCCGCCGTGCGTTTTCGTCTTGAGGCGGTTGATGACAAAGAACTGGTGCGCCGTGGCATGACGCTGTTTTCCCTGCCAACACACGCTGCTGACGGGGCAAAGGCTATCTGGGGCACGTGCGATCTGATCTGGGATGCTCTGGGGGACACCTCGGACGACGTGAACTGGTACACAAAGCGGGCGACGCTTTCGGGTGTTTATTCAGCGACCCTTTTGTTCTGGCTGGGCGACGACAGCCCGGACCATTCCAGAACCTGGGATTTCCTCGACCGGCGCATTGCCAATGTCATGCAGGTCGAAAAACTCAAGGCGCAGGTCAGGGAAAACCCGCTGTTCAAGCCTTTCCTCGTTGTGCCCAACTGGCTGGCCGGCCAGGTTAAACCTCCGCTCAAGATGCGTGCGGATCTGCCGGGTATGCTCAATCCCCGCAAGTAGGTTGCTTGCCGCTGGGCCTTTGGCTCAATGCCTGATAGGCATTGCGTCGAAGGAGTTTTGCCGATGACCCAGACGATGCGCGCCGTTGAAATCACCAAACCCGGCGGCCCGGATGTCCTGCACCTGACCGAGCGGCCCAGACCGGAACCAGAGGCGGGTCAGGTAATACTCAAGGTCGCGTATGCCGGGGTGAACCGCCCCGATGCGCTGCAACGTGCCGGCGCATATGATCCGCCACCGGGCGCCAGCGATTTGCCGGGCCTCGAAGCATCCGGCGAGGTTGTGGCACTTGGCGCAGGCGTCGGTGGTCTGTCTGTCGGAGATCAGGTATGTGCCCTGTTGCCGGGTGGCGGGTATGCCGAATACGTTGCAACACCTGCCGCGCACTGTTTGCCGGTGCCCGACGGCATGGGGCTGAAAGAAGCGGCTTGCCTTCCAGAGACGTTCTTTACCGTCTGGTCCAATGTCTTCACGCGCGGCGGCTTGAAAGCGGGTGAAAGGTTTCTGGTTCATGGCGGGTCCAGCGGGATCGGCACAACGGCCATTCAACTGGCCAGTGTTTTCGGGGCGCGGGTTTTTACCACGGCCGGGTCCGACGACAAATGCGAAGCCTGTGTGACGCTGGGCGCCGAGCGGGCGATCAATTACAAGGATGAGGATTTTGTTGCCGCGCTGCGCGCCGAAGGCGGGGCAAATCTTATCCTCGATATGGTGGGTGGCGATTACATTCCGCGCAATATCAAGGCGCTGGCGGATGACGGGCGTCTGGTGCAGATCGCGTTTCTGCAAGGACCTGCGGTCAAGCTGAACTTTGCACATCTGATGATGCGCCGTCTGACGATAACCGGCAGCACGTTGCGCCCGCAGAGTGATCTGGCCAAAGCCCGAATCGCGCAGGATCTGCAAGAGGCGGTGTGGCCGTTGCTGGATGCCGGACGTATTGCACCGGTTATGGACAGCGAATTCGCGTTGGATCAGGCGGTGGCGGCACATGCGCGCATGGAAAGTTCAGCGCACATCGGCAAGATCGTTTTGAACGTTGCCGGTTGACAGCCGGCGCGCCTATTTGATCGCGCGTCGATACAGATGCCAGGTTGCGTGACCCAGTACCGGCATGACAACGATCAGTCCCAGCAACATCGGAATCGCTCCGATCACCAGCAGGGCCGCCACGATGAAACCCCAGGTGAGTATAACCCGAGGATTGTGCCGCAGCACCCGAACCGATGTGACCACAGCGACGGGCAGGCCCACCTTGCGATCCAAAAGCAGGGGAAAACTGACGACGCTGACCGCCAATGCACAAAGCGCAAACAAAAACCCCGCGGCAGTTCCGGACACGATCATCATCCAGCCTGCACCTGTTGTGAACACCTGCTTTGCAAAGGCGCTGAATGACGCGGGCGGCTCGGGCCCTATCGTCTGGACATAGATGCTTTGCGCCACCATCAGCCAGATCAGCAACAGCATCACCAGATAAAAGCCCAACGCAAGAATTGCCCCGAAGGATGGCGATCGAAATACGCCCACTGCATCCAGCCAGTGCACCTCGTCACTCAGTTCGCGTTTCCGGCTGATTTCGTATAGCCCTACGGCCGCAACCGGCCCGATCAAGGCAAACCCTGCCACCAACGGGGCCAGCAGCGGGACAAGATCCAGGTTCATGGCGATACCGAACAACAATATCCCTGCAATCGGATAGACCAGAACTATGAACACCGCATCCGTGCGCGTCTCCAGAAAATCTGCGTATCCGGCGCGCAGGCAGGCGTGCAGATCCTGCAAGGTCAGCGTTTGAACACGAGGCAGTTTCTCTGCCTCTGAACTGCCGATCCGAGACACACTTTCCGTCACGTGGTTGCCGGTTGCACCAAGACTTCGGGCCGCCCAGCTGATCGGATTTCCGATGGTTTTTGCCATTATCATCCCTTTCCTTGGCGCGTGTCACGCCGCAGACCGGTTCCGGCATCGGGTTGCGCAAAGCCGGATCGGCCTGCAACGTAAGGTTAAGTATAACATAACACGCCAGGTTTCCGAACCGGCCCGGGCATTGCATTGATTGCTCTGCGGTGCAGCCATGATAGCGTGGGTTCAGGCAAGAGGAGGAGGTCAGCATGCAGCAAACAGCACGCACCGTCGTTATCCACGCTTTTGGTGGGCCCGAGGTCTTACAGATCGAGGATAAACCCCTGGGCGATCCCGGACCGGGTGAGGTTCGGATAATTCACAAGGCCTGCGGTTTGAATTTCATAGACGTGTATCAGCGCACAGGCCTCTATCCGCTTGAGCTGCCGCACGCGCTGGGTATGGAGGCCGCGGGAGTGATCGATGCCGTCGGGGACGGCGTAACGCATGTACAACCTGGCCAGCGCGCGGCCTATGCTGCCGCACCATCGGGCGCCTATTGCGATGCGCGCGTGATGCCCGCCGCGCAGGTCTGCCCTTTGCCCGAAAGCATCGCGTTCGAAACCGGTGCGGCGATGATGTTGAAGGGCCTGACAGTCGAATATCTTTTTCACCGTACAACCCCGCTCAAGCGCGGGGACACGGTGCTGTTTCATGCGGCTGCCGGTGGTGTTGGCCTGATCGCCTGCCAATGGGCAAAATCCGAAGGAATCACGCTGATCGGGACGGCGGGTACGGACGAGAAGTGCAGCCTGGCGAAATTCAACGGTGCCACCCATTGCATCAACTACCGAACCGAGGATTTTGCCGGGCGCGTCGCCGAAATCACTGATGGCAAGGGTGTCGATGTTGTGATGGATTCGGTTGGGGCGGATACGTTTGAAGGATCTCTGGATAGCCTGAAACCGCTTGGGATGATGATTTCATTCGGAAATGCATCCGGGCCGGTACCGCCGTTCAACATTGGCACTCTGGGTCAAAAAGGATCGCTCAAGATCACCCGACCGGTGCTGTTTACGCATATTTCCGATCACGCCGTGTGTCATGTGTGGGTGGCGCCTGCATTGCAAGTGTTTTCTGCGTTGATAGCGGCGGTCCGTCAGTACTGTCGTGTGTTCGGCCTGTTCACGCAGCCATTGTTGTCGGCTGCTGGCCTTGATGAGTTCCGCAAGCAAGGTTCCTATCGGCTAAACGACCTCGGTTTGGGCCGCGACATTCGTCGGAGTGTCCTGGCTTTTGGTTGACTTAAGTCCGCATCATCACATCAAACGTCTTGCATCTCTGGGCAGGTCGGCCTGTTCAGGCGGTCGGCTGCCGGTACTCCTGTTGTTTCGTCAGTATCGCCCAGATGATCCGGGCGCTCTTGTTGGCCATAGCGACCGTCGCCAACCGAAACGGTTTCTCTGCGAGGATTCTGGCGCTCCAGATATCTATGCGCTCCGGATGCTTCCTGCCCATCAGGGCACGGGATGTCATTCCGGTGATCAGGAGCTTTCGGATGTAGCGGTCG
>JBCCIK010000082.1:0-15628 GCA_039028255.1 Pseudomonadota bacterium | reverse complement strand
GCTGGCCGTGCCCATTGTGTTGCAATAACCGACACTGGGCGCCGACGAAGCCGCAACCTCAAGAAACTGTTCAGGGGTGATCTTGCCTGCGGCCAGATCCTGCCGCGCCGCCCAGATCACTGTGCCCGACCCTGCCCGTTTGCCCTGATACCACCCGTTCAGCATCGGACCGACCGAGAGCGCAAGGGACGGAATTCCCACCGTGGCCGCGGCCATCAGCAGTGCAGGGGTGGTCTTGTCGCAACCAATTGTCAGCACAACACCGTCGATGGGATACCCGAACAACGTCTCGACCAGCGACAGGTAGGCCAGGTTTCGGTCCAGCATCGCGGTTGGGCGTTTGCCGGTTTCCTGAATTGGGTGCACAGGGATTTCAATAGGCACACCCCCGGCAGCTATGATGCCATCGCGGGTGCGTTTGGCCAGTTCCAGGTGGTGACGGTTGCAAGGCGAAAGGTCGCTGCCGGTCTGCGCAATCCCGATGATTGGTTTGTTGGCGCGCAACTCTTCCAGGGTCAGCCCATAATTCAGATACCGTTCAAGGTACAGAGCGGTCATCTCTGGGTCGTTGGGATTGTCGAACCATTGCCGCGACCGCAGGCTGGGATGTTTCGGTGTCATCTTTGCATCCTTTGCTAACGTCCAGTGATGCCCGGAAAGACAATCAGTACCGCAAGCGCCAATATCTGTAACGCAATGAACGGCAACAGCGAGCGGAAGATCTCGGCCAGGGTGATGTCATCCGGGGTGACGGATTTAAGGTAAAAGGCAGCCGGGCCAAAGGGCGGCGACAGAAAACTGACTTGCATGTTCATCGCAAACACCACACCGAACCAGACCGGGTCCAGCCCAAGTTCGCGAATGACCGGCACAAAGATCGGCATGGTAAGTAGTGCGATGCCGACCCAATCAAGGAACATCCCCAGCACGAACAGGATCAGCATCATGAACAGGACAATGATGGTCGGGTCGTCGGAAATTCCCGAGATCAGACCAGAGACGAACTGCAATCCGCCCATCAGGTTGAACACGCCCACCAGCGCCGATGCACCGATCCCGATCCAGACGATCATGCCAACGGTCGACAGGGTGCGCAGGGCAGCTTCGCGCAGCATCCCGAAAGAGAACTCGCGCCGCAGGATCGTTGACAGGATCACTCCACCAACCCCGACTGCCGAGGCTTCGGTCACCGAAGCGATGCCACCATAGATCGAGCCCAGAACAAAGACCACGACCAGCAGCGGCAGGATCAAGCCTTTGAGCAGGCGCATTTTCTCGTCCCACGGGATCTCGTTGGCCTCGGGCACAGGGGCGATTTCGGGGTTCAGATACGCCCGTACCAATACATAGACCACGTAAAAACTGGCCAGCATCAGCCCCGGAATGAACGACGCCGTAAACAGATCACCAATCGAGACGTTTGCCGTCAGACCGTAGATGATCAACACGATCGAGGGCGGCACCATGGTTCCCAGCGCGCCGCCCGCACAGCAGACCCCGATGGCCAGACGCCGATCATAGCCCAGTCGCAGCATCTGCGGTAAGGCAAGCAGGCCCAGCAGAACCACTTCACCACCAATGATCCCGGACATCGCGGCCAGGATCACAGCGACCAGCAGCGTCTGGATCGCCACGCCCCCGCGCAGGCGTCCGCCAACGACGCGCATGGCGTCAAACAGATCTCTGGCGATGCCCGACCGATCCAGAATGGCTGCCATCAGGACGAACATGGGGACAGAAACAAAGACAAAGCTGTTCACAAAGCTGAAGATGCGCGACGTGATCAGCGGAACGGCCATCGGACCAAACCACAACAATGCAAAGATCAGCGCCACCAGTAACGTGACAAAGGCCAGCGGCATGCCGGTTAGCAGCAAAACCATCAGAGTCACGAACATGGCAAAGGTGGCCCATTCGATACCCATGGCCTTGAATTCGGGAAGCAGCGCGAGAAGGTCCATGTGTCAACGGGCGTCCTTGCGCCAGTAATTCCAGGTCAGTATCGCGAATTGAACCGCCATCACGCTCAGAACCAGAAACAGAAAAATCTTGAGCAAACCCGGGGTTGGCGGGTTCCAGGCGCTGCCACTGCCTTCCAGTCGAATCTCTCCGCCAGGGGTCCAGACCGCGCGTGTCAGGCTGAGCCATGCGGCCCATCCGAAAAAAACCGTGGCGACCAGACAGGCCAGCGAGATCGCAGTATCAAAGCGACGCCGGGCTGTGGCGCCCAGCCTGTCATAAATCAGAACAACCCGGATATGTGCATTGCGCGCGACAGCGTATAGACCGCCGAACACAAACGCACAGGCATTTACGAAGATCACCGTTTCATGCGCCCAAAATGTCGGGGCGTTCAGACCGTAGCGCATAACTACTTCGATCAACAACATGGCAGCCGATGCGACGATGCCCAGGGCAAAGACAATCCCCAGACTGTCGATAACCCGGCCCAGCAGACCCGCCTCGGGAATTGCACCGGGATCGTCTGCCGCACCGGTTTCGGTATCCTCAGTCGCCATGGCTCCCTCCGACGGTCCGGGTCTTGCCATCAGCGCGGCAAGACCCAAGCTCTTAGAAATTCAGTTGAGCAGACCCTGATCCGTCAAATAACCGACCAGCGTATCATAGACCTGCTGCGATGCAGCCGAGGCGCCAGCGGCTTTTTCCCATTCCGTGACCGCGATTGCACGGAACTTTGCGCGTTCTTCGTCCGACCAGTCATGTACGGTGACCGTGCCGGATGCTTTGGCTTCGGCAACCGCCTCTTCGTCACGTTCAGCAAGGGTTGCGGTTTGCATAACGGCGAACTCGACCACGGACTGTTCAAGGGCTTCCTGAACATCGGTTGGCATCGAATCCCAGATGCCCTTGTTGATCGATATTTCGACCAACGGCATCGAATGGAAACCGGGATAGACCGGATGGGTTGCGACATCATGCATGCCCTGCGCCTGATTGGTCGAGAACACGGTGTAGTCCGCCGCGTCGATCACACCCTTGTCCAGAGACGTAAACACCTCGGACCCCGGCAGATTGACCGGCGCGGCGCCCGCAGCGGCAAAGACCTTTTGCACCATGCCTTCGGGCGCACGCAGCTTCAGACCTTTCAGATCATCGACCCCGTTCAGAGGTTTTTTGGACAGAAATGCCTCCAGCCCTGGCGTAGTCGCGCCGATGAAGTGCAGACCATAAGGCTGCAACAATTCGTTCATCAGCTCCTTGCCGCCTCCATTGTTCATGAAATCGAACATCTGTTCAGGCGCGGACCAGGCCCCAACCGGGTTGGCGATCAGGCCAAATGCAGGCTCTTTGCCCGAGAAATAAGAGGTGTCGGTGACGTGACCGTCAAGGATACCAGCCGCTACAGCGTCCTGCGTCTCGGTATGGCTGACGATCGAGCCGACGGGCAGCAATTCAATCGATACAACCCCGCCGGATTTTTCCGACACCATCTCAACCCATTCCTGCTGCAGAATAAAATTGGCGTTCCCCGCCGGGTCAGATGACTGGAACTTTAACACGTAGTCCTGTGCGGCGACGGACGTCCCCAGAACCACTCCGAGAAATGCAGCCGTCATTCCAAGTTTGTTTGCGATGCGCATGGCTTTCCTCCCTGTCAATCGACCGCGAACCAATCCGCGTCCGACGCATGCCGTCTTCTAATGATTGCGCAATCATTAGTCAATCTTTTTTCCCATAAAGATATTTGATATGAGGGATCAATGGTTAGAAAAGCATCTGAAAATAAACGGGTTACCCTTATTGATGTGGGGCGCGAAGCGAATGTCAGCGCAATCACTGTATCCCGTTGCATCCGCGAACCCGAAAAGGTTTCTCCAAAGGCACGTGAACGAATCGAGGCGGCCATTGCCAGGCTGGGATATGTGCCCGATCAGGCGGCCTCGATCCTGGCGTCCGGACGCACAAACGTCGTGGGCCTGATTGTCCCGTCGCTGACCAACGCGGTCTTTGCAGACGTGATCCGTGGCATCTATGACGCGCTGGAGGACAGCAATCTGTCATTGCAGATCGGTAACTCCAGATACAGCCCGACCAAAGAAGAGGTACTGATCCGGACCTTTCTGAGACAAAAGCTATCAGGACTGATTGTCTCGGGTGTCGATCAGACACAGTCCGCCCGTTCTGTTCTGGCCGAGGCCAGTTGCCCCATTGTCCAGATTATGGATATCGGGCCGGATCCGGTGGGCTATCAGATCGGGTTTTCCCATTTTGACGCCACAGTGGCGGCCGTCGAACATCTGATTGACTGTGGTTATCGCAAGCCCGGACTGATCGCAGCGCGCATGGACCCCAGATCACAGGCCCGCGTTGCCGGGTTTCGCCATGCAACCGAACGACATGGCCTGCATGATCCGGCACGTCTGGTGACCACACAGCAATCTTCCTCGACAGGTCTTGGCGGGCAGCTTCTGTCGGATGTCTTGGCTCGGGCGCCTGATACCGACGCGGTGTTCTGCATAAATGACGACCTGGCCGCCGGCGCTCTGTTCGAAGCGCAGCGGCGTAGCATCTCGGTCCCGCAGCAATTGGGTATCTGCGGGTTCAATGATCTTGAGATGAGCGCGCATCTGAACCCCGCACTCACATCGGTTGCAACACCGCGCTATCAAATCGGGCACCGGACCATCGAACTGATCCGTGATGTCCTGAACGGCGGTGCGGTGGACCACCCCCGGCAGATACACTTGCCAACAGAACTTCTGGTCCGACAAACCACGCGACGGGCCAAACGCTGAGGATCGCAACCTCGAAACCTAAAACGCCTCGATAAACCGTTGCCGCGTCGCGCCCAGATGGCGTTGCAAAGCCTGACGCGCCGCCCTTTTGTCGCGGTTGAGAATGCCGTCGATAATAGCAAGGTGATCCCGCATGGCAGCAAGATCATGTTCTTTCTGGTTCTCGATTGGCCAGAGATAATGATAGTTGAAGATCATCGCGATGGCGTCCTGGAACCCGGTCATCACGCCGTTATCCGCATGGGAGTTCACAAAGCGATGGAATTTGGTGTCGAGCCCCGGGAAATCGATTTTGGAAAAGTCTGTTTCGGGATTGATTGCGGCATGTTCCTGCTGCAACCTCAGCAACCCGCCCCAAAAGGGGTCTGCGTCCGGCAGGCAGCAGACCTTTTCGACGGCCCGGCTTTCGAACATCACCCGGATTTCATGTAATTCCAACGCGTAGCTTTTGGTGACCCCTTCCAGAACCCAGCGACGCTGATGATCCTTGCGCACAAATCCAAACCGGCTGAGACCGATCAGCAATTCGCGTATTGTCTGCACCGAAACCCCGAATTGCCGCGCCAGCTGGCCTTCAACCAACCGCGCGCCAGGGGCAAGTTCCTTCTCTCGGATCTTGCGCATAAAGGCCGCTTCCAACGCGCTGCGGATGTCCATGGTTTCGGACGCGTGGTAATAGTCGTCCGGCACCGGTTCCCGGATCACGCGCCCTTTGGCATCCAGAATCCGCGACGCCTCAAGATGTGCAAGTATGGCCCTGACCGTTGTCCGGCTGACCGCAAGCTCTCGGGCCAACTCTGACTTGTTGTCGAATGGCAAGCCGGACAAAACCCTGTCCAGCGCCTTGTTCACAGCATTCTTGAATATCCGATCTGGGCGCGACATCCGGGTGCCTCTGGCTGTTTAATAATGGTGTTTTAAACCAGTTAAAGACATTTGAGTAGGTTGCGCGCACAGAATATATTTCGCGCAGGACCAAACGGGGACACCCCCCGGAAAATGGCACATTTGCCAGACACACAGACAAAACCTCAAAGGAAACCTCTTTATGACGAATGAGCCCTATGCGCCCAGCGCGCGCAGGTATGACGACATGATCTATAATGCCTGCGGAAACAGTGGGCTCAAGCTTCCTGCGATTTCGCTGGGCTTATGGCATAACTTTGGATTTGACCGCCCCCACAGTCTGAAACAAGAGCTTTGCCGGACAGCCTTTGATCTGGGCATCACCCATTTCGATCTGGCCAACAATTACGGTCCGCCGCCGGGCAGCGCCGAACAAGCCTTTGGTGAAATCCTCAGGACGGATTTTGCCGGATATCGCGATGAGCTGATCATCTCATCCAAGGCCGGGTACGACATGTGGCCAGGACCCTACGGGGAATGGGGCAGCCGCAAGTATCTGATTGCCTCCTGCGATCAAAGCCTGAAACGGATGGGCCTCGAGTATGTCGACATATTCTACTCGCACCGGTTCGATCCCAACACGCCGCTGGAAGAGACCATGGGCGCACTGGACCAAATTGTGCGATCAGGCAAAGCGTTATATGTCGGAATTTCGTCCTACAATTCCCAGCGAACGCGAGAAGCAGCCGCAATTTTGAAAGACCTCGGCACGCCGTGCGTTATTCACCAGCCCAGCTACAACATCATCAACCGTTGGGTTGAGACTGACGGCCTGAAAAATACGCTGAAGGACCTGGGTATCGGCTCAATTGCGTTTACGCCGCTGGCACAGGGAATGCTGACCGGGAAATATCTGAACGGCGTTCCTGCGGACAGCCGCGCTGCGGACGGGAAATCCTTGGACCCCGACTTGCTGGCGGAAAAGACAATAGAAAACCTGCGCGGTCTGGACGCCATCGCCAAACGCCGGGGGCAAACCTTGGCACAGATGGCGCTGGCCTGGGTGCTGAGGGATGATGGCATTACAACCGCCTTGATCGGCGCGTCAAGATCGGAACAGATCGTCGATTGTGTGGGCGCACTACAGAACACAAGGTTCACATCCGATGAACTGGCCGAGATCGACCTGTATTCCGTCAACGGAGATGTCAATCTGTGGGCGCAGTCTTCGGATGCGTGATCCGAATTAACAGAGGATTCGAGTATGAACAAACCAATCATTGGCTTCATTGGCGTTGGTCTGATGGGACATGGCATGGCCAAGAACATCGTGGAAAAGGGCTATCCGCTGGTGGTGATGGGTCATCGCAACCGCGCACCTGTCGATGACCTTGTCCAACGCGGCGCGACTGAGTTGAGCACCGCACAAGAGATGGCCTCTCGCTGCGACATCATCCATCTGTGTGTGTCAGGCAGCCCGCAGGTGGAGCAGATCGTTCGCGGACCCAATGGGGTCCTTGCGTCAGGGAAAAGGGGGCTGATCCTTGTCGATTGCTCCACCTCGGATCCAGTCTCAACCCTGCAACTGGCCGAAGATCTGCGTGGTGCGGGCATGGATCTGGCCGATGCGCCCCTAGCGCGCACTCCGAAAGAGGCCGAAGCCGGCACGCTGGATACAATGGTCGGTGCCACCCCGGAAACCTTTGAGAAAATCAAGCCGGTTCTGGATTGCTGGGCCGCATTGGTCGTGCATCTGGGCGAGGTTGGATTGGGTCACAAAATGAAGCTGATCAACAACTTCATCTCATTGGGATATGCGGCCCTCTATTCCGAAGCGCTCGCCATAGCCGAAAAATCAGGTCTCAGCATTGCGCAGGTGGACTCCATCATCCGACCGGGCCGCCTGAGCAACGGGTTTTACGAGACCTTCATGAAATGGTCGCTTGAGCGGGATGAGAACGCCCACAAATTCACCATTACCAATGCCCACAAGGATATGCGGTATCTGGCAAATCTAGCAAACAGCGTGGGCGCTGTCAGTCCTGTGCAGGCAGATGTAAGAAATGCGTTTGCCGCGATGGAGGCATCCGGACAAGGCGCACGTTACCTGCCGATGCTGGCCGATTTCGTCGCGCAGGTGAATGGTCTGGATCGGGGCAATCTCTCCTAACGTTCGGCTGTATTGACGAAAACCGAATAAACCGATGTGGTCGCGGCGATGAACAGAATGTTGCCGCGCTCACCTCCGAAGGTAAGGTTGGCCACCCGTTCCGGCACCAATATCTTTCCCAAAAGATCGCCTGTCGGAGCAAAGACATGCACGCCGTCGCCGGCAGAACACCAGATGTTGTCATGGCGGTCCACTCTCAGCCCGTCGGGCAGTCCCGTGTCGATCTCGGCAAAGATGCGCATATGCTTGAGGGTTCCATCAGGCAGAGCATCATAAGCTTTCAGAATCGAAGGGACTGACGCGTCATGACTGCTGCCTGACTCGGCAACATACAGTTTTGTTTCATCCTTCGAGAAAGCCAAACCATTGGGTTGCACGAAACCATCTGCAACAGGCGATAGTGACAGGCCCTGAGGGTCAACGCGATAGACAAAATTGCCATCCTGTTCCGGGTCGGCCTTGTTGCCCTCAAGGTCGGACAGGATGCCGTAGGTCGGATCGCTGAACCAGATCGACCCATCTGAATGCACCACAACGTCATTGGGTGAATTCAGGCGTTTGCCGTTGAACCGTTCGGCAATCACGGTCCGGCTGCCATCATGTTCGGTGCGCACCACCGACCGTGTTCCGTGCTGGCAAGTGACCAGGCGGCCCTGCGGATCGCGGGTATTGCCATTGGCATAGTGCGACGCAGCACGGAAAACACTTGTGCCCCCATCCGGAGACCAGCGACAGATACGCTCGTTGGGAATATCCGAAAACAAAAGCATGTCATGGGCGGGAAACCACACAGGACCTTCGGTCCAGACATGCCCGGTCGAGATGCGGGACAGGCCCAGATTTGCATGGATCAGATCGCCGAACTCGGGTCGGACAACATCGTACAGCGGTGCTTGGGTCATGCGCCATATCCTTTTCGATTGGCCAGTGTGACAACGCCGACGATCACCAGACCTGTCAAAATAAGCCGAATGCCCGCCCCCAGCCCGTACGAGTTCAGCATCGAAACGATGAGGAACATGAACAATGCCGCGCCCCAGATACCGGGCACGTTCGAGTTTCCCCCGCCAATCGAAGACCCCCCAATCACAACAACGGCGATCGACATCAGCATATATTCCGAGCCCATGTTCAGATTTGCGCCCCCCGAAAAACTGGCCAGAAGAAATCCCGCCAAAGCAGCGCACACGGCGGAATTGACGTACACAGCAAAACGAACAGCGTTGACCGGAACACCGCTCAGCCGTGCGGCGCGCAGGTTCTGACCAATGGCGGAAATCCAGCGTCCGGCGATGGCGCGCTCCAGCAGCAGCCAAGCCAGAACGGCCAGTGCGATCCCCACAAGCGCCACGTTGGGCACGCCCAGGGTGCCGCCGGTCGCGAATTCGGCCAGTGGTTCAGGAGGTTTGATGCGCAACCCCCGGTTTGACCAGATCGCCAGTGATTGGTATAGAAACGAGGCCGAAAGGGTGGCGATGATAGGCGGGATGCGCAACAGCAGGATCAGTGCAAAGTTCAGTACGCCGCATCCGATACCCACGCCGATGGCAACCAAAAGCCCCGGCAGGATCAGCCCTGTCTGACTGTCCATGAATTTCAGCGCAAGCGTCGCGGCCAGCGTCATCGACGCCGGGATCGACAAGTCCACATTGCCGGGCCCCAGTGTGATCACCAGCATCTGCCCAATGCCAACGATGGCCGAGAACGAAGCAAAGGTCAGCGCCGCATACAACAGCGATCCGGCCCCGGACCCGGCGATCATACTGGTTATTCCAAATGTCAGCGCCGCGGCCAGAAACGCCCACAGCCAGGGTTTGTGGAACAATCGGCGCAGCGGGTTGCGCTGGGGGTCAAGAGTGGTGGTCCTGTCGCTCATGCGGGTGTCCCCCTGCGCACAAACAGCAGCCGGACGGCCAGAACAAGGATCAGGATTGCGCCCTGTGCGCCGATTTGCCAATCCGGAGACAGCCGCAGAAAAGACAGGAAACTGGCCGCCAGCGTCAGGGTCAGCGCACCGATGACTGCCCCAAAGGGCGAGATGCGGCCACCTACAAACTCTCCACCGCCCAGGATCACGCCCGCGATGGACAAAAGCGTATAGCGCAAGGCGATATTGGCATCCGCAGCCGTCGTAAGCCCGACAAGCGACATGCCGGCAAGAACCCCGAACACTCCGGCCAACCCGTAAGCGCCGGCGCGCAGTCTGACAACAGACCAGCCCACCCGTTCCAACGCGCGTTCATTGCCGCCAAGACCTTGCAGGATCACACCAACCCAGGATCGCTTGATCAGCAGGTGTACGACGACCGCGATCACAAGGGGCGCAATCACCGCAATCGGAACAAAGGGTGTTTTCAGGCTCATCAGTGTCTTCAACCATTCCGGGGACGAGCCCCCCGGAGACGGCAGGATCAGGACGGCAAGCCCGCCCCAGACAAAAGACATACCCAGTGTCACGACAATTGCGGGCAGACCACGCAGCTGAATCAGCGCGCCCAGCGCGGCATAGGCCAGAATGGACGCGGCAAGAATGGCATAGCCCAGCAACGGCGTGTCGTGCACAAAAGTCGCCGTCACACAGGCACAGAAACTCACAAAAGTACCGATTGAAAGGTCGATATCATTGACCATGATGATCATCATCTGGGCAATTGTCGCCAGGGCCACCGGGATCGCCAGATTGAACAATAGGTTCAGGCCGAAATAACTCATTGCGCGGGGTTGCAGATAGAACACGGCCGCAAGCAATACGGCCAGAGACAAAACAGGCAGCAACAGACGCAAGCGATCAGCGGTCATTCCGCAGCCTCCTGCATTGCAAACGAAGCACGCAGGATATTTTCTTCGGAAATTTCATCGCCGCTCAGTTCCGCCGAGATTTGGCCGTCTCGGAACACAAAGACACGGTCGCATTCCAGAATTTCATCGGTCTCGGTGGAATACCACAAGAAGCTGCGGCCTTTCGCAGCCTCATCCTGGATCATTTGATAAACTTCCTTCTTGGTGCCCACATCCACGCCACGCATCGGGTCATCCATTACGACAATCGGCGCAACCGAAGCCAAAGCCCGCGCAAACAGCACCTTCTGCTGGTTGCCGCCGGACAAGGACAGGATCGGGTTCAGCAGATCATCCGTTCGGATGGCGATCCGCTCTTTCCACTTTTGCACCAACCCGGCCTCTTGCTCGCGATCCACCATGACCTTGCGGCCAAGCTCGGGCAGCGTGCTCAGTGACAGGTTCTTGAGGATCGACCAAAGCGGCATGATGCCATCCCGGGACCGGTCGCCGGCGACAAAGACAACTCCGGGCGTCTTTGCGGGTTTCCAGACCGAGGAATGGTCGAAATAAATCTGCGCCAAAGCCTCGGCCTGCCCATGCCCGGCCAAACCGGCCAGGCCCACGATTTCGCCCTGTCGGGCGTTCAGACCGTTTTCAGCGCGAATGACCTCGGGGCCTTGGGACCGTTTTGCCCGGGCCGTTTCCGCATCTTCATGATCGGGCGCCACGTGACCCATCGCATCGACAATGCTGTTGCGTGTAAAGGCGCTTGCGGGTTGGTCGTCGACGATCTGACCATCTTTCAGAATGACAATCCGGGTCGCGACCTCGAAAATCTCGCCCATCATGTGAGAAATAAACAGAACAGAGCCGCCGGCAGCGCAAAAGCGTTTGATATGATCCAACAGTTGTTGCGCAATGGCGGCATCCAAAGACGATGTCGGCTCATCCAGAATAATAAGGCTGGGTTCGCTGTCCCGATCCGCAAAGGCAATTGCAATCTCGACCATCTGCCGTTCGGCGATTGACAGGTTTCCAACAGTGGCTTGGGGTCGAATGCCATGACCCGGAAAAACCAAATCAAGCGCATCGTTGATCTTTTGGTGTGCCACGCGTCGCCAGTTCCTGCGTGGCATGGTTCGATAGGGAATCCGCAGATTCTCCAGAACAGTCAGATTCGGACATAGGGACAGTTCCTGAAAAACGCTGCGCACGCCCGCATTCTGCGCGTTCAGGCTGTTTCTGAGGGTCGGGTCCGCATCGCGGTGGTAGACCGAACCGCCCGTTGGGGTCAGACGGCCATTTATCACATTGGCCAGTGTCGACTTACCCGCCCCATTGTGACCGACCAGCCCAACGCATTCACCAGCGTTCAGCGCCATCGACGCTGCACGCAAGGCATGAACAGGCCCAAAGGACATATCCGCCGCGTCCAGCATGACAACCGGCGCACCCTGTGCGCCGGGTATCGTTTCGGATCCGCTCATCGGTTACTTGGCCGCGGCGATGACGTCTTGCGCCTGCTCCAGCGTGTATTCCACATTGGCGACAGACCCTTTGGGGGTGGTCTTGAGCGACTCATCCAGATCTGCCTGTGTAACAGTCAGGAACGGAACGGTGAGATCCTTGGGCACTTAGTTACCGTCCAGCACCTGTTGCGCCACCCAGAAGGCCAGCGTGCTGACACCCGGTGCGATAGACAGTGATGTGGTCTCGTATCCGTTGGCCTCTTTCTGTTCGGCCCACCATTGCAACTCGTCCTGACGGTTACCCATCACGATGGTCGGCATCGCTCGATCCGTGGCTCCGATAGCTTGCGCCGCGCCATAGCCGTCGCCACCCTGTGTCACTACTCCGACGATCTCGGGCAGGCTTGGCAGAATGCCGGCCACGGCCTTTTGGGCCACGTCCTGCGCCCAATCACCATGAACTGATCCGACGATTTCAAAGTTGGTGTTCTTGACCTCGTCATGAATGCCCGCGCTGATCTCATCATCCACGAACACGCCGGCAAGGCCACGGATTTCAAGTAGGTTTCCACCGTCAGGATAGCGCTCGGCAAGGTATTTCACCTGTTCACGGCCCATTTGCTGAAAGTCCACCGCGATACGCCATGCGCAGGGTTCCTGCACGATGCCATCAAAGGAAACCACCGTAATTCCCGCATCGCAGGCTGCTTTTACCGCACCATTGATCGCTGTGGGCGAGGCGGCATTTATGACAATCGCATCATAGCCTTGCAGGATCATGTTCTGAATCTGCGCAGCCTGTTCCGTGGCCTGATTTTCCGATGTGGTAAAGGCATCCGCTGCCGCAACAATGCCGTCTGCGACAGCGGCGTCACCATTCTTCTGCCAGCTTTCCAGCATGGCCTGACGCCATGAATTGCCGGCGTAATTGTTTGCAAGAGCAATGCGTTTGTCAGACGTATCCGCCCCGGCCCCGGTCGCAGCAACTACGGTGAGTCCGGCAACCGCGCCGAGCAAAATGGCCTTCAGTGTCATCTTTTCCTCCCTGAGCGGCTCGAACACCGCACAAATTGCGCCCGCCTTCTTCAGCCGGCAGTCAGAGGATTCCCCACCAATGACACTTACGTAAGAGTAGGACGCGCGCAAAGCTTGCGGATACCCGCAAATTGGCTGCGGTGATCCGCATGACAGGATGTCGAGCGGGCTGTATAGTTGGCTCTGCCGGTCGCCCATGGCTGGCCATTAGGGAACGCGTCTATGGCAGACCTTGCTTATTACCTGCGGATTTCCAATCATCTGGCAGGTAATCTGGATATCAAATCCGCACTGCGCTCGGTCAAATCCGAAATCGACAGAATTCTGGAAGTTGATCATCTTGATGTCTGTTTGATTGACGAAGAAGGCATATTCAACACCAGCTACGAAGTGGGTCTTCACACCAGCTGGAGCCGAACCCGCGCGCCTGCCGAAATCTCTCCGGTGCGGGACATTCTGCTGGGTAAATGCGACAGCCTGCTGACCGGAAACGCGCTGGAAGACCCAAGGTATGTCTTTGACGGAGCAGATGCAGGGCCGATCATCCGCCACAAGATGCGCAGCCGGGTCAATGTGGCAATGAAGGTTCTGGGGCGCACGATCGGCGCTTTGAATTGTTCGTCCAAAAAACCGGATTTCTACGATGAACATGCCGTTGAAAACGTGCGCAACATCGCCGACATCCTGGCACCCTACTTTTATGCGCTTCGTGCCACGGAACAGGTCAAACGAGAGGCGATCATGCGCGCCGAGGTTCAGGCACGCGAAGAAGGTCTGCGGCAGGGCGCATCCAGCCTGACCGACGCATTAGAGCTGGAACGCCAGCGCATCGGTATGGACCTGCATGATCAGACTTTGGCCGATCTGACCCGTATCAGCCGCGATCTGGAACGCTGCAAATCACGTCAGGACATCGAAGCCCTACAGGACAGCATGCAAAGCTGCATTCAGGATTTGCGCGGCATCATCGACATGTCGATCCCATCTCTTTTAGAGCTTTTCGGGTTTCAACACGCGGTTCGAACGCATCTGGAACGCGCGGTCGGGACAGGCGAAGAGATTGAAATCGACGTGCAGGATTTGTCGGACGGTCTGGTTGATCGGCTGCCCCAAACTAAGCGCATCGCCCTCTTTCGCATCGCGCAAGAGGCGATCAACAACGCCGTCCGCCACGCGCAGGCCAGCACAATCACCATTTCGATCCGGCATGAGCATGGGTTGCATCTTCGAATCAACGACGACGGGTCCGCCCTGGGCGCACTTACAACGCACAAATCCGCAGGCGGGCTGACCCATATGCGGACGAGGGCAAGATTGATCGGTGCCCAGTTTTCAATCAATCAGTCCAGCGGTACCGAAATCGGGGTTATTCTGCCGGCGTCCGAATGCGCAATTACGGAGGTACCCGCATGAAAATTCTGTTGGTCGAAGACGACGCCATGCATGCAAACTACCTCAAAGAAATGGTGTCCGAGGCTCTGCCCGAAGCAACCGACATCAGTGTTGCGATCAATGGACGAGACGGTGAAGCCCAGGCGCGCCGGAACTCGGTCGAAGCTATCGTGATGGATCTGCGCATGAAAGAGCGCAACGGGATCGAAGCTGCGCGAACGATCTGGGCAGAACGGCCCGCCACACGCATTCTGTTCTGGTCCAACTATTCCGACGAGGCCTATCTGCGCGGCATAACGCGGATTGTTCCCAAAGAAGCAGCTTATGGATATGTGCTGAAGACGGCCAGCCCGTCGCGGATGCACCTGGCGCTGCGCTCTGTTCTTGTCGAAGCGCAGATTGTTGTGGATCGTGAAATCCACCAGATTCAGCGCGACAAGAACCGGGCCGGAGAAGCCTTGACCGAAGTGGAACTGGCGATCTTGTCGGACGTGTCGCTGAGATTGCCAGACAAGACCATCGCCAAACGCCGTAAGCTGGCCTTGCGCACCATTCAAAACCGCCTGCTCTCAATTTACGAAAAGCTTGGCGTCAATGACCTTGTGATCGACACGGACGATATTTCCATCAACAAGCGCGTGCGCGCGGTTTCCAAGGCGATCAGATTGCAAATTCTGAATATTGAAGCCATCGCCGCCGCCGAGAAAGACTTGGGCGAATGGCTGCTGCGCTCAAATGCGTTTCGCTGAAACGGCATGCAACACGAATCGATTGAGGTAAACTGTCCTTCAGACGTGATCTGCCGCCCATGTGTATTCCTTGTGGCAGCAGTATTTTCCTTTTTGCCCGAACCGGACCTTGGTGCATTGTGCAGAGAACGGCGGGAGAGAGCCCAACATGTGAATTGAGTTTTCTCGCTGCGCGTGCTGGCAGCACTAATATTGCTGCAACAGCATCAGTCATTGCCAACTGGTTTGCGCGTTGCGAACGGGTTACGTCTCACGCATGAGTATACCGCCTAAGTTGCATTGCCAACATATTTGCGAGCGGCTGATGGTGGTCTGGTCTGTGTTTGTCGGGCGGTCATTTCGAGAGAGTGTGCGTCCCAGAGGCCGAAAGCATCGGACCTTGCGTGACGGTATGGAACAGTGGAGAGTTGATAGCGGCGAGGACGAAAG
>JBCCIK010000081.1:0-15758 GCA_039028255.1 Pseudomonadota bacterium | reverse complement strand
CCGCCGAAGGTTCCAGCGCGCTTTCAAAGTTTCCGCGGATCAACGCACGCTCAATGGTGTTGCGCAGCTCCATGACGTTGCCCGGCCAGGTGTGTGACAGGAAACGCCGCCGCGCCAACGGTGTGAACTCTGGCAGTTCAACCCCCATGCGCGACGCCAGTCGCTCGGCAAAATACGATAGCAGTTCCAAAACATCTTCGTGCCGTTCCCGCAACGGCGGCTGGACAATCTCGACAACATTCAAAAGATAGAACAGGTCCAGTCGAAACGTGTTCTCTTGCGCCATCTCGGCCAACTGCCTGGTTGTTGAACTGACAATACGTACATTGAAATCAACGCTGCGGCTTGCCCCGATCGGGGTAAAGCGACCGGTACTCAGCAGTTCTGCCAGAATATTCTGACATCCCGGGGACAGCAAATCCACATCTTCCAGATACAGCGTTCCACCCGCCGCGCTTTGCAGGATACCATCATGGCGCGCGACCAGGCCGTCCAGATGCCGTTCCAATTGTCCAAACAAACGCTCTTTGAACGCCTGTTCCGCCATGCCGTAGCAATGCAACCACACAAACGGGTATTCAGACCGGGCAGATGTCGCATGCAACATACGCGCGGCAACCTGTTTGCCCGATCCGGCCTCGCCACGGATTACCGCATGCGCATGGGTCTTTGCCGCCCTTTCGATCGACTGTCTGACCTCGTGAATTTCGGCTGACGAGCCGACCAGCGCATCGCGGTGTTTCAGCAGGTCCCGGCCAAGTTCCAACTCGTGGCGCAGAACCGAGTTCTGGCGCCGCAGCCGGGCCCGTTCCAGACTGTGCGAAATTGCGTTAAGCACCTGATTGGACCGGAACGGTTTTAGCAGAAAGTCGCTTGCGCCTGCGCGGATCGCCTGAATGGCGGTGTCGAGATCAGCATGGGCCGTGATCAGTATTGCATCGCTGAACAGCCCGATCTGCCTTTGTTCTGCCAACCAGTCCAACCCGGTTCTTTCGGGCATGATATTGTCAAGGACGATGACATCATACGTGTTTTCATCCAGCAGACGTGACGCGTGGTGGGTGTCTTCGATGACGTCGACCCGGGCGCAATTCCCGGTCAGCACCTTCGACAGAAAATTCCGCATACCCGGTTCATCGTCTATAACAAGCACGCTGGCATGCGCCAGTTCATCCGCAAACCCCGCTTTGGCGGCGGCAAGACCGGTATGATCTGCGGTCTGATTCATTCTTGGCCCCGATCACGTTTTGCATACGTCCGGTGCGGATACCGGCAGTATGTCCGGCCGCATCGACATGTCCGCCATCATGGCAAGGACTGTTGTGCCGATGCAAGATGCCAGTTTCCCGGCCAATTCGGCACCATTCGCTCCGGGGTATCAATGCCGTGTACGGGAACGTGATCTACGGTCAGTTGAATTCATGAAATGCGTATGTGTCACCAAGGGTCAGGCAGTCATCCAAAGGGCGTATCCCACCGGATGAGGACGGATCCGTTAAGCACGCGGCGGCTGTGCACACGGCCGTCCGAATACACTCTGGCGCGTCCCGTGTGTCGTGAAGGGAATGTACAAATCCCGCAGCAAACGCATCACCGGCACCAAGTTTGGAGCGGATCATGGTCTCGGGCAGGCGTACAGCGGGCTGTGCGATCTGATCGCCGTTTTTGGCAGCGTAGACTGCGCCGTGTTCAAAGTGTAAAACAACCGCCTGACGCACACCCAGCGACAGAATATCCCGTGCGGCACGACCAAGGTTTTGTGCGGTCAGGTCCGCCCCGGTCAGTGATCGGTTCAGTATCCACCCGGCCTCCAGCTCATTGAGCAGAAGGTAATCGAGAAACGGGGCCGAAGCAGTGACCACATCCCGGAACTTAGGTTGGTTGCGGCTGACCAGATCCGCAATCGTGATCATACCCGCGTTGCTTGCGCGTTCAAAGACATGGCTGGCCGCGGTGCGACCGTCTGCACCAAAAGCATCCATCGCATCCAGCATGTTCAGATAAGCAAGATAAAATATGCGGGCATTGGATGTTTGGAATTGCAGATCGGACAGGCCTAGATGCGCGTTTGCGCCGGGATAGTGAAAGAACGTGCGCCGTCCAGTTGCCGACACTGACATAACATCGGTCCATGACGTTGTGGCCAAAGCCGCCTAGCTGAACCCTTCGGTGTCAATTCCCAGCTGACTACATCTGTGAACGATCCACTCTCCATCCGCATCATCCCCCAGGGAACCCACGGCACGCAGCGGATACGCCACACCCAGCGCGGCAAGGTTGGTCAACAGGTTGAACGGGCCGCCGCCGCTGTTTCGCGTTTGCGATCTGACCAGAGCCAGATGATCCTGCACGGGATATTCATCGATGATTTTCACATGATCCACGATGAAGTTTCCCGCCGCGATGACGCCGCTTGTGTTTTCTGGCTTCAAAACAAATCCTTATGGCGCAAGGTTAACGTCGCCGATGAAACAGGGCAGGTCGCGTCACCCCGAGATTGCGTGCCAGACCGCTTATTGATCCGCACGGTGATGCAGTTCCAGATGTCGCTTCAGTATGTCGGCCCCAAAGTCGCTGGACTTGTCGCGCCACACAGTGTGGACATGATCGTACGAGAGTTGCGTGTTCAGGTATTCATAAAAAAACCTGCCATCATCTATTCGAAAATACAGCAGGCCATCCGATGTTGCCTCGCCCGAAAATGCAAAGCTCAGCATGTCCGTGTTCAAGGATACATCGTCGACATATTGAGGCCGGTACAGATCAATAACCGAGACCACCAGTCGCTCGAGGATCTGCTGTTGATCGGGGTTAAGTTGCGCATAGGGTATACCGGCCGGAAGGTTGCGCCAATCTTCCCATGCGTCAGGCGTGCGCAGCATATGCGAGCCGTGAATGTCGTGCGGTGCACCTTCGAAATTCCCAAGTCCCATCGACTCGGCCAGCGCGGTTTCGCCGGGTGAAACGGCGACCCTGGCCCTGTCGCGCTGTTGATCCGTCATCGAGTTTATCAGGGTCTTTGCGCCATCCTCCCACGTGCGGAGCAACCGGACGCCGCTGAGCCGACTGGTGTCTATCAGCGCGGGCTTGGCACCCAGAAAACTGGGCGTGACAGCGATACCATCCGGCGAGACGGCGACATTCAGCGACACGTGATGGCCTTCGAACCGCCATGACCATTCGTCGTCGGAAGGATCGCCGAAAAACACGATCACGTAATCCCCGATCCCGCGCGGCCAGTCCTCGGTCTCGGTCCAGACAAGCAGGTTTTCCAGCTGCATCACGCTGAGAACCTTGAGATATCCTTTTTCGCTCAGCAGCGACCACAGCAATTCCTGCGTCAAACTCATTTGTTCGACGTTCATGAGGCGCAGCGGCAAGCCAATTCGGTCTGTCGGCCAGAACGTCCAGTTGCGGACATCGTCGTCGTCGACCGGGTGCAAAAGCATGCTGCGTTTCGAATAGTTGTCCATCACCTCGGACAGGCTGGGTTCGCCGCTGACGGATGCCAGCAGGGCCTGGGCCACCTGAACCATGCGTTGCTGTGGTTCAACAGTCGAGCCGCCGGGCACATCATAGATGTTCAGATTTTCGTCATGCGCCTGACCCGCGGATGCAAATCCAAGGCCCACAAGCAAGACTGCACACAGCGGGAAGAATTTGAACATCTGTGTCTCCAGCACGACCGTCTTGCGCGGGCGCAGGCTGGCCAGCGCCACACGCTATGATCTTTACCCGCTCATAAAACGCGTTTTTTGTGCCATTGCATACAGCTTTGTTGGTCCGCTGCGCCGCAAACGTCTGTGCGCGCCATGATCGACCTTAAATTGAGCGTATCAAAATGCCCGAAGTGCCGAAGTTTCCGTTTGGGCGCAACTAGGCCCGCCTGGGGCGTTCGTTTTTGGCGTGATAGTCGTCCCAACGTTGGGATTCCACAAACCATCCATCCTGAAAGGTCAGCACAAGATCATCGGCTTCGTTGTAGCGAACGTTCAGATAAGGGATGGCACCGTTTCGCTGTTGCACGTACTCTTTTTTCTGCTGGATATTCATGATCACCTCCACTTGCGCAGTTCGGTTTCGTGCCAGAAGTTTTCGAAAGACTGACGACCGATGATCCAGTTGCTTTGCTGGATAACAACCGCATCGTTTACCTTGTCGTAGAACAGCTTGATTGTCGGCTGCGCGTGATCTTCAGCTGTGACATATTCCTGCTTTTCTCTAGCGTCCATTGTCTACGCCTTTCTTCCAAGTCAGTTTTGATGGGGTTTGGTTCGTCGATTGCCATGCGTGCTATCGCAATCAACGCGGTTGGATCAGGTCACCGACAGGGTGATAAGCTCCGCCGCACTACATATGTCGTCGATGAACCTGAAAATTCGTTAAATGATGGGTTACGGTTTCTTTGAAATGACGGATTGGAAAGGCAAAAAGTGACCGGGCAGGGCCAGTGATCATCAATCCGAATTGGAAGACGATCCAGCATAACCGTCTGAAATACATACTCTATCGAGACCCAGCGCCTCGGTGATGAAAAATTAAGCGCGCCCTCGCTGCCACCCTGCTGCGTCCTCGGTTTATGTACACGGTAAGCAGCTTTTTTCCGTTATTAACCTGTCGTTTGTAGGAAAGAGTGGATTTCTGTCATAAATAAAGGTCGTAATAGTACAAATACTGACCTGAAAGACGTCATCTGATCCGGCAAGATGCTTAACGAATGCGACCCAGGAAGCGGCCTGCCCTGGCCCAGCGAGTTTGATGATCTTCTTCCATTGCTTCGAAGCAAATGGGGGGTAGGAGATCAACTTTATCTCAACAGGATTCTGGGCAACGGCCGGTCCGGGGCAATGGTATATGTTGCGGATGTATCGTGCCCTGAATTTACCGGGCAGGCGATTTTGAAACTGGAACGCGTCTCGGATTCGGGCACGCAGGAAAAGCTCGAAGGCGATCTGCACGCGCAGGCGATAAAAGATGCGCCACAATTTGCCGAGCAACACCTGCCACGGATTATCCACTCTTTGCATGACATGGAGGCTATTGCGATTCTTTCAACCATCGCGGGCCGTGGGTTGGAATATGCGGATTCGTGGTATGATGTGCCCTATGACCTTCAGCTTGGGGTGACCCGCCAGATATCGCGCGCCTTGCTGGAAGATTGGAACGATGATTACGATCTGTCTTCGGGGCTTTTGACACCTCAGGATTTGCTTAAAAGCTGGTTGGGATACCGGCTTGACCCGTCCCAGGGTGGTCGTGTGCACGAATTCATGCGTGACACCTGCAACATTTCCCCGCAGACACCTTCGATCCTGTACAATGGTCACTGGTATCCAAACCCGCTGGCGTTCTACGATCAGTCTGTCGAGACCCCGCAAAACCAGCTGTTGCGGGGCGTAATTGGTCGCGTGCACAACGATCTGCATGGTTTCAACGTGCTTGTGGGTCGACCCAAATACAGCGAGCCCGAGGCGGAAACACAGTTTTATCTGATCGATCTGGCCATGTATCAGCCCCGGCAATATCTGCTGTTTGATCATGCCTATTTCGAGTTTACGGCGCTTTTGAAAAACCGCGGCGAAAACTCGGCCGAAGCCTGGGAGGCGGTGATCGCGCAGGTGCGCCGGTATCGTGACGATGTCGATCATGGTTTACGTACCGACGACCTGGGGTTGGTTGAGATTGTCCAGACAATCCGACACGGTGTCTCGGACTGGATTAACGCCCATGAATCCGAGCGTCTGTCGTCACTGGAAAGTCAACAGATCCTGGCACGCGTCGCCGTGGGGCTGAGCTTTGTGCACAAACGCCTGCCCGACGATATCCGCAAGAAGGCGCTGTATTACGCCGCAGCCAATTTGAAAGACTATCTAAAGCTGCATCGGATAAAATGGCCTAAAAGCGGTCAGGAACTGGTGATTGAACCAGCCATGCAACCGTCGTTGCCTGTAGATGCTGCACCCTCGGAAACTGTGGACAAAGCGCGTGTTCCCGACGCCTCGGCAAACGCCGCACCAGCCGCCCGATCGAAACGCAAACAGGCAATCGGTCTGGCATTGCGGGTTGCGATTGTTGTGGCGATAGGGATCGCCGGCTTCTTTTACAAAACACATATTGCGCCCGTGAATTCTCTGACCACAGATGATTTCGTCACAGCGTTGAGCAGTGATACGGCGGCGGATGCCAAGAAAATCTCGGTCGCGGTGTTGCCGTTTTCGAATGAAGGCCAATACGATGAAGATTCTTTTGCCGATGGGATGACGATCGAAGTTATCAATGCCCTGGCACGAACCGGGCATTTCCGGGTTCCCGGATTCGCTTCGGTGTCAAAATTTCTCGGTCAAAACGACGGTATTGAAAAAGTCGGTGACGAACTGAACGTGGACTATGTTGTCGAAGGCGATGTGACCCATGTGCAGGATCAGATGCGTACCCGCATTTCGCTTTTTGACTCCGCCAGTGGCGATCTGGTTTGGAACGGAAAGTTTGATGAGAGCGTTGCCGACGAAAAGAAGGCCGAAGAAGTCGCGTTTGCAATTGGGGATGCGCTTTCGATCTCGATGGAGGTCACGTCCGAACAGAGCGTGGCGGAACAGGCGCTGGATCCGCAGGCTTACGCGGCCTATGTCCGGGGCATCGCGCTGCTGGAACAACGCGGCGAAGCTCTGGTGCGCTCGACCGCAGCGTTGAAACGCGCAGTTGAAATTCAGCCCGATTTCGCCGTGGCCTGGGCTGCGTTGTCAATTGCCTACAACGTTTTGCCCACATACCTTCGCGAAGCCGAAGGCGACAAGGTGAGGCCGACGGTCTATTATCGCCTGTCGAAAGAAGCGTCAGAGAAGGCGTTTGAGATCAACCCAAACCTGTCCGAAGTTCAGCACGCCATGGCCAATGTGTTGCAACGGGACCGTCAGTGGGTTTCGGCAGAAGAAGCGTATCAAAGGTCGCTGGAACTGGACCCCTATAACCACCGTGCGATGCAGGATTACGCGGGTCTGCTGGCGACTGTCGGAAAGCCCAGGGTCGGGTTAGAATTGCTGGAACGCGCCAAAGCGCTGGATCCCAATAACGATCTGTATTGGATGATGACCGCGCGCATGGCCTATTTGATCAACCCGTCCGATGTGAACCTTGAGCAGATAGAAACAGTTTTTCGCGAGGCTCCGACATTTCGCGAACTGGCGTTTCGCATGATCCTGGCGGCGCGGGTCGGTCGTGATGAAATAGACAGCGCGCGCGCGCTGATCGCCAGCTGTGCCACCTGCACCCAGGTGTTCCAATCAAGGGCTTTGGCCTTGATTGATGCAGCCAATATTCTGCCCATCGAACAGATCTACGATGATTACCGCGACGAGGTCTATCTTAGCTACAGCTATCTTTACCGCTACGGCGGTATAGACGTGGCCATGGACCTGTTTGAATACAATGCACTCGAGTCGAATTATCGGCTTCAGTTTTTCACCGCGCCCTGGGGTATGGTCGGCATTTTTGGAACGAATGACCGTTTCGAACGGATTATCGAACTTATGGGTCTTGAGGATTACTGGAAAGAAAACGGCTGGTCGCCAATGTGTAAACCCGCCGAAGACGGCCCTGAATGTTTCAAGTTGTGAATTGGATGGATGACCGGAACAGACCTCAATACGTTCAGAGATTGGGTCGAAAGCGGTAAAAGATGAAGAAAGATGACATGCTGATCGTAATTAAAGCACTGGATTTTTCCGCGCAAAAACACCGCAAACAACGCCGTAAGGATTCCGAGGGATCTCCTTACATCAATCATCCGATCGCGTTGATGCGGGTGATTGCAGAAGAAGCCGGGTTGACTGATCCGAACCTGCTGGCCGTTGCGGCGCTGCACGATACAATCGAGGACACGGCAACAACGCTGGAAGAGCTGGAACAGGTCTTTGGTCCGGAAATAGCGAATATGGTGTTCGAACTGTCGGACAACAAATCACTGCCCAAGGCGGAAAGAAAAAAGCGCCAGATCGACTACGCCAGCAAAATCAGCCAGGGTGGGGCGATTGTGCTGCTGGCGGATAAAATCTGTAATCTGCGTGACCTTGCACAAGTCCCGCCTGTTGACTGGAGCCTGCAGCGAAAGCGCGACTTTTTTGACTGGGCAAAACAAGTCGTCGACAATCTGCCGTCGTCCAACGAAAAACTGGAAACTCTTTTCGAGGATGCGTACGCATTGCGTCCTTAGACCCGAACGATGTGGTTGGGCGCGGTCTTGAAAATTGATCAGATTTTCATCCCGGCGCGTACCCGAGTGTTTCCGAACCGCAACATTTGACCGTTCAATCGATGGATTGAGCCGCTTGGTGCCACAAAATACTTGATAGATTTCGCTGCGCGCTAGAACGCGTAACAGTCGAGCGAGACCGGGCGGGTTGGCCAGACGCATCACTTTGAGCGCACGGTTCAACTGCCATGACCAACATCAATGAAACCTGTAACCAGCCGGTCGTGGATGTTTTTGTCGCGGACCGAGAGCTGCTGATCGCCCTGGCCTGTCGGATCGTCGACAGCCGCGCAGTGGCCGAAGAACTGGTTCAGGAAAGCTGGATTCGCTGGCAGGGTCGCGACTATCGGGCGTCAGATGCTCGGCCAATCCTGCGTCGTATCGTGTCCAATCTGGCCAAGGACTGGCGTCGCAGCAATACGGCCGAGCAATCGGCTCTTGGTGAAGTGCACGCGTTTTATGCCACTGCCCCCAGCTCGGAATCCGCGCTGATCGCCAAGAACGAACTGCTTCTGGTGATCCGCACTCTTGGGAAAATGTCAGCTCGTCATCGGCGTGCGTTCCGTCTGCGGACGCTGGAAGGCAGGACATACAAAGAGATCGGCGCGCGCCTTGGGCTATCGATCTCGCATGCGCGTAACCTTGTGGAACAGGTCATCGTGGAAATTGTTCTGGTTCTGGACGCCTAGTTTCTGAAAAATCGACCCGATGATCCGTTAAGTAAGCGACATGCCCCTTTGCGCGATGTGCCAGCAGATATGACCAAGCAAGAAAACACAAAGGCCGACAAAAACCGGCGCGCGGAAGAAGCGGCCAATATTCTGCGCAGATTGGACGAGGACCCATCGGACACTGTTGCCCTGGCAGACAAGCGCGCTTTTCTGGCCAGAGGAGATGCAGAGCGCCGCACCTATACGCTTGCCGAGCGGGCGTTTTCGGCGGCCAGAAAAGGCATCCGGCTGAAGGACCGTCAGAATAAAAGATACGGGTTCGCACTGTTAGGGGCCGCGCTTGTGTCACTTTGCCTGGGGTGGCAGCCGCTTTCGGTGGCGTTGCGTGCAGATTTTCGATCCGGTCTGACAACCGAGTCCACGGTTCTGAAATCCGGGGACACTCTGATCCTGGATGCGTCGTCGGCCATAGCAGACGCAAGCGACGCCAAAACACGATCTGTCGATCTGTTGCGCGGAGCCGGATTTTTCGACGTCAACAGGGATGGTCGCAGTTTTGTGGTCACAGCCGGCGATGTCGAAGTCGAGGTGATCGGCACTGCATTTGAGGTGTCGCGCCTGGCCGGGGACGTGCGGGTTGCTGTGGCTGAAGGCGTTGTCCAGGTCCGCCAGGAGTCCGAAATCATCACCCTGACGGCAGGTGAACAGGTTCTGATAACAGACGGTCAACTGGTTCAGTCAAATGTGGACATTCCCAATGTAGCGCGCTGGCGCGCTGCGGAACTCACTTTGACGGGCCTGTCACTGGCCGACGCTGTCGCCGAAGTTGACCGCAGGTTGCCCGGGCGCGTCGTCATCCTGGGTCAAAGCCTGCGCAACACGCAGGTCGGCGGCGTTCTGGACCTCAATACGCCCGAAATTGCCCTAGAAGCCCTGGCAACCACCGGGAACGCGCAGGTCCTGCGGACCTCGCCTTTTCTGACCATTGTCTATCCCAGATAAAAAATTCAGGAAATTTGTGCAAAACCCCGATCCCCGTCCGTTACGTTTGTGAATTTGCCACGGTGAACAGTGGCACGCGGTAACAATGGGACAAGACGTGATGGTTCATACGACGACGAACAAACTGCTGCACTCGACCGCCCTGATCGGCGCAACAACGGCAGTTGCCACAGCCGCCAGCGCGGAAACGGCGGCCATGATCGATGTCCCGCAGCAAGAGCTTATCGCGGCGATCGAGGAACTGAGCAAGGAAACCGGGAAATCCATCGCCGTCAACAGGGATGCCATAGGCCAACGCACCAGCCAGGCCGTTCAGGGGCCGATCACGGTGCGACATGCGCTAGAACTTATGGTTGACGATCCTGACCTGTCGATTGTGGAATTGTCCGATGGCAGCCTTGTGGTGGCGGCAAAGAATTTTGTTTCGCAGAATCTGGATGATCAGCCATTTGATCTGGGAACCATTGTGATCACCGGTGAACGGGTCGAGCGGGCGCTGTTCGACACGGCGTCTTCGGTGCAGGCATATGACGGCGAAACCATCGAGAACACCCCCGAATACAACGACGCTGAAAGTGTCTTTGAAAACGCCGCCAACATCACCACGGGCACAGGAAACACCGCGCCGCATATCCGAGGTGTGAACTCGGCCGGGGAAATCAGCGGCGGGGCGCTGGGCACCGTGGCTGGAACCTTGCCGCGTGCCTCCTTCACGGTTGACGGGATCAACCTGACCCCGAACCAGACCATCTATGGTACAACTTCCGTTTTCGACACCGAGGTGATCGAGGTGTTCCGCGGACCGCAGACCACCTCTCAGGGGGCGAACGCAATTGCCGGTGCGATCAATATTCGCACGCGCGATCCGGTCTTTGAACAGCAGGCCGTGGGCCGGGCCGAACTTGCAACCGACAACGGGCGGGCAGCATCGGTTATGCTGAACACACCGCTTTCTGACAGTGTTGCGGTTCGTTTTGTCTATGATTTCGAAGAACAGGATGTGTTCTTTGACTATATTCCCGAATCTCAGGCAATTCAGGAAGCCCGGGAAATACATCAGGCTACCACACGATTGAAAATTCTGTTTGAACCGGTGGACCTGCCGCAGCTGCGCACTCAGTTGACGCTCAGCTACAATGAATTCAGCGCGCCGCAGAACCAGTCTGTGCGCTTCCCGCTAGGCGATCTGGTTTCAGATGCAATCTTTCCCCCGGTTTTTTCGGGCGACACCAAGGCATTGGTCCATGATTTCGAATATGATCTGGGTGGTGGCTTTACGCTGCGCAATCAGTTCCAGATATCAGAGTCCAACAGTGTTCGCACCAACGGAACGATCCTGTTTCCCGACTTTCCACAACGTTTCCTGGATCGTTCCAACGAATTGTTGCTGGATTATGCGCCAGAAGGCGGTGCGCTGAGCGGTCTGATTGGCTGGTACATCCGCGATACGGATGAAACCAGCCCCGGGAACGATCAATTCGACATCGAAGGCAAACGGTCGGGCAACGGAATTTTTGCTGAATTCACTCAGAGATTTGGCAACGGTTTCGACGTCACGGCAGGATTGCGATATCAGGAAAACGAACAGCAGCGTGTCGTGGGCGTTGCCGGATTCCCGATCAGCCTGATCGACAGCGATCTGAAATTTGATGCCTGGCTGCCAAGTACAACCATCGGATATGAACCTAACGCAAACACCCGTTATGCCTTTCGGTATTCACGCGGCTATAATCCGGGTGGTTCTGCGCTGATCCTGACCACGATCGAGCCTTACGAGTTCGACGAAGAATACGTGAACAATTTTGAATTGTCCGTGCGCCACCGTTCAAATGACGGGCGTCTGTTTCTTGCGGCAAACGTGTTTTACAGCGATTACAGCGACTACCAGCTTTTCGTAAGCCGGATTGTGCCGCCGGCGCCGCCGTTCGGGATCACGCAAGCCGGGCGTTTGTTCAACGTCGCTGATGTCAGAACCTATGGAATGGAGGCCAGCGCGCAGTATTCGGTCAGTGACGCGCTGATTTTCACGGGCGCGCTGGGTCTGTTGCAAACCGATGTCGGCGATCTGGGCCCGGACGTGGCCGCGTTTACCGGCGGGACGGACAACAGCGGCAACGCATTGCCCCTTGCGCCCAACATCACCCTGAACATCGGGGTGGAATATGATGCCACCAGCAGGCTGACGCTGGGAGGGCAGATCAATTACACCAGCAGCTATTACTCGGACATCGACAACTCGGAAGAGTTCAAGATCGATCCTTTTGCCACTGTCGACATCAGCGCGATATACGAACTGACGCCGAATGCCGAGCTCTACAGTTACATCACCAACCTGTTTGACACCCGTTCGGAGGTCAGCCTGTTCGAAGCTGGCGGATCCGTTACGCCACCCCGCGAAATCGGCTTCGGTGTGCGCGCAAGTTTCTGATGTTCTGATATCCGCCGGATTTTGACATTGTCTTCCGACCTGAAGACCCCTGGAACAATGTCAGGTCCGGGCGGTCGCATGGGTTGTCAGATCGGGGTGCGGGTCACGCCTTTGTAATCAGCCGATCCAGCATTTCAAACTTCTGTTCGACAAAGCCCAGAAACCGGTTTGACGCAGCCGACATCCGGCGGCCACGCAGTGTCACACATCCCAAATGGCGATCCGGGTCGCCGATCTTTATCGGCAATGAGGTCAGGGTATTCTGACGCTGCATTAGAAAAACTACCGAAAACGGCAGGACTGTAAGTGAATCGGACCCGGTCAGCACATTGACAACAGCGCTCAGTGATCCGCCGGTGAAACTGATCTTGAGATCGCGCACGCCGATACCGTCCAATGTGTTTCTCAGGTCTCTGAAAAGCGGGCTGTTGGCGGGTGGCGCAATCCAGGAATATTGGGTGATGTCTTCAAGCTTGACCTCTTTCTTGCGCGCCATTGGGTGTCCAACGCGGCACGCAATCACATTTCTGCCCGGCAGGATCTGGCGAAATTCATACTCTTCAGAAATGTTGGCAGGGCGAACGGGAAGAATGGCCACATCAAGCGTTTCGCCCGATATTTTGGATAACAGCTCGGCAGGATACCCGTACGATTGGTCAATGCGGATGCTCGGATGCTCGACCTGGAATTCCGCGATCACGCTTGAGATGACCCCATCCATGAAAATCGGTGTGCCCGCGACACGAACCGCGCCCGACAACCCCTGACGGTATTCGTCCACCAGACGACTTGCATGCCGGCCGGCATCAAGGATTTTGCGCCCCTCCTGTGCAAGGGCCGATCCCAGTTCCGTGGGTTGAAGCGGTCGCCGCGTAGGCAGAAAAAGGGCGTCACCCACGCGGTCTTCCAGCAGGGCAACACTTCTGGATACGCTGGGCTGAGATTTCCCAAGCAAAGCAGCACCTTCGGTCAGGCCGCCAGCCTCGACAATGGCTGCAAGGATTTCCAGATGTCTTGGATCAAGTTTCATAACTGAAAGTTATATTGATCGTTGAAATTTGGATCAAGAGCGCTGGTGCGACCTGTTAGCGTTTTCCTGAAATCGCAGTTTTGCGTCTGTCAGGAAATCGTCGTATGGCGCCCAGCATCATCAGTATCAACGGTCAAAAGGTTCGGTTCGGCGTCGGCCTGCGCAACGATATCGGGACCGAGTTGTCACAGCTGGACTCTGACAGGGCACTGGTCCTGTCAACGCCGCAGCAGGCCGATATGGCGATGGAACTGGCAACAAAGATCGGTGATCGCGCCGCAGGTGTGTTCACGCGGGCAATGATGCATACGCCGGTGGAAATTACCGAAGAAGCGCTGGAACACGCTCGTTCGATCAACGCTGACAGTATTGTCGCCATCGGCGGTGGTTCGACCATTGGCCTGGGCAAGGCATTGGCCTTGCGCACCGGGTTGCCGCAGATCGCCATACCGACAACCTATGCCGGCAGCGAAGCCACCCCAATCCTTGGACAGACAGAGCAAGGTGTAAAAACCACTCTTACGGACAAGGTGGTTCTACCGCGGGTCATTCTTTACGATCCGCAGCTTGTCGCGACATTGCCATCCGGAATGACGGTCACAAGCGCTTTGAACGCAATGGCCCACGCAGCTGAGGCGCTGTATGCAAAGGACCGGACGGATCAGACAACAGAACTGGCAATAAAGGGTCTTCGGGATTTTGCCGAAGGTTTGCCAAATGTTGTCGAAAATCCGGGCGATCTGAAAGCAAGGGAAGAGACACAGCACGGCGCATGGGCCTGCGGTACCGTTCTGGGTCAGGTCGGAATGGCATTGCACCACAAACTGTGCCACACGCTGGGCGGATCCTTCAATCTGCCGCATGCCGAGACGCACGCAATCATTCTGCCGCACGCGATCTGGTACAACGCACAGGGCGCACCAGAGCCGTTGACGCCAGTCTCGCAAGTTCTGGGCGGCCATGCGCCCGGGCAGGCGTTATGGGATTTTGCGGCCCGGATGAAGGCGCCGATGGCGTTGAAGGACCTTGGCATGTCCGAGGCCGATCTGGATCGCGCAACCGACATTGCATTGCAAAACCCTTACTGGAACCCACAGCCGGTGACGGCTGACGGGGTGCGGGTGCTCTTGCAAAACGCCTGGGCGGGAAACGCCCCGGGCGCCTGATTTCACCGTGTCAAGGGAGGGACACATGATCACACGACGCAAATTGCTGCAATCCAGCGCTGCAACCGGCCTGGGGCTGGCGGCCGGCACATTGGCCGCACCTGCAATCGCGCAAGGCGCTAAGATCCGGTTGGGTTATGTCAGTCCGCAATCCGGTCCGCTGGCTGCTTTCTCTGAGGCAGACACGTACATTCTGGAAAATTTTGCCGCGTCCGAGGCCGGCGCGAATTTTGAAGTGATCGTCAAGGACAGCCAGTCGAACCCAAATCGCGCGGCGGATGTTGCAGGCGAACTGATCGTGGATGACGAGATTGACCTGATGCTGGTCGCCTCAACGCCCGAAACCACAAATCCGGTGGCGTCCACCTGCGAAGCCGAGGAATTGCCTTGCATTTCAACGGTCGCCCCGTGGCAGCCATGGTTCATCGGGCAACAGGGCAATCCCGGCGATCCGGCAAGCTGGGAGCCGTTTTACTATGCCTACCACTTTTTCTGGGGGCTGGAAGATGTGATCGCAGTCTTTACCGCAATGTGGAGCCAGCTGGACACCAACAAACAGGTCGGCGCCCTGTTCCCCAACGATGGGGACGGCAATGCCTGGGGCGATCCGAATGTAGGCTTTCCGCCGGTCTTGTCCGAGTTGGGATATACGCTGACCGACCCCGGGCGCTATCAGAACCTGACCGATGATTTCTCGGCCCAGATCAACGCGTTTCGGCAGGCGAATGTGGAAATTGTAACCGGCGTGCCGATCCCGCCTGATTTCACCACGTTCTGGAGCCAGTCTAAGCAGCAGGGTTTCACACCCAAAGCGGCCAGTATCGGCAAGGCCATCCTGTTTCCGCAGGCTGTCGAGGCATTGGGTGCCGCCGGTAACAATCTGAGTTCCGAGGTCTGGTGGTCGCCGACGCATCCGTTCTCATCATCGTTGACCGGTGCAAGTTCCGCCGAACTGGCGCAGGGTTACATGGCCGCAACAAGCCGCCAGTGGACGCAGCCCATCGGCTTTGTTCACGCGCTTTTCGAGATGGCGGCCAATGTGATGGGGCGCGTCGATGATGCGGGCGACGGGGATGCCGTAGCCGAGGCAATCGCGGCCACACAGTTGCAGTCGATTGTGGGTCCGATCGCATTTGACGGCGCGGGCCTTCCGCCCTTTGCCGCGCAGAACGTCGCCAAGACTCCGCTGGTCGGTGGTCAGTGGCGTTTGCTG
>JBCCIK010000080.1:0-16106 GCA_039028255.1 Pseudomonadota bacterium | reverse complement strand
GTCGAAGGGCGCAATGTTGGTCTGATGGCTTACGGTCACCGGCGGCGCGGCGATTGCGGTGACATCGAAGTATTGGTCCAACCGACACAGCAAGGCCGTCAGCGGATACTGGATAACATCAACGCAATTACCCCGACAGGCAAAACACCCCTGACCGATGCGGTCGAGGCGGCGGCGCAGGCGCTGTCTTACACGGACCAGCCCGCAACCGTTGTGCTGATTTCGGACGGTCTTGAAAGCTGCGAGCGTGATCCCTGCGCCCTGGCCAAAACACTGTCACAGGGCGGCGTGGGGTTCACGGCCCATGTGGTGGGGTTTGGACTGGGTGCCGAGGAAGACGTCAGTTCACTGGCCTGTATCGCCGAAAACACCGGCGGTCAGTACATCACCGCATCCAACGGGCAAGAGTTGGGCGCGGCGCTGAGCACAGTAAGCACGGCCGTTGCGCAATCCGAACCTGAGCCCGAACCAGAACCGGAACCTGCCCAACAGGTGGTTGAGGTCACAGGCCCGGAAACTGCAATGGGCGGATCGGATATTCAGGCAACCTGGACCCCTACACTTGCCGAAAGCGACTATATCAACGTTGTGCCCGTCGGTACCGATCCCGGTGAATTCGGAAGTTACGTGCGCATCGGGCAATCGGAACAGATCACCTTGCCTGTCCCGGGTGTCGAAGGGCTGTACGAGATACGCTATCTGCACAACCAGACCAAAACCGTACTGGGCCATCACACGCTTGAGGTTACAAAGCCGCAGGTGAATTTGAACGCACCGGATCAAGTACAGACGGGTGCCACCTTTGACGTGTCATGGTCACCGACAATCAACCGGCGGGATTACGTTGCCATCGTACCCGCGGGTGAGGATCCGGGAACATTCGGGAATTATCAGGCGGTTGGTACCGCCTCTGATACCGGGCTCAGGGCTCCGGCCGATCCGGGCCTGTACGAACTGCGCTATATTCTGAATATCGATAAAATGACAGTGGCGACCCGTCAGGTCGAAGTCACCCCGCCGCAGGTTGTTCTGCAAATTCCACAGACTGCCCTGACCGGGGCGGAATTTGATGTCAGCTGGGCAGGCACAGTGAACCCGCAGGACTATATCAACATTGTGCCCATAGGCGCCGCAGAAGGTCAGTTCGGCAATTATGTCCCAGTGCGCGATCAGTCCACAGCAAAGCTCAAGGCACCAGCGGAACCGGGCCTGTACGAAGTTCGCTATGTTCTGCGCGAAGGCAGCAAAACCGCCGCAAGTGCGACCATGGAAATCACCGCGCCGGTCGTTTCGGTTTCGGGCCCTGATCGGGTCTTGACCGGGGAAAAATTCACGGTGTCCTGGACCGGAACGGTCAACGCGCAGGATTATGTCGCCATTGTTCCAGCCGGTTCCAAGGATGGCGTGTTCGGCAATTATATTCCTGTCCGCGACAAGGATGCGGGCACATTGACCGCACAGGCCGATCCGGGCCTGTACGAGTTGCGCTACATCCTGCGTGAAGGCTCCAAGACTCTGGCCAGCGCGCCCATCGAGATCGCAGTGCCCGAAGTGAGCATCAGCGCACCGTCAACCGTGCTTGCTGGCAGCCAGTTCCAGGTCAATTGGACTGGAACGGTTAGCGCACAGGATTACATGAATATTGTTCCGGCAGGCAGTGAGGAAGGCAAGTTCGGCAATTACACCGTTGTTCGCGATGGCGGCACAGGCACCATACAGGCCCCCGCTGAAACCGGGCTGTATGAGCTTCGCTACGTCCTGCGTGAAGGTGCTAAGACGGTTGCGCATGTGATGGTCGAAGTGACCGAGCCCAAGGTCACGATAGAGGCGGCAAGTCAGATCCGCGCCGGCGATACATTGCGGATCGAGTGGACCGGAACAGTCAGCAAAAGCGATTACGTCAATCTGGTGCCGATGGGGACCGAAGACGGTAAATTTGGCGCCTATAGTCAGGTGCGCGACAAGACTCAGCTTGATCTGAAAGCCCCTGATGAGACCGGTCTTTACGAAGTGCGCTATCAATTGCGGGAAGGCAACCGGGTGCTTGCCCGGCAGGCGGTCGAGGTGCTGCCATCCAACGCAGCGCTGGACACCGGGGCCACCCTGGAAGCGCCGGACACAGCGCCGCCGGGCAGCCGCATTGTAGTGGCCTGGGCCAGCGACAGCACAAGCGCAGATCAGCGGATCACGCTGGCCCGCGGCGAACAGCCCATCTTCACCTGGATCGAAGCTTTCAAAATCACGGGCGATGCACCGATTGAACTGATCTTGCCGGACCAGACGGGCGTCTACGAGCTTCGCCTGCTTGATGTGTCGAATCAAAAGGTTCTGTCGCGACGGGTGATCAAGGTCGAATAGTTGCCGGTCCGGGGCGGTCTGGACCCGGCGTTAGCGGCCCGGACGCTGCACGCGGCGTTCCTTCACTAAGCAGAGATCGGCAATTGAACTCTGCTTCTTCGGGCTACTCTTTTACCGCAGGGCCGTCTCGGATAATAGAGAAGTGCCTAACGCGCGCAGCAGGTCAGCAGGAGCCCTTAAATGAAATTTCTTCGCTTTGTCTTCGCGGCCCTTTTGGCTGGCGGGCATCCGTTTGCCGCCCTTGCCCAGTCCGATGACCAGACAACAGGGTCCTTGTCGGTGGAACTTAACACCACGCAAGACACAGGCACCGCGTGCCGGTTGACCTTTGTTATAAACAACATGACCGGAACAGCGATAGATGAGGCGGTTTTCGAAACCGTGATCTTCAATGGGGATGGCAGCGTTGTCAGTCTGTCTTTGTTCGATTTCCGCGACCTTCCGGCAGATCGACCCAGAGTGCGGCAGTTCGATTTACCGGGGATGACGTGCGCCGCCGTGGGGCAAGCCCTGATCAACGGATCAAGTTCCTGTGTGGTTGAGGGGGCGGAAAGCGATTTGTGTCATAACGCGCTGGTACTGAGCAGCCGTGTCAATGTGGAGCTTCTGGGATGAACGCTTTGAGCACTCTTCGGGAAATTCTGGCCCTTGGCGGACCGGTTGTGGCAATTCTGATTATCATGTCCGTTCTGGCGGTTGCGGTCACGCTGTACAAGTTGTGGCAATTTGCGGCTTGCGGAGTTGGCCGACACCGGGTTTTGTCGCAGGCTTTGTCAGCGTGGGACGCAGGGGATCGCAGTGCTGCGCGGGCCCGGCTGACCAAAAGCAGCAGCTATCTTGCGCCCCTTGTCGAGGCGGCCATGGATGGTCGCGATATCGAAGGGATCAATGACCGGCTGGATGCCGAGGCAGGCTTGGCATTGGCAGGTTTGGAACGCGGCTTTCGCCTGTTGGACACAGTTGCACAGCTTGCGCCACTGTTGGGTTTGTTCGGAACCGTTCTTGGGATGATCAATGCATTTCAAAGCCTGCAATCGGCCGGGTCTTCGGTTGACCCTGCCTTGTTGGCCGGGGGTATCTGGGTGGCGCTGGTGACAACAGCCGTTGGCCTGGCCGTGGCGATGCCGACTTCCATGATCCTGTCTTGGCTGGAAAGCCGCACCGCGCGCGAACGCGTGTTCGCCGACAAAGCCCTGCGGACAATTCTTGTGCCGGGCCAGCCTGTTCTGACCGATGCGCATTCCGGCATGCAGCCGGATGCGCCACAACATGCGTAGTACCGCACCTTTCGTAAGGCGACGCATGTCGATGACACCCCTCATCGACGTGATTTTTCTGCTTTTGCTGTTTTTCATGCTGTCGTCGACCTTTTCCAGATTTGGTGAGATCGAGCTGAACAGCGCAACCACCGGGACTGCAACGTCCGACACCCCGTCCGAACGTATGTTCGTGCAACTGGGTGCGGATCGTCTGACCATGAACGGGGTGACGGTCACGCTGGATGAACTGACCGATGAACTGGACAGCGGTCAGGTGCTGATCAGCCAGGACGATGACGTCACCGCCCAACGTCTTGTAGACCTTCTGGTTCGGTTGCGCGGACGCGATGGTCTGACGGTCACGGTGCTGGAGTGACGTGATGATCCGACACGCCCAACCCCGCCGCAAACGCGACACAACCATCCCCTTGATCAACGTCGTCTTTCTGATGCTGATCTTCTTTCTGATTGCCGGAACGGTTGCGCCACCGCTGGATCCGGATCTCGAGCTTGTGGACACGTCCGATCTGGCCGGGCGCGAGCCGCCCGACGCTCTGGTTCTGCACGGTGACGGCACGCTCAGTTTTCGCGGCAGGTCGATTGATGCGGAAACGTATATGTCAGACCTCGGCGCCGACGAGGTGCGCATCGTGCCGGACCGCAATGCGCCGGGTCCGCGGCTGATCGAGGTTACAGGGCAGCTGCGTCGTCTGGGGGCGGTGTCGGTGTTTCTTGTGACAGAACAGGCTCTGGAATGATCCGGCGCTCTGCCTTCGTCGCCTTGGTGGCCATTCTGGTGTCGCTGTTGCTGCATATCTGGGGGCTGAGCCTGACCTCTGCCGGGCTGCCGCAACAGCCTGCGTCCAGCGCGGGCCCCGGGGATACGGTGGCTGTAAGCAACACGTTCGAGGATTTGGCCGAAGCGCCACCCGAACCAATCCAGCCGGAAAGCGCCGAGGTGCCTGAGCCGCCTGTCGAAACCCCGCCCGAGCCCGAGCAGGCGGATGTTCCAACCAGTCAGGCGCTGGTGGCGTCACCGGATCCACAGCAGTCTTTTGCGCCTGACACCGGGACATCAGCCGGCCTTGTGCCCGAAGCCCCTGAGCTTGAAGTCACTGAATCCGTCGACCAGTCGGACACAAATGACGCGGCCAGCGACGACACGGACGCAACACCGCCGGTCGAGCCTGATACTGTGGCGGCAGCGCCGCCGGAGACAAGCATCGAGCCCGTCGAGGTTGAAACTGCCGAAACGCCACCAGTGCCCGAGCCTGAACAGCTTGCGGCATTGCCGCCCCCTGAACCGACGGTTGTGCCGGTCCCGTCTGAACAGGATGCGCCGGATGCGGATATCCCTGATAATGCCGTCGAACCCGAGGCCCAGGCAGAACCGGATGCTGAAACCGATGGCACCTCGGAACAAGCGGTTGCGGCGTCAATTAGACCGCGTCCGCGTGAACAACGCCCAACGGATCAAACGCAGCCAAGCCTGGATAATTTCAGTAATTTCGACAATTTGCGATACCCTGAACAGGTCATCGACTCGCCCTTGCGGGCATATCAGCGCGAAGGAATTGACAATTTCACCCGCAGGACCCGTGGCAACAGGTCCGGCGGGCGCGGACCCGGAAACTCGGATACCACAAACTATGCCGGGCAGGTTCTGGTGCATCTGAACCGTGCGCCCGTGGTCTATGTTCCCGTTCCGGGCTATGCGCAGGTGTTTTTCGAAATCAGCCCGGATGGCAGCCTGGCTTGGGTCGATGTTGTCACAAGCTCGGGATCGGACCGCGTCAATCGCGCCGCAAAAGAGCAGGTGCGCCGCGCCGCGCCGTTTCCGCGCCCGCCCGGCGGTGTCAGCCGAAAATTGTCATTCTATTATCAGAACGACTGAACAAGACATTCGGCGCGTCCAGAACGGGCCAGCGCAATACCTAGAATGTCAAACGATGCGCGCGCCCCTGTTCAGCCAGGCGACGGTTCAGGCCATCAGCCTCGGGGACACCGGCTTCCAAAGCGAATACAAAGGCATGGGTCAGATAGAAACAGGCCGCATCAATATCCTGCGCCAGTTCAGCCTGATCCGCAGCCAGCGTATACAGGCGCACCAAAGCGATATTGTCACCGGTCGCGTGCGCATCCAGCAAGGCCCGGTCCAGTTCGGCCCGGTTCATGACCTGAATACAGGGCATAACGGAATACACATCCCCCACGTGTCGCTGGCCGGATTAATCCATCCGGCCTTTTTCGACCTGAGTTGCAACCCAATGGTGGAAATTGTGGGTTGGCCCGTCCATCGCGGGCGAAAACCGACCACCGTCAAACAGAACGCCGTGGCGACCTTTCTGCATACCTTCGACCACGAATACATCTTCTTCGAACACGGTTTTCCACAACTGCGCGTTTGATGCGCGCAGCCCGTCCAGATCAGGCGTGTCCTGAACAGGTGTCGCATAGTAGAGTTCGATGTGTTCCACGGTATTTTGCTGATCCACCGGTTCCAGAACGATGGCAAAACCGTGGTCGCGCTGAACCCCCAGCAGAACGTTTGGATACAGCGCGACATATTCCGCGCCTTCGTCCCACTTGTCGCTCAGCCCGTCAAAATCCGGGAACATGGCACCGTTTTCATCGGTAAGCTGGCGATAGACAAGGGTGCCTTGTCCGGAATACTGATCGCGCATTTCGATGTTATAGTGATCTTCCAGGCGGGAATAGCTGTTCAGACCGGGGTGCACCCAGGGCAGGTGATAGCTTTCGCAGTAGTTTTCGACAGCCAGTTTCCAGTTTGTCTTGACCTCAAGCTTGAACGATGACGCCTCGCCGCCATGATAGATCGGCGCGTCGAATTCCTTCCAACGCTCCATCAGAGCACCATGGACCTGTTCGAATTCAGGCGCGTTGCCATCGACATTCACAAAAATAACATCCCGCCAGATATACGAGCGGATGCGCACCAGCCCCAGATCGTCGCGGTTCACATCCTCATGTTTGTTCTGGCCCGGACCACCCACATGTGGTGTGGCACGCAATTCGCCCTTAAGGCTGTAACACCAGCTGTGATACGGGCAGCGGATCGCACCGCCGATCTTGCGGGGCGCATCGACCAGGATCATGCCGCGATGGCGGCAGGTGTTCTGGAACACACCAACTTCGCCGTCGCGGTCGCGAACGATCAGCAATGGCATGCCCAGGAAATCGACCGGTCTGGCGTCACCGGGTTCTGGCACGTCCTTGCCAAAGCCGATCCCGGACCAGTTGGCATACAGCACCGATTGACGTTCCTCGGCAAAAACTGCCGGATCGATATAGTGTTCGTTCGGCAGACCATTGGCGACAGTGACATCGGCCAGAACGGAAGACAAAGCGCTGTGCTTGTTCATCGGGCTCTCCTGTGAGGTGTGCTGGATGGGGGCTTGTCTTAGTTGTGGCGGATACGACAGGGAGACCTCAATATCAGAAAAGCTCATCACAAAGTGAATTCATCTAAACCGATCCGGTCTGAACCTCGTCAATGATCCACGATTTCAAGGCGAGGGCGCAATCGGACAGCTCGTCGTCCGGGCGGCCAACCAGATAAAACTGGTTTGGAGCGGTCAGGTGATGCGGGCCGATGGTGGCAAGCTTGCCGGATTGCAACATCGGGTGGATCAGCCGTTGCCAGCCCAGTACCAGCCCTGCGCCCTTGCGCGCCATTTGCAATGCCACAGAATAGCTGTCGACCCGCGATTCAATCGGTATTGGGATATTGTGACCCAACCGCTGAAACCACTCTGGCCATGTGGTCCAGCTGCGATCATCCGAGTCCAGATGGATCAGCCTTTGACGCGCCAGGTCCTCAAGGCTGGACCCGGACAGACGCTCTGCCAGGTCCGGGTGGGCCACCGGAACAAGATGATCGCGAAACAGGGGGGTATGCGACAGTTCTGGATCGCTATCGCGACCATATCTTATAAAAAAGTCGATATCCGGACGGTTGCGGAACGGGCGATCCTGCGACATCTGATTGACATTCACCTCGGGCATGTCGCGCCAAAACCGGATTACCGCGGGTGACAGCCACAGTGCTGCAACCGCAGTTGTCGATCCCACAGTGACCGTGCCGCCGGAGTTTTGATCGCGGATCGTCGCCAGCGTCTTCGAGATACGACCGAATGAGGATGACAAAGCCTCATACAGCGCCTGGCCGTCTTCGGTCAGAGCAACACCGCGGTGCTTACGCTGAAACAGAGGTGTCTCCAGATCACCCTCCAACGCCTTGATCTGATGGCTGACTGCACCTGGCGTAACCGACAGCTCTTCGGCTGCGTCCTTGAAGCTCAGGTGTCGCGCGGCGGTTTCAAAGGCCGACAAAGTGGTCAGTGGTGGCAGGTTATAGTGGCGTCTGGACATGGCGGATCAGCTTTGCCTGTTGCATACGGTTGAGAAATCTTCATGCGAGTATCCGTATTTGCGCCCGAAACTCCAGACCACATCGCGTGGATGCCCCTGTAAACCAATTGTTTTGCCGGTATGTGTCGCAAATTGCCAAATCGTGTCGGTAACAGGCGAAACAACCGCAGCCTGCGTCGTTACGCAGACAGATCAAGGGAGATTGCGTTCAATCATGGCCCGGGCGTCCTGCCCGGTAATCGGATGAGCGGCCCCACCGCCAGAGGAACGACGCATGACATCGCGGTGGGCAGATCGAAGCAAAAAACAGAATTGGGACACCCGGATCTTCGGTTAAAACCCAACGCATACCGTCAACACGGAGGAGAGAATGTCGGTACCCGAACCCTTTACGGATGTTGAGATAGAAACGGCAGATGGCGGTTTTTATCACAACTACAGTGTGCCAATCGCACTGATCAGTAAGTCAATCATGGTCGCGCTGGTTCTTTGGGCGCTTGTTTTCCCGGCCAACGCCAATAGCACGCTGGGCAGTCTGAATGGTCAACTTCTGGAAATCTTTAACAGTTTCTACGTTGTCATAGTCGGCCTGTTTTTCTTCTTTCTCGCCATTGTCGCCATAATTCCGGCCACTGGACGGCGCGTTATGGGACAGCCGGGTGAAAAGCCCGAATTTTCGAATTTCTCGTGGTTTTCTATGATGTTCGGTGCCGGTCTGGGTGTCGGTCTGATGGTCTTTGCAACCGCCGAACCGCTGGGCCTTTGGGGATCAAACCCCGTTGTTGTTTCAGGCGGGATCGAAGGCAACTCACCCGAGGCGCTGCAATCGGCCTATCGCTTTACCTATTTGCACTACGGGTTCCACGCCTGGGCAATTTACGTTGTTACCGGCCTGTCGCTGGCCTATTACGCCTATACACGGAATATGCCGCTGACCATCCGCTCGGCTCTGACACCGCTGTTCGGTCGATACGTCAACGGTCTTTTTGGTCACATAGTCGATGTTCTGGGCGTTGTTGCAACGATCCTTGGTGTGTCGGTGACCATCGGTTACGGCGTCAGCCAGTTCATTGACGGCATCTACGCCATCACCGGCATGCAATGGGTCATGGATCTGGGCGGAGAAGTCCCAACACCCAGCAAGGTCGGCCTGATCACTGGTCTGGTTGTCATCATGAGTCTGTCGATTATCTCGGCGGTGTCCGGTGTTGGACGGGGTGTGAAATACCTGTCAAACCTGAACCTCGTGTTGTCGATCATCCTGCTGGGAACGTTTGTCATCTTTGGCTCGTTCGTTTTTGCGATGACCACTTACGGCACTGCAATGGTCGACTACATCCTGCACTTCCTGTCGCTGAGCTTTAATGCCTATGGGCCGCTGTCGACCGAAGCTTTTGCCGCGGCTCTACCGGCCGAAGCGCAGGTGCATGCCGATGATCTTATGGGGGGCGCGACAAACGCCTGGGGCAGCTTTGAGGGCTTCCGCGAAGGATTGACCGGGGCCGCAGCCGAGCTGGACGAAGAAGTCCTGGCAGCAGCCTATGCAGCTGGTGAGCAAGGCCGTCAGTTCGGTTGGCAAGCCGGTTGGACCACGTTCTACTGGGCGTGGTGGATCGCGTTCTCGCCCTTTGTCGGCCTGTTCCTGGCACGCATCTCCAAAGGTCGGTCCGTCCGTGAATTCATCCTGGGCTGCGTTTTTGCTCCGGCGTTGGTTTGCTTTGCCTGGATGACCGTTCTGGGCGGCACCGCCATTGATCTGGAACTGGCAGGTGCTGCCGAAGGTGCGATCATTGGTGCGTCGAACACCAACAAGCTGTTCGTCACCCTGTCATACATGATCGATGGTGGATTGCTGTCGATGCTGAACGTGATGTGTGTGATCCTGATCATGACCTTCCTGGTGACGTCGGCGGATTCGGGCATTCTGGTGATGAATACGATCATGTCGGGCGGCAGCCAGGAAACTGGCGTGAAACACCGCATTATCTGGGGTGTGATCCTGACCGCTGTGATCGGTGCACTGATCCTGGCGGCGGGTGAAAACAACCCGATGGATGCGCTGCGCAATGCGATGATCATCGGGGCGCTGCCCTTCACGATGGTGATGGGTCTGATGTGTATTGCACTGGCCAAGGCCCTGTTCCGGGACGGGCAACGCGACAAACACGAAGCCTCTAGCGCGCAAGCGGCCGAATAACCGGCCCGTTGCACAGGCAGAAACCAAAACGCCGCCCTCAAGGGCGGCGTTTTTTTGTCTTTGGACGATCAGGGCAAGGCTGCGGTATCTTCGGCGGACCAGTCATAGGCCCGCAGAACTTGCCCAAGCTCTTGTGCCAGATCGGGAAACAGACATCGCGCGCGTATCAGCAACGACACCGTGCGCTGATCCGTCAGACCTTCTATATGCCGAAACGCCAGATATCCGGGCAGAATCCCAACAACGGAACGGGGTAAAATCGTGATCCACTTGCCGGTGCGCACCATGCTGATCAAGGACAGGGTGTTCCGGGCAGTGACCTGCGCTGCATTCAGCCGATCCTGTATTTCAGGCGATTTCACCAGCGCGCACAGCGCGTTGCGGACCAGATTGGGAACGTTCAGATCATCGGGGCCGGGCGGTGCGGACCGATGGATCAAAGGATGATCCACGGCGCATACCAACCCAAAATCATCCTTGAACAGCGGCTCTTGTCGAACACCGTTCAACGTGGGCTGACCAGACACAATTCCGATATCGACCTGACCGTTCAGCAAGGCCGCCAATATGATATCCGTGTCGGTGTCGCGAATGTCGAGCTGAAGCGATGGGTGCCGTCTGGCCATCACGTCCAGAGCAAACGGCAGGCCGCGATGCGCCACCGAGGGTACGGATGCGATGCGCAGCAATCCACCGGGTGCCTGCGCCAGCGTTTCAATGGCGGTGATCGCATCGTCAAATTGATCCAGCTGTTGCTGGGCAAGCTCGAACACCTGTTGTCCCAGCGGTGTCAGCCGGTTTTTACGCTCTGTCTCGAACAGGTTTGCGCCCAGGTTTTCTTCTAGCTGTTTCAAGGTCATCGATATGGCCGATTGGGTGCGCCCCAACCGGTTGCCGGCGTCGGCCAAGGTGCCGGTTTGCGCCACGGTCACAAAGCAGCGCAGCATGGAAACAGAAATAGGCATTTCAATTTTCCTGAAACTTATATCAGAAATTTGAGTTTGACTGACGCAGAGATTCAAGTCCACCCTGTTTCAGAAAGAGCCAGTGCAAAGGAATGCGGGCATGACCAAACTGAACCTCATATCCGGAGAATGGGTCGCCGGAGAGGGCGAAGTTGCAAATATCAATCCGTCGGACATCACCGATGTTATCGGAAATTTTACGCAAGCCACCGATCGTCAGCTGGACGCCACGCTGGATACGGCCCGGGCGGCGCAGGCTGAATGGGCCACGTATCTGCCGGAACGCAGGCAGGCCGTTCTTATGGCGATTGGCACTGAACTGATGGCGCGGGCGGAGGAGCTGGGCCGATTGCTCAGCCGCGAAGAAGGCAAACCCCTGGCGGAAGGCAAAGGCGAAGTGTACCGCGCAGGTCAGTTCTTTACATACTACGCAGCTGAATGCCTGCGCCAGATTGGTGAAAATGCCGACAGTGTCAGGCCCGGCGTCGAAATTGATGTGCGCCGTGAACCGGTGGGGATCGTTGCGGTGATATCGCCTTGGAATTTCCCAACGGCAACGGCCTCTTGGAAGATCGCGCCTGCGTTGTGCTATGGCAACGCGGTGATCTGGAAACCCGCAAATGTGACGCCTGCGTCTGCCGTTGCGCTGACCGAAATCATAGCAAAACAGGACATCCCCAAAGGTCTGTTTTCACTGGTGATGGGCTCGGGCGGTGTCATCGGGCAGCGACTGGTCGAAAGCGCTGGTATCGACGCCATATCGTTCACCGGGTCGGTGCCGGTGGGCAAGGGTATCGCGGCCTCGGCCATACAGAACCTGACACGTGTTCAGATGGAGATGGGGTCAAAGAACGCTCTGGCCGTAATGGACGATGCAGATCTGGATCTGGCCGTGAACCTTGCCTTAGGCGGGGCTTTTGGCGGCACAGGTCAAAAATGTACCGCGTCTTCACGTTTGGTGGTGCATGATGCCATCCACGATGCCTTTGTCGACAAACTGGTGTCGGGCGCACGCGCGATGCAGGTTGGACACGCGCTGGAGGACGGCACCCAGATGGGCCCCGTTGTCAGTGCGCAGCAATTGAACGAAAACCTGAATTACGTCGAACTGGGCAAATCCGAAGGGGCCGAGCTGGCCTGCGGCGGAACCCGGCTCGATCTGGCCCATGACGGCTATTACATGTCACCGGGCGTGTTTGTGAACAGCACGAACAACATGCGCATTAACCAAGAGGAAATGTTTGCGCCGCTCACAAGCGTCATCCGAGTGGCAGGCTATGATGAGGCGCTGGCCACGGTGAATGACACCAATTTTGGACTGACATCGGGCATTGTGACCCGCGATCTAGCGCGCGCCACCCATTTCCGCCGTCATGCGCGCACTGGGGTCGTTACGGTTAACCTGCCAACGGCCGGAACGGATTATCACGTACCGTTCGGCGGGCGGGGCGATAGTTCATATGGTCCCAGAGAACAGGGCAAGGCGGCCGCCGAATTCTACACAACGGTCAAAACCGCCTACATCAGCGCAGGTCGTCCGGTGTGATGCGGATCGACGGCCTGCAATACGCGAACTGGTCCGAAGAGATCTTTCGCCAGATGCGCGAAGGCCGGGTGGATGCGGTGCATGTCACCATCGCCTATCACGAGAACTTTCGCGAAACGGTTCTGAATTTCGAACGCTGGAACCGCTGGTTCGAACTCCATCCCGATTTGATCGTGAAGGGGCTGTCTGCCAGCGATATCGATCATGCCCGAGACACCGGCAGAACGGCCATATTCTTCGGGTTTCAGAACCCCAGCCCGATTGAGGATGATATCGGTCTGGTTGAAATCGTGCACACATTGGGTGCCCGGTTCATGCAATTGACCTACAACAACCAGTCCTTGCTTGCGACAGGCTGCTACGAAGCACAGGATGCGGGTTTGACCCGTATGGGCCGGCAGGTCATCAAAGAGATGAACCGTGTCGGCCTTGTGGTCGACATGAGCCATTCCGCGGATCGCTCGACAATCGAAGCGGCCGAAGCATCGGAACGCCCGATTGCGATCACACATGCCAATCCGCGCGATTGGGCCCCAGCGTTGCGCAACAAAAGCGACGATGTCATTCGTGCGGTGACCGAAAATGGCGGCATGCTGGGCTTTTCGGTTTACCCGCATCATCTGAAGGGCAAATCCGATTGCACGTTGCAGGATTTTTGCGAAATGATCGCCCGAACGGCGGATAAATTCGGCACCCGGCATCTTGGGCTTGGCACAGACCTGTGCCAAAATCAGCCGGACAGTGTGGTTGAATGGATGCGCATGGGACGCTGGACCAAGGAAACCGACTATGGCGAAGGCTCAGCCGACAATGCGGGATTTCCGCCCATGCCGGGCTGGTTCCACGACAACCGGGACTTTGGTAATATCGAAAACGGCCTGCGGGCTGTTGGTATGAACACGCAGGAAATCGCGGGCATTATGGGACAAAACTGGTACGATTTCTTCGCTGACAACTTTGGACCCAAGGACGCCTAGTGTCGAACGCAACTCATATCCCGCGCCGCGATCCGGCCGTGGTCATGCGCCTGAAACGGCTCGGGTCGCTGCATCAGTGCCGGCTGAGCTTTATGCGCATCCTGACGCGCCGTATGGCGGGCGAAGGCTGGACCTTCGATCGCCCGGTCTTTGACATCGACGAAAACGGGGTGGGGCGCGCCGTTTACACCGCCAGCGGCCCGGATCGCACATATTCGCTGGTGGCATTTGCCCATGATCTTCCAGCCGCGAAACGCTCGGACCGAGTGATCGCTGAAGCCTGGGATAGCACGTTCACCCTGTTCGACGGGGTGCCGGACGAAGACGCTCTGCGGCGTCTGGAACAGAATGTTCCGCTGCAGGAAGCCGGACGCGTCAGCGAAAGCGAGTTGTCGCTATCGCGCGCAAACCGTTCGGTCAGGTTGTGGAACCACGTGGTGGACGCCCTGGCCGCAGACCGCCAGCCGGATGTCGAGGCTATCCGTCAGGTCGGCTATCTGATGCGAACAACCGCTGTCTACGGGTCCGGCAAGTTCGGAGCAGCCGACCGGGACCGCATCGCGCAACGCCCGGAAATGCACGTACCGTTTCAGGCCGAGATGCTGTCTGTCTATCTGACGCGTACCTTTGTGCGCGATCTTGTGCAGCACATGGCCAACGCCAAAGGCGGCGCGACGGCGGCACGGCTTGAACCGGCAATTGCGCGTCAGCTTGGGATTGGCAATTCCACAGGTTTGGGAATGGCGCCCTATATCGTCAATCATCCGGTTCTGTTCAACAACTGGATCATGGTCCGCGAAGAAGCGCTTGCCCGCGTCCGCAGTGTCCAGACTGCTGACAGGTCGCAGGTTGCCGCGTTCTTCTCTGTATTGGCGCGCGCCGGAACCCTGGTTGACCGCTGGCAGTCCGAGCATCCGGTCCAGATTGGAAAGCTGGCTGATCTGCGGCGCGATCTGGCGTCTCTGAACCGATATTTGAAAGTTTTTTCGTTTGATGCACCCTATCCGTGGGACAGGCTGATGACCTGGGCATCGAACAGTCTAAGCGAAGAAGGGCAGGAGTTTTTGGCGTCCCTGTCGCTGGAACCCTATGGGCATCTGGTTGATGGTCTGGCCACCTGCATGGCTGATGACACCCCATCCGTGTTCCGCATCGACGGGCAGATGGCGATCGCGCAGGCCCGCGCGCTTGTGCAGGATGCGTTCGGCTGGGCGCTGGAGCTGGACTGGAGCGCGCCACAGCATTGCGCCCATGCATGGTACGTCTCGGAAGAAAAGCTAGAGCCGCGTCTGGGCGAACGGTTCAAAGAGCCTGTCGCGCCGTATGAACAACCATTGGCACCGGCGCGGGATGCCGCGCTGGCGTATCGGGACATGGCGGACTGGGACGATGACGCGACCCTTGCGGAATTCCTGCTGCGCCACCCCGAACATCGGCACACACTGCGCCGCGCGCAGATGAACCGCACTGCGCCCTACGGCGAAATCCGTGACAACACGATCAGTGCGGATGTTCTGCCGATTGATATGCTACGCGCCAAGTTATCCTTTTTCGGCGCAACTCATTTCGATCCCCGATCGGATCGGTGGGTGCGCATCTGCATGTATGCAGGCGCGCCCTATCCCGACGAGTTGACCGGGGAAAATGCGGATCTGTGGGTGTATCCTGCGAGTGAGGCATGACGCTGTCGCTCAACGAGGTGGAAGCTCTTGCAAAAAAGGCTGCACGCGGTGCTGGCTATTCCTGGGGCATGGCCGAAGAAGCAGGCCGCGCGACACGATGGTTATGCGCCCATGATGTTGATGGCGTGCTGGCGCTGGCGCATCTTCTGAAGCAGCTCGACGGGATCGAATTTACGGATTTCTCTCCGATTATCGGCGAAATCTGGTGCGCGCGCGGCGCGCATTTGTGCCCGATATCGGCTGGCGCGACAATGTCGGACCGGGCCGGGGTACTGCGCGACCATCCTGTACATATGCAGGCTGTTTTGCAGCCGGTTTTGCTGGGCGCGTTTGCGGGGCAGGTCGCGATGCATCTGGGCGAGGTGGTGACCGTCACCTGGAACCAGACGGTTCTGGCCACTGATGGGCACACCCAGAGCGTTACCGGCGAGACGCACCAGCCCTTGGCCAACGCGGCCATCTCGGTCGGTGGCAGGATGAGCCAGTGTCAGGTCGGGAAAACGCGCGCTGATCCGGACACCACCGGTTTGGAAATCCTGAACCGATTTGCACACCGGACCTACGCTCCGGCAACCGAGGAATCCCGGTTGAAAGGCGCTGGGGCCGGTATCGCCGACAACGACTGATCCGAGGACACCATGACCCAGACGAAAACCCTGACCCTGGATGAAATCCAAGACATCGCCTTGCGCGCTCTTTTGGCGGCGGGAACGACCGAGGCAAACGCCAG
>JBCCIK010000079.1:0-16227 GCA_039028255.1 Pseudomonadota bacterium | reverse complement strand
GATGGTGATGGCACGCTGCGTCAAACCCTGCGCGGCATGCGTTATCGGGACGAATTGCGCCAGGTACTGGCACAGCATCATCAACGCTATGCCGCTACCACATGATCCGGGCAACGGACGCACCGGCGCAAAGCCCGTGTGTCTGTTGCGGCATCTGGGTCAGTTTCCGGCGCTCTCCATCTTGCGATTGGCCACCACCTGTTCCAGCCAGCCCAGCTGCATGTCCGGAACTGAACTCAGAAGCAAATCGGTATAATCGTCGAATGGTGGGCTCAGCACCTGAGATTTTGGACCATAGCGCACCACGCGCCCCTGATACATCACTGCAATGCTGTCGCTGATTGCGCGAACGGTCGCCAGATCGTGGGTGATGAAAAGATAGGCGACGTCTTCGATCTTTTGCAGATCCAAAAGCAGCTTCAGGATGCCGTCGGCAACCAGCGGATCAAGCGCCGAGGTGACCTCGTCGCAAATAATCATCTTTGGCTTGGCCGCCAGTGACCGGGCAATGCAGACGCGTTGTTTCTGACCACCGGAAAGTTCCGCCGGATATCGGTCGATAAACTTTTCGCCCAGTTCAATTTCATCCAGCAATTCGATGATCCGCTTGCGTTTTTCAGCCCCGCGCAGTTTGAAGTAGAACTCCAGAGGGCGACCGATGATCGTGCCGACGGTCTGGCGCGGGTTCATCGCCACATCCGCCATCTGATAGATCATCTGCAATTCACGCAGGTCTTCGCGCGTTCGTCCGCCAAGATCAGCGCTGAGTTTGCGCCCTGCAAACGTAATCTCGCCGTCGCGGGGCGGCAAAAGACCGGTGATCACACGCGCCAGAGTGCTTTTGCCCGAGCCTGATTCCCCCACCACCGCAAGTGTCTGACCCGGATGAAGCTCGACATTGACATTGTGCAGGACATCAAAATTCAACCCCTTGTAGCGGGCTGTGATGCCGTCAACAGTCAGCACCGGTTCTGGCGTCGGCTGTTTTTCTTCATGTTCGATGGATCGCACCGAAACCAGAGCTTGCGTATATTCTTCCTGAGGGTTGTTGATGATCTGATCGGTGTCGCCGTATTCGATGGTATTGCCCATCTTCAGCACCATGATGTCGTCGCTGACCTGTGCCACCACAGCCAGATCATGCGTGATGTACAATGCGGCGACGCCGGTATCGGCGATGGCCTCTTTTATAGCCATCAGAACGTCGATTTGGGTGGTCACATCCAAAGCCGTGGTGGGTTCGTCGAACACCACCAGATCCGGTTCGGGACACAGCGCCAACGACGTCATGCACCGCTGTAACTGACCGCCGGACACCTGGTGTGGATAGCGATCACCGATATTGTCCGGATCGGGCAGGCCAAGTTTGGCGAACAATTGGCGGGCCCGCGCCTGCGCATCCTTGCGCGAGAACTTTTTGTGTTCGACGGCACCTTCGATCACCTGATCCATGATTTTCTTCGCCGGGTTGAACGATGCCGCCGCGGATTGCGACACATACGTCACCTCATCCCCGCGCAGATTGCGGATATCCCCCGAACCCGTCTTCAGGATATCGCGCCCGTTGACCCAAACTTCGCCTCCGGTGATCTTGACGCCGCCCCGGCCATACGCCATTGATGCCAGCCCAATGGTCGACTTTCCGGCGCCGGATTCACCGATCAACCCCAGCACCTTGCCACGCTCCAGGTCAAAATCGACCCCGTGCACGATTTCGATGTCATGAGGTTTTTCGCCTGGCGGATAAACGGTTGCGCCGATCTTGAGGCCGCGCACCTTGAGCAGGGTATCACTCATCCCCGGCCTCCTTTCAGTGATGTTGTCCGATTCAGAACCCAGTCAGCCACCAGATTGACCGAGATGGCAAGCGTTGCGATGGCAACGGCCGGATACAAGGCCGCGCCGATGCCATAAACGATGCCGTCTTTGTTTTCCTTCACAATACCGCCCCAGTCGGCAAGCGGCGGCTGGACGCCAAGGCCCAGAAACGACAGAGTCGAAACAAACAGAACCATAAAGATGAACCGCAGACCCAGTTCCGCGACCAGCGGCGACAAGGCATTGGGCAGGATTTCGCGGAAGATGACCCATGATTGTCCTTCGCCGCGTAGTTTCGCGGCCTCGACATAATCCATGACCGCGATGTCCACAGCGACGGCGCGCGCCAGCCGGTATACACGGGTCGAGTCAAGCAAGCCCATGACAACGATCAGAACCGGCACGGTCACCGGCACCATCGCCAGAACCACCAGCGCAAAGATCAGTGTTGGAATGGACATGATCAAATCCACCGCCCGCGACATCACCTGATCGGCCCATCCGCCCAGAACCGCAGCCAGAAAGCCAAGGATCGAACCGGTTACAAAGCTCAGGATCGTTGCCGCCGTCGCGATGAAAATCGTTGTACGACCGCCATAGATCATGCGGCTGAGAAGATCGCGACCGATGTTGTCGGTGCCCAACCAGAACTGCGAGCTGGATGGCTCCCACACGTCGCCCACGACCTCGGCCATGCCATAAGGGGCCAGCAAAGGGGCAAGAAGGGCGATAATGAAATACAAGGCTGTGAAGGCCAGCCCGATCATTGCAGAGATAGGGATGTTCTTCATTTCGGATGCCTCAGCCTTGGGTTGGCCAGAATGGCAACGATATCTGCAATCATATTCAGCCCGATATAGATGGCCGCGAAGATGACACCACACGCCAGAACAACCGGCACGTCGCGTTTGGTCACGTGGTCCACAAGGTACTGACCCATGCCGGGGTAAACAAACACCACTTCGACCACCACAACGCCGACGACCAGGTATGCAAGGTTCAACATCACAACGTTGACAATGGGCGCAACCGCGTTGGGAAAGGCGTGGCGGTAGATGACCTGAAAGTTGCTCAATCCTTTCAACTCGGCTGTTTCAACATAGGCCGATTGCATCACATTAAGGATCGCAGCCCGCGTCATGCGCATCATGTGCGCCAGAACCACCAATGTCAGAACAATGACGGGCAGGGCGATCGCATTCAGTTTTTGTCCAAAACTCATGCTGTCATTGATCATCGCCAAAGGCGAGAACATGCCCAGTTGCACCGCAACGAAATAGACCAGCACGTAGCCGATCAGAAACTCAGGGATGGAAATTGTTGTCAGCGTGACGGCTGAAATCAGCTTGTCCGGCCACCGATTGCGATAGCGTACGGCCAAAAGGCCCAGGAAAATGGCCAGAGGAACCGACACCACGGCTGCCCAGAACGCCAGAAACAGCGTGTTGCCCAATCGGTTGCCAATCGAATCGGCAATGTCCAGCTTGTTGGTCAGCGACTGCCCCAGATCGCCTTGCATAATGCCGCCCAGCCATTCGAAATAGCGCGTCAGGGCAGGGCGGTTCAGGCCCATTTCCTCGCGCAGGTTGGCCAGCGCCTCGGGGGTTGCGGATTGACCAAGGACCGCTTGTGCAGCGTCCCCCGGCAAGGCTTCGGTGAGGCCGAAAATCAGAGCCGATGCACCAAAGAGAAGCAGGAGTCCCAGCGCAAGGCGCTGGGAAACCAGTTTGATGATAGGATGCATAATCCGTGGCCTGTATCAGACGAACCACATCTTACGGGACATCTGACCATTCATCAGCTCTTGCGTCGGGTCGGTTTCCCAACCGTCAAGCTGATTGCTCACACCTTCGACAAAGTCGTTGAACATCGGGCAGATCAGGCCGCCTTCGTCACGCACCATCTGGCCCATCTGACTGTAGATGCCTTTGCGCTTGTCCGCGTCCAATTCGGCGCGTGCCGCAAACAGCATGTCGTCAAAGGCCGAGACTTTGAACCGCGTATCGTTCCAGTCGGCGCTCGACAGGTAAGCTGTGGCGTACATTTGATCCTGCACCGGACGGCCGCCCCAATAAGATGCGCAGAACGGTTGCACATTCCAGACCTCGGACCAGTATCCGTCATTCGGCTCGCGTTTGATTTCCAGCGGGATGCCGGCTTGCGCGGCTGTTTGCTGGAACAACGCTGCGGCGTCCACCGCGCCCGGAAACGCGCCATCGGCAACGCGCAGAATGATCGGAGAACCATCATGGCCGGACTTCTTATAGTGCTCTGACGCCTTTTCGACGCTGAACTCGCGCTGTGGGATGGTTTCGTCGAACAACGGATAGGCCGCGTTGACCGGCATATCGTTTCCGACCGAACCATAGCCGCGCAGCACCTTGTCGACCAGGTCTTCCCGATTGATCGCGTATTTAAGCGCGGTCCGCAATTCGTTGTTGTCGAACGGCGCCGTGTCGCAATGCATGATGAACACATAATGTCCGCGGCCCGCGGTCGAATGGACCGTCAGGTTCGGCGCGCGACCCAGCAGATCGGCCACCTTTGGTTCAACCCGGTTAATCGCATGAACCTGCCCCGATTGCAGCGCGGCAGTTCGGGCCGTTGCGTCGTTGATCACAACAACCTCTACGCTGTCAAAGTTCCCGAAATCGCTCCAGTGGTTTTCGAACTTTGTGAACAGATGACGGACACCTGGCTCATCAACTTCCAGCTTGTAGGGGCCGGTTCCAATGCCGTCGCCCGGGTTTTCCATGCCGCCATCAGGCTGCACGATCAGGTGATAATCTGCCATCAGATAAGGCAAGTCGGCGTTTGGCTCGGTCAGCGTGACCTGGAAATTGTCGCCATCGGCCTTCATCGACTCGATGCCCTTCATGATGCCCAGGGCGCCGGATTTCGAATCTTCGTTCGAGTGACGCTCCATGGTTTTCAGCACATCTTCGCTGGTCATGGTCTTGCCATTATGGAATTCGACGCCCTGACGCAGCTTGAAGGTCCAGACTTTGGCGTCCGAGCTGCCTTCGACGCTTTCGGCAAGGCGCGGTTCAATTGTGCCGTCGGGCGCGACTTCGACCAGCGTATCGCCGAATTGTTTGCCGTTGATGAATGGAACCGAGCTGGCATAGGTCGCCGGATCAAGCGAGTTGGTCGATTCACCGCCCTGCATGCCGAACTTGAGATCGCCGCCTTTGTTAGGGCCCGCCGCACGCGCCGCGTCGGCAAACATTGTGCTGGCCATCGCTGCGGACACCCCCAAGGCCGCAGCTTTCCCCATGAATTCCCGGCGCGTCAGTTTACCTGCCGTGACCTGACGGGTCATGTGAGTGAGTTGTTCTTGCATTTGGATACTCCCTGGTGAATGTCATAAACCCTTCGTGGGTTTTTTTATTGATGCTTGAGTCAACGTTGGCGCATTTCAGGCCACCGGGCAAGATTTAATGTGGGACTTGGACGCACTTGAAACGCCGCGCATGGTAACGAGTACGTATTCTGTCTAGTCCCGGACCGCGACAATCAGATCCATTACATTGGTTCCTGTTGGCCCGGTGACCAACAGCGCGTCTGCTTTTTCCAGGAAATGCCCGCTGTCGGCCTGTTCCAAGGCTGCTTGCGCGCCGTCGCGCCAAGTGTGCCCTGTGACAATGCCACCGGCCGCAAGTGTCGGGCCATCCGTGCCGTCTGTGCCACCGACCACAACCGTCAGCCCTGCGCACCCCGAAATCTCGCGCGCCAAGGCCAGTGCAAGCGCCTGATTGCGCCCACCCCGGCCCGGCGTTGCGGGCAGGACGACTGTGGGTTCGCCGCCAAAAACCATGACGCCCCGATCCATGTTGCGCAGTTTCGGACCAAGTTTGGCCGCAACGGCCAGATAGTCATCGTGCAGCGATTCTTCATTGGCCAGGATGGGCAAATTCCGTTGCATCGCCAGATCGACCGCCGCGGAACGCGCATGTGCGTTCGACGCAATGATATGTGTCGCCGCCTCATAGTCGTAGGTGCCGGGTAGTGCACCGATGCCCGAGCCGATAACGCTCAAATCGTCTCCGGGAACGTCCGAAATCGCCAGAACCGTAACCTTCGCGCCGTAAAAGTGAGACAGGAGCCCGCCACCTTTGACACGTGAGAGTTTGCGCCGCTCGGCATTCATTGTCGCGATATCCAGCCCATCCGACAGCAGCTGACGGTTCAGGGCCGCCAGATCGCCCAGCGACGTGCCGGGCAGCAGGTCCTCGGCCAGCGAGGATGCGCCGCCCGAAACCAGCAGCAACAGATGGGTTCCCGGTTCCATTGCCTCAACAGCTTCGCGCAGGGCGCGCCCCCCGGCCAGACTGCGATCATCGGGCACGGGATGCGACGCCTCGATCACCTGCACGCCGTCCGGCAACTCGCGCCCGTGGTCATCTTTGGTCACGACCAACGCCGGAACGTCGGGAAAGTGATCCAGAGCCGCGCGGGTCATTGCCGCAGCGGGTTTTCCGACGGCAAGGATGCGGTCTGGTTTGGCGATGCCGGGCAGAGCGTTTTTGGTGGCGGTATACCCGTCAACAGCCGCGACGCCGGCGCGCCAGAGCTCTATCGCGTGTTCGGCGTTGTTCATTCGTTGTCCATCCAGATTGTAACGGGGCCGTCATTGACCAGTTCGACCGACATGTCGGCGCCGAAATCACCTGTTTCAACCGGGATACCGTGCCCGGCCAGAAAACCGGCAAATGCTGTATACAGATGTTCGCCTGCATCGGGCGGCGCCGCGTTCGAAAACCCCGGTCGATTGCCGCCTGAGATGTCCGCAGCCAATGTAAACTGGCTGACGACCAGAGCTGAACCTGCGATGTCGATCACCGAACGGTTCATTTTACCGGCATCGTCCTTGAATATTCGCAACCTGGCAACTTTCGCGGCCAGCTTTGCGGCGTGCGCTTCGGTGTCGCCAGCCATGGCGCAAACCAGAATCATCAAACCTGGTCCGGATTGCCCGACCACGGTGCCATTGACCGACACGCTGGCACGCGAAATCCGTTGTAATACTGCCCGCATCCCCGACCCTGTATTGCTGCGTTACAACCGGGGTTTAACCGCGCCAGCTGACAATGTCACCCAACCCGGCGCGATCAGTTCTGAAACTGTTAGCCGGGTGGTCGACATCCGAGTACCCAAAGGCAATTGCGCACAGCACAATGCGGTCATCGGGAATTTCAAAGTAACGGTGCAGAAACGGGCCATAGGCGGCAACAGCAGCTTGCGGGATCGTTGCAATACCCAGGGCCTGTGCTGCCAATGCAAATGCCGTAACGAACCCGCCACAATCCATTGCGCCATAGGGTCCCAACTCGGACGGGCTTGACAGAATGGCACAGTGTGGCGCGCCGAACAGCGCGTAATTCTGCATCATCTGTCTGGACGACGCCACGCGATCACCGCGTGTGACACCAACAGCCTCGTACAACGCCCAGCCGCATGCCCGGCGCCGATCCTGATAAGCGCCGGAATACGACGTGGGAAATGGCAGGTCCGGAGCGGGTGCCGAGGTCTCGACTTCGGTTTGTAGAGCGTTGCGGAACCTGTCTGTTTCTATGCCGCTGGTGATAATCAATGACCAGGGTTGCGCGTTGCACCAGCTAGGGGCTCGGGACGCGCTGGCCACGATCTGCTCGATCTTGGCTTTGGGTACTGGATCAGCAAGAAAAGCCCGGCACGCATGCCGATCAATCAGCAAGGAATTCAGTACAGATATGGCCACAGTGCTTCCTTTCGGGATTGTAGGGCAGGGCGCCTGGCGCCCTACAAACCGGCGGGCAGCCGCGCAATTGCTGCTGCCCCGGACTACTGTTGTCCGGTTGCCATCACATAGCCGACAGCCGCGGCGATCAGCAGACCCAGAACAACAGCTATCGTGATCTTCAGCGCGGACCACGGGCGTTCCCCCTGAACCCGCCCCGTGCGTCCATTGACCACAAAACGATATGTCTGGCCGCGATATTTGTATGCGGCCATCCAGACCGGCAGAAGGATATGTTTGAACGTGACATCACTTACGTCCGTATCCACTGCATGAATACGTTGTCGGTCGCCGCCGATGTCAAACCGCACATCCCGCTCGATCACACGCGCCATGTACGTGCGCGCCTCGGTATATCCATCTGCCAGTTCAACGGTGTAGGCTTCGGCGCGAAACCCCGCCAGGTACTCTGGCTGATAAGGCTCAAGTTCGGGTAAATCCCACGGCTCCAAAGCATCCGTATATTGCTTTGGCAACGAACGGGACGCCAGCACCAGAACATCATCGAAGAACCGGGCGACGCGCCCCGATTTTGGCGACCACCGTACCTTGGGAACCTGCTGCTGCACACGTTTTCCGTCACGCATGACAGTATGGGTTTCGTAGTACACTGTGCCGCGTTCTCCGCGATACTTCGTTTTTGTATCGGCATCAAAGGTCCAGTAAGGGACGTAAATGCCCTGCATCCTGCGACCTTTGCGTGCATATTCCCGAAGCCCGTTTGGCGCAAACCACAAGCGCCCCAACCATTCACCCATGGCCATGTGCGCGGCCCGTTCGTCCAGGGCAAAAGGCAATACGCCTTTGGGTTTTATGTGTCTGTTTATGCCTGTGTCTGTCACCACAGGAGTGGCGCAGAACGGGCATTCGGCGGCATGTGTGTCCGGATCAAACTCAACCTGAGCTGCGCAGTTCGGGCACGACAATACGCGTGTTTCTTCTATTTCAGCATCCGGAAGACGATCAGCGATGGCCGCGTCAAAATTCAGTTCCCGCAGAACCGCAGCGCCCCATGGACCAGAACTGATCGCAGTGGAATGCCCGCAATGGTCGCAGATAAGTGTGCCGTTTCCCGGATCAAAGCGATAATCCGCGCCGCATTGGTCGCAGGGAAAGCGGTGTTCTTCGCTCATGTCAATGCGCGCCTGTGCATCGGCATCACCGTGCCTCAACCCGCAGGAGGGGGTGGCGGCGGCAGAATAGTGAACAGCTGTGCCAGTTCCTGAACATCGCCCGCCTTTTTCCAACCATCCTGACCGGCGGTCCAGACATGCGTGTTGCGGGTCAGATCTCCATCACTGGCCATACGTCCCATTTTGGCTTTCGAAAACGGTCCACTTGTTTGGCCGTTCACTGCGATATGCCAAACATGCTCAACGGGCGGAGGGGGTGGCGGGGCCGCTTGCGCTGTGGGCTGCCGGGCAGCGGGCGCGGGCGATCCCCACGGGCCACTCGGCTGACCCGCTGCCATGTTCGACATCTGCTGCGCCATCGCCATACCCATACCCATGCCAAGCCCGGCACCCATGCCGCCGCCCTGGCTGGTATTGTTTGCGGCCGCAGTCATCGCCTCGGCGGCTGAATATTGCGTGAATTTACCCAGATCCCCCGCCAATCCCATGGATGTACGTTTGTCCAGTGCAGCCTCGACGGCAGGCGGAAGCGAGATGTTCTCAATATAAAACTCGGGCATTTCCAGCCCGTAACCGTCCAGAACCGGAGAGACTTCAGCCGCGATCAGCTTACCCAGATCGGCGGTGTTGGCCGCCATGTCCAGAACCGGAATGCCCGAACCGGCGATCACGCGGCTGAACTCCTGCACGATGATGTTGCGTATTTGAAAGCTAATTTCGTCCATGGTGAATTCACCATCGGTGCCGACAATTTCGACCAGAAAATGCGCTGGCTCTTTCACCCGGACCGTATAGGTCCCAAAGGCCCGAATACGGGTTGGTCCAAATTCAGGATCACGCAGCATAATGGGGTTTTTTGTGCCCCATTTCAGATCGTTGAAACGGGTCGTATTGACGAAATAGATCTCAGACTTGAACGGCGACTGAAACCCGTGATCCCAATGCTGCAATGTGGTCAGCACGGGCATGTTATTGGTTTCAAGCATGTAAAGCCCGGGCGTGAAAACATCCGCCAATTGGCCTTCATGTACAAACACCGCAGCCTGCCCTTCGCGTACGGTCAGCTTGGCGCCGTATTTGATCTCATGCCCCTCACGCTCAAAGCGCCAGACCATTGTGTCACGGGTGTCATCGACCCAATGGATGACATCAATGAATTCTCCGGTCAGAAAATCGAAAATTCCCATCGGGGTTCTCCTGTCCTTGGGGTCACAGTGGTTGCCCCATCAATTCGCGCGCTATGATCCGTACCACCGGGCGGGCCTGTTCTACTGTCACGCCGGGGGTGAGGCGCGGATCATACAACATGGTCAGCAGTTTTTCGTCATGGCTGGTCAGCAAGGCAAACTCGTCATCGTCGTTGAAGATTGATGGCCGCGCCGCAGGGCTGTCATTGGACAATCCCAAACCCTGAGCGATCTCTTCGTGAATGCAGCTCAGACGCACAAGCTCGGGCAGTTCCGCCCGGATCAGCGTCACCGCACGCACATATTTATGCGGAGACGTATTGGTCGCAGACGCAAAGACAAAACAATCAAAACTTGGCCGCGGGTTTGCCACCAGCTCCAGTGAGGCATCGCTGATGTTTGGAATAAGCTGCTTTAACCGGCTGACCACATAGGCGCTGTCATCGCGGCCGGCGAAAAAGACGTGAAAATTGGCCTTGCGATTGACAGTCGATATCGGATGGCCGGTCAGATTGGCCAGGCGGGCGGCATAAGACTGGACGTCTGTTGCATCCTGCTTTCGGGTGGCAGGCAGAACGGATGGTCCGAATTCCGTCTGAATACGCACCGGACCGGTCCAGCGGCTCAACTGTCCGTCAGTCTGGCGCGAGCCGACAGATACCGAATGATCCGGATACTCGCTGTAAAAAGCGATCACTTCGAAATTGCGGGCCAGATCGTCGGCGTCGTAAGGTGTTTCGGGTCCACCGCCATCGGTTCGCAACAGACCACGGGTCAGCAGGTCACGTTCGACCCGCTGATAAAATCGCGCCAGATCCTGACTGGCCGCAGAAGGCGGCACATAAGCGTTTGCCGCAGGCGCCTGCGGCGCGGGCCGAGGCTCGGGCACCAATGACGGCGGCAGTGTTTCGTCGCAATTTGCCAGCGCAATCACGCACGCCAGACCAAGCCCCAGTTTGAGATATTTTAACGGCCTCAAGACCAGCCCGCCCTATTCCGGAACCGCAGTACCTGAAGTGTCACCAATACCGTCCTTGCGCGCCTTGGCCGCAGCCAGCGTGTCACGCAACTCGGTCTCCATCTTTTGCAACTCTTCCTCGGCTGCGGCGCGCTTGGCCTTGCCTTCGTCGGCGATGGCAAGGCTTTCGTTGATGGTGCCGATCAGGTCGGCGTTGGCTTGTTTAACGGCTTCTATGTCAAACACGCCACGTTCCATTTCCTCGCGGATCACTTTGTTCGATTCGCGCAGATTGGCCGCGTTCGATGTCAGCAATTCATTTGTCAGATCATTGGCGTCGCGTACGGCTGCGGCGGCTTCGGCGCTGCGTTGAATGGTGACGGCCTGCGCCAGTTGGGTTTCCCAGAGAGGCACGGTGTTCACAAGGGTCGAGTTGATCTTGGTGACCAGAGATTTGTCGTTTTCCTGTACCAACCGGATCGAAGGCAGCGACTGCATCGTAACCTGCCGTGTCAGTTTCAGGTCATGTACACGGCGTTCCAGATCATCGCGTGCGGCGCGCATGTCGCGCAGTTCCTGCGCTTTCATAACCTGTTCATCTTCAGGGGCGGCCTGAGACTCAGCCTCTTTTTCAGGAATGTCCTGACTGTCCAGTTCGGTCAGCTTTTCTTCGCCTGCTGCGATGTACAGCGCCAGTTCATCATAAAAACCCAGCGTCTTTTCGTACAGCAGATCCAGCGATTTGATGTCCTTCAGCAATGTGTGTTCATGGCCAAGAAGGTCATCCGTGATCCGGTCGATCTGGCCTTGCAGTTCTTCATACTGGGCGGTGAATTTGGCAAACGGCGCCGCCTTGCCCAACAGCTTTTCCCACCAACTGCGTTCGCGGCGTACGTCCAGTTCGCTGACCGAAAATCCCCGGATCGTCGTGACGATGTTGCGCAGGCTGTCCCCTGCGGGTCCGACATCCTTGTTGCGGACATCGGCCAGCATAGCCTGGCTGATCTCTTGCAATTCGGCCTGTGCAGATGATCCGAACGAGACGATCGAATTGGTGTTGCCCATGTCTATCTCATCCATGCGCTTACGAATCTCGGCGCTGATAGGCGCGTCGGCGTCCTCCATCGAGATGATTGCATTTCGCGGTTCGGGCAGCGCAACAGCGGTGACTTCCTGCACAAGCGTTTCAGCCTGAACCGCCTTGTTCTTGATCTCATCGGACATGGGGATGTTCCTTATTCAAAAAATTGCCGGTCAGTCCAACCGAACGCCCTCGCGTTGCAGCCTTTCGCGCAACACGTCAATTTCAACCGTCAGATCACTGCGATCATCCAATAGCATTTTGCGCGTGCGCGCAGCGAAATTCTGTTCCAGATCGTCCATTAAAGCCGAATAATCTGCCAGTGCCTGCTTATCACGGGTGCGGGCATATACATCGGCAAATTTGATCGTCGCGTCACGCGCACCGCGCAAATACACTGTCAGGTACTTTCGGGCACCGGCCAGATCGCGCGGATCTTCTTCCACGGTGCGAAAAAGATCCCTGGCGGTTTCCTGAAAGCGTTCGATCCGCGCCTCGATGCGCCGATCACCTGCACGCTTGATCGCGTCGGTCATCTCGGCGAGATGCGATTCCGCGTCTTCGACGACCCGGGCAACCCGATCCTGTTGAAAGGTATCCACGCCTTCCATGCCTTTGTCTTTCATCGGGTCCAACCCAAACGAAACGGAATGCAGCGCAGTTGCAACGACACCAAACAGGATGGGCGCCAAAAGGCTGGCCTGCGTTACCGTTTCGGCAGACACAAGCTCGCTCCGGTAAGCTGCAAGTGCGGTTCCCAATCCGGTCAGGACGCTGGCAAGCATCTTGCGAGGAAAGGCGGGGCGGCGGGCGGTCTTGCGGTCGTTAAAGGCGGCCTCTGCCCGCAAACCTTCTCGCAACAAAAAGGCGGCGACGGCCAGTATGCCGGCTGCCACAAGCCCAATCGTCATGCCAATGGCGCCGTCGTTCAGCGACAGGAAAACAAGGGGAATTGCAGGTAAGAACAGTAGGTTGACGCGCGCACCGGCAGGTTCCACCCGGGCCGCGTGAAACTGCCCGCGCGGTTGCGGGTCGTCGGCGTCGGACGGGTCGCCCTGCGGGCTGAATTTGCCGCCATACCGTTTGGCCATGCTTTACAAGCCCCCCAGAACGCCTGTGCATACCCCCAGCAAAAGCACAAGCAGCGCCGCGTAGGTCAGTTTTTGAACACCTGTCCGAGACATCACGCTCCCTTGTTTTTGCAGTCATCACAGAAAATCTAGGGGATGCGCAGGCTTGGCGCTAGGGGGAAGGTTGCCAAACCGGCATCACCTGCGAGGTTTCTTGCCGGTCTGCGTCCGTTTCCGATGCGGTCGGGACGGGCGTTTTGGCGTGTCGTCCGGAGTTGCCTGCGCCTGTAAACCCAATTGATCGCGCAGAACGCGGCGGCGGACTTCTTCGACGTCGCCGGGTTTCAAATCGCCCAGCTGGAACGGGCCGTACGACACGCGCAAAAGCCGGTTGACAGACAAACCGATATCTTCCATCGCGCGGCGAATTTCACGGTTTTTGCCTTCGCGAATTCCAAGTGTCAGCCAGGCATTGGCACCTTGCTGCCGGTCCAGCGATACGGTCATTGGCTGGAACCGCTCTGCGTCAATCACCAGACCCCGCCGCAACGGGGCAAAATCTTCGTCTTTGGGGCGACCGTTGACGCGCACGCGATATTTGCGCAGCCATCCGGTAGACGGCAATTCCAGCTTACGCTTGATACCGCCGTCATTGGTCAGCAGCAGCAGCCCTTCCGAGTTCAGGTCCAGTCGGCCGATGCTCATGACGCGCGGCATCTCTTCGGGCAGATTGTCGAAAATTGTCATGCGCCCTTTTTCATCGCGCGCCGTTGTCACCAGACCTGTCGGTTTGTGGTAGAGCCACAGGCGCGAAGGCTCGGGTTCGGACACGGGCTTGCCATCTACGGCGATCTTGTCCTTGGCTGTAATGTTCAGGGCCGGGCTGTCGATGGTGCGACCATTGACGGCAACGCGACCCGCGTGGATCATACGTTCGGCTTCTCGCCGCGACGCGACGCCCGCGCGGGCCAGCACTTTGGCGATCCGGTCGCCGGGAGGAGGGGTGTTGTTCATGTCAGGGCCATACCGCATCCGTTGCGCTTGCGAAAGGCAGGTTTCTGATGCAGTCAGGGGCATGGTATTCACATCGTATATGGATCAGGCTCTGCGCGAGGCACGCGCGGCCGCAGCGCGGGGCGAAGTGCCGGTGGGCGCTGTCATCGTGAGGCCGGATGGTCACGTGATCGCTGCGGCTGGCAACCGTACCCGCGAACTGAACGACCCGACGGCGCACGCTGAAATCGTGGCATTGCGTGCCGCCTGTGCCGCGGTCGGGTCCGAACGTTTGCCGGATTATGATATGTACGTCACCCTGGAACCCTGCGCGATGTGCGCCGCAGCGCTGGCCGCCGCGCGTATTCGACGTCTGTATTACGGCGCGCCGGATCCGAAATCGGGCGGGGTGGCGCATGGTGCACGGGTGTTTTCGCACCCTCAGGCGCATCATGTGCCCGAGGTCTACGACGGTCTTGCGGCAGAGGAAGCGGCAATGCTTTTGAAAGCCTTCTTTGAAACGCGCCGCAACGACGGGCCGGGCTGAACCCGGGCTACAGTCTGATCGGGGTCATCAATTCCGGTTCAATCACGTTCACATCAGGTAAGCCGTCAATCAGGGCCTGTGCCGATTGTTCCAGTATCGGAAAGGTTTTGTAGTGGCACGGTATTACGGTTTTGAAGTTGAAATACCGTTTGGCTGCATAAGCGGTGGCTTTCATATCCATCGTGAAATGGCCGCCGGCTGACAGAATGCCGATATCGGGTTTGTAATAATCGCCCATCCATTCCATATCCGCCATGATGTCGGTATCACCCGAGACATACAGCATATGATCCTCGGCCGCGATCATGAACCCGACTTCACTGCCGCCTGTGCGCAACCCGTCATGTGTCGGAAATGTGGAACTGTGCGAGGCGGGCACCATCGACACCATGACCCCGCTCAGATCGACGGTTCCGCCCTTATTGAAGCCGACGGTTTCTATGTTCTCGGCCTCGCTCCAATACCCCATAAGATCGTATTGCCCAACGACGGGAACTTTCAGATGCTTGGCCAATGACAGCACATCCGCCACGTGATCGAAATGCGTATGCGTCAGCAGAATATGGGTCGCTCCTTCAAGGGCGGCATTGTGATGGCTTTCGTCCAGTGCCGGGTTGCCTGTCAGCCACGGGTCAATAAGCAGGACCTGATCTTCTGTTTCGATACGGAAACTGCCATGGCCCAACCAAATGATGTTCATCCTGAAACCCTCCTGAATTCGCTGTTGGCACAAGCCTAACATCGGCTATGTAAATTTCCATGGACTGGTTGCGGGAAATTGATGGTTATTGCGAACGTTTGTCGCCGGACTACTGGGCCGAACCTGTCAATGCCGTCACAAACGCAGCCTTTTTGCTGTCAGCATGGATCATGTGGCGCCGTGTGCGCGGGCAGAACATGCCGCTGGCGGTCGCGTTGGCAGCTATTCTGGCCATTATCGGCATTGGCAGCTATTTGTTTCACACACACGCACAGGTCTGGGCCGCGATAGTTGACGTCAGTCCGATCCTGATGTTCATCCTGGTGTATATCTTTGCGGTCAATCGCGACATCTGGCGCATGCCCTCCGGCTGGGCTGCGGGCGTGACAGTTCTGTTCATTCCGTACGCTGCGGCCACCATCCCGATCTTTCAGTTGATTCCCGGATTAGGCGGATCGTCCGCTTACGCTCCGGTGCCGCTGCTGATCTTGATCTACGCCATCCTTCTTAGAAATGTCGAACCGCGTTTTGCGTGGGAGATGACATTGGGTGCCTTGTTGCTGTGTCTTTCAATCACCTTCCGGGCGCTTGATCTGCCTGTTTGCTCGCAATTCCCCTTTGGCACGCATTTTATGTGGCATATTCTGAACGCAATAATGCTGGGTTGGATGATCGAAGCATATCGCCGGGCTCTGACGCGGCACCGCGCCCCGCCGATGGGTTGAACCATCATCAAAATCAGGCCTGATAACATGGTCAAATTGCGATCAGAGACATTGAATATTTGAGAGTCCAAATGACACAACACGACACAGTTCTTGCAGCATCCGAAGCGTTCTACTCGGCGCTGAACAGCGTATTCAACAATGATCCGGACCCAATGCGCGATGTTTGGCTGCGCAGCGATGACGTTACAGCCATGCGTCCCAATGGTGGGCGCGAAGTGGGCTGGGATGCTCTT
>JBCCIK010000078.1:0-16373 GCA_039028255.1 Pseudomonadota bacterium | reverse complement strand
TGACGCAGCATTCGGCTTTAACGCTCAGACCGAAGAATATGGCGACATGTTCTCGTTCGGTGTCATCGATCCGGCCAAAGTTGTCCGCACCGCACTGGAAGACGCGGCATCGGTTGCCGGCCTGCTGGTCACCACCGAAGCGATGGTTGCCGACAAGCCGCAGAAAGACGCTCCTGCTGCCGGTGGCGGCATGCCCGACATGGGCGGCATGGGCGGCATGATGTAAGACGCCGAATTCGCTGCGGCGGGTTCAAACAGTCCCGAAAGACGCTTGGCCCCAAGGCCGAGCCTCTGATCGGGGCGCCAAAAATATCAGGGATGGGGTCACCTTCGGGTGGCCCCATTTCGTTTTTGCGACGCATTCGTTAGGTGTTTTGCGCACAGACGAGGAAGCATGCGTATGGTGATAGGACCAGACTACAGCCACGATTTGAAAGACTGGCAAATCCCCGAAGTGGACATCTTGCTGCGCACCGCCTTTGGTGGCGAAGATGAGGTCAGGCTGGTTCATGCCCTTCGGCAAGACGGCGACATGGTGACAGAAATGGTAACGCCGTGGAAAAACCGCATCGCCGGATATGCGGCGTTGTCCAGAATGCGACAACCCGAGGGATGGCTATGCTTGGCGCCGGTTGCGGTTTGGCCAGAGTTTCAGCGAGGCGCCCTGACACCGGATGGTCTGGACAAACGCCATTGGCAAATCGGAAAGCGCCTTGTCAGCGGACTTGTACAGGCGGCCAGACTGGATGATTTCGACCAAATTCCCGCCATCGTGGTTCTGGGTCAGCCGGATTTTTATGAAAAATGCGGCTTCTCTCGGGCGCGCGCGGCTAACCTTAAAACGCCATATTCCAAGGAATACACAATGCTCGCGGCACCTGGGGATGATGTTCCTGCAGCAACGCTGGTTTATCCAAAAGCCTTTGGTGACGATCCCGCGTCAAAGTGAGTGTCCAATCTGCGGTTTAACCGGTATGCGATTGATATGCGACTGTTCCTTCTGACTGCCCTTACAATGTGCGCCTTTGCGGCAAACTCTATTCTGAACCGCTGGGCTATCGACAGTGACGCCAGCGATCCCGCCGGATTTGCCGTTGTCCGGGTTCTGTCCGGTGCGTTGGTGCTGGCAGCGCTGGTCGTATTGCGCGGCGGAGTTCTGCCGCTGTACACTCCACGGCGATTTGTCGGGGCAGGGTCCTTGTCGGTGTACATGGTCGGGTTCTCGCTGGCATATCTGACACTGGACGCAGGGCTTGGCGCGCTGATCCTGTTCGGCGTGGTGCAGATCACAATGTTCGCATTCGGCGCACTGACCGGAGCGACGCCTACGGGCCGACAATTGTCCGGTGCCGGGATCGCACTGTTTGGTTTGTGTGTTGTTCTGTGGCCGTCCGCAATTGGCTCGGTGGACACCGTCGGCGCCGTAATGATGACGTGTGCGGGTGTTGGCTGGGCAATTTATTCGCTGTCGGGTCGGTCAGAACCTGATGCCTTGCAGGGCACCGCAGCAAATTTCCTGGTTGCCTTGCCTGTAACGGCGCTGGCGCTGGTTTTTATGGGCGGTGGGTGGCAGATGAACGCGATGGGTTATGTTCTGGCGGCCGTTTCCGGTGGCGTCACCTCGGGTCTGGGATACGCGTTATGGTATCGCGTCCTGCCACAGCTTGCGCCATCCGTTGCGGCGGTTGTTCAACTCAGCGTTCCGGTCATCGCGATTTTGGCGGGTGTTGCTGTGTTGGGTGAAACGGCCAGCACGCGCCTGATCCTTGGCGCAGGCCTGGTTCTGGGGGGCATCGCGTTAGCGGTCCTGCGCCGGAAGCGCGGATAGACCTTTCCCAAAGACAGTTCAGGCAGTATTGGGCGGATATGAGATTTTTGTTTGCCGCCCTGATTTTTCTGCTGCCAGCGATGGCCAGCGCCAAATGCGTCATCCTTCTGCACGGGCTGGCGCGGACCGAGGCGTCCTTTTCAGTGATGGAGCAACTTTTCAAAGCTCATGGCTATACTGTGGTGCGTCCGGGCTATCCGTCGACAGACATGGGCATACCCGAACTGGCACAGCAGACTCTGCCCGACGCCTTTGCCGCCTGCCAGGATGATGTCGCAGATGTTGTCGCGCATTCGATGGGCGGCATTCTGCTGCGCTATTGGTTGCAGGACAACCGCCCGGATAATCTGGGCCGCGTCGTTATGCTTGGACCGCCGAACCAGGGAAGCCAATTGGTTGACGAATTGGGAGCATGGGAAGTGTTCGGGTATCTGAATGGCCCGGCGGGTTTACAGTTGGGAACCGGGCCCGAAGGCATTCCGCGTCAACTTCCGGCCGCGAATTTCGAGTTGGGTGTGATCGCCGGAGAAAACTCTTTGAACCCGCTTTTTTCCTCGATGATCGATGGCAAGGATGACGGCAAGGTCTCGATCGAAACGACGCGGGTCGACGGGATGTCAGACCATATTGTTCTGCCTGTGACGCATACCTTCATGATGAACAACCCGCGTGTTATGGCACAGGCCCTGCACTTTATTGAATTTGGACAATTCGACCCGCAAATCACATGGTTGGATGGGGTGTTGGATGTCATTGATGAAATCTGCATTGGTGAAGACTGCTCGGAGCCGCAGTCGGAGCGCACGCAATGACGGCTCTGGCACTGACGTTGACCGGTGCTCAAGTGCTGTTGCCGGGCCGCGGGCTGTTGCCGGCTGATCTTGCGATTGCCGAGGGCTTGGTGCAGGAAAAACCTGTCGGACGGCGGATAGATTTGTCGGGTTTTCTGGTTTTGCCAGGCATTGTCGATGTACATGGCGACGGGTTCGAACGCCATATCGCGCCGCGTCGGGGTGCGATGAAGCAAATGGCCGAAGGTATCCTGTCCGTCGACGCCGAACTTGCCGCAAACGGAATCACCACCGCAGTGCTGGCGCAGTTCTACAGTTGGGAAGGCGGGGTACGCGGGCCAGAGTTTGCCCGGCAGGTGTTCGAAGCGTTGGTTGAGGTCAAAAATGTCACTGCAACAGATCTGATTCCCCAGCTTCGATTTGAAACCCACATGCTTGATGAGTATGCGGGCTTGCCGGACAAGATCGCGCAGTGGCAGGTGCCTTATGTGGTCTTCAATGATCACCTACCTCATGACCCTCTGGCGCAAGGTCGCAAACCTGCGCGCCTGACCGGACAGGCGCTGAAAGCCGGACGCAACCCCGAAGTTCACTTTGAGATGTTGAAGGATATGCACGCGCGCAGGCACGAGGTGCCCAAGGCGATTGACACCCTTTGCGCCCAGTTGTGCGATCGGGGCGTGCGTCTGGGCAGCCATGATGATGCCACCGCCGAAATACGCGCGAACTGGAGGGCACGGGCGGCATTGATTGCTGAATTTCCCGAAACTCAGGAGGCCGCTGAAAACGCCAGAGAAGCGGGTGATCAAATTATACTGGGCTCTCCGAATGTTGTGCGGGGCGGGTCGCACAAAGGAAATGCAAGCGCGATTGATCTGATCACGATGGGGTTTTGCGATGCGTTGGCCTCGGACTATCACTATCCGAGCCCGCGTCGGGCCGCCCTGATGCTGGCCAAAACCGGGGTTCTGGACCTGAGTGGCGCATGGGCGCTGATATCATCCGGTCCCGCCCGCGTGCTGGGCCTGTCCGACCGCGGCGCTTTGGCGCCGGGTCTGCGGGCGGACATCGTTATTCTCGATGCTGATACACAGCGCGTTTGCGCCACATTGGTGGGGGGCCGGTTCAGCTATATGTCTGGTGATGTTGCATCCCGGTTTATCTGCTAATCGTCCAGCCGGGGCGGGCGCATCAGCCCAGGATGCGGTTGAAATGGCCCATCTTGCGGCCCGGTTTAACGTCAGCCTTGCCGTAAAGGTGCAAAGCCACGTTCTTTTCCTTGGCCAGTTCCGGTACCCGGTTCATGTCATCGCCGATCAGGTTTTCCATCACAACATCCGCATGCCGTTGTCCGTCACCCAAAGGCCATCCTGTTACAGCGCGAATATGCTGTTCAAACTGATCCACAGCACACCCGTTCTGCGTCCAGTGTCCTGAGTTATGCACCCGTGGTGCAATCTCATTCACGATCAGACCAGTGGCGGTCACAAACAGCTCAACGCCCATGACGCCAACATAGTCCAGCGCGTTCAGGATATTGGCGGCCAGCAGAACCGCATCCGTGCGCTGTGACGGGTGCAAGCGCGCAGGCAGGGTTGTCGTGCGCAGAATACCGTCGCGGTGTACGTTTTCCCCGGGATCGAAACACGCGACCTGACCATCCAGTCCGCGCGCGGCAATAATCGAAATTTCGTGGCTGAAATCCACAAACCCTTCCAGAATTGCAGGAGCTCCGGCCATGTCATCCCACGCCGTCTCGGCGTCCTCGGGGGTATGCAGGCGGGCCTGTCCTTTGCCGTCATAGCCAAAACGTCTGGTTTTTAGGATGGCGGGCGTGCCGATGTGCTCAATTGCGGTTTGCAGATTGTTAAGATCGCTCACATCGCTAAACAGTGCAGTTTGCAGGCCCAGCCCCTGCAAAAAGGTCTTTTCGGTCAACCGATCCTGGCTGACGCGCAAGGCCTCTCGCCCCGGTCGGATCGGACGATGTTCTTCCAGAATATCCAGCGCATCGGTCGGAATGTTCTCGAATTCGTAGGTTATGACATCAACGGATGCCGCAAATGACCGCAGGGCATCGGCATTGTCATATCCGGCCGTGGTGACCCGATGCGCAACTTGACCGGCCGGAGGGTTGGCGCCCGGCTCGTAGATGTGGGTGACAAAACCCAGACGGGCCGCCGCGACAGACAGCATACGACCCAGTTGGCCGCCACCAAGGATTCCGATTGTCGCACCGGGCGCAAGCATATCTGTCATGATTGGGTCTCCAGCCGTTTGCCGATAGCCGTCAGCGCGGCTTGCAGCGCGTCATGCGCTTTGTCGTTTTGCAATGCTTGGGTCATCTGCAAGCTTAGTGTTCCGTCCGTGGCCAACGCGTCGCGTTCCTGGGCCAGTTGCCCGGCTTTGCCTGTTTCCATCGAGGACAGAAAGCCCGAAACCAGCTGAGTGGTGTAATACTCGGCCTTGTCTGCATCACCCGTTTGTCCGGCCAGCCAATTGGCACCGGTCGCCATCAGATCCAAAAGCCCGGGCACCATTGCGCAGATCGCAAAATGAGCGTTCAGGGCTTCCTCATTCTCGACTTTCACCACCGGATTCTCTGGTTCAAACAGATCCGCCAGAAGGCGATCATTGCCATATGCCGCCAAAGGGCATCCCCCGACTTGCAAAAAGCCAAGCGGGATAGTCTGAACAAAATCGCCGGCAGGGGCGCATAGGTCGGCAAGCTGAGGCGATGAAATACCCGCCATGACCGAGACGATCTGCTGGTCGGTACGAAAGGTCAAAGGCGCAAGAATATCCCCAGCCACCTGCGGGCGCAGACACAGGACCACAATGTCGGAGGCGTCGATCACCTTTTGCGGACCGGCAACGCTGATGCCCAGTTCTGCCTGAAGTTCTGCCGACACCGTCGCGTTGCGCTCGGTGACGGTGATTGTGTGTGCTCTGGCCGCCAGAAATCGCACCATCGGCGCTGCAATATGACCGGTTCCGATAAAACCGATGCGGCTCATTTCTGGGGCTCCTCGGAAATTGACGCGGACAACGCCGCGCGCCATGCGTCCAGCCGCTGTGCCAGATCGTCATCGTGCAAAGCCAGAATGCCCGCAGCCATCAACCCGGCGTTCGCCCCGCCAGCAGCGCCGATTGCCATGGTTGCAACCGGGAACCCCTTGGGCATTTGGACGATCGAATACAGTGAATCAACGCCTGATAACGCGCGGGTTTGAACGGGCACGCCGATCACCGGCACGCGGGTTTTTGATGCCATCATGCCGGGCAGGTGCGCCGCACCGCCGGCACCGGCAATAATCACATTCAGTCCGCGCGACGCGGCAGTTTTGCCGTAATCCCACAAACGGTCGGGGGTACGATGCGCCGAAACGATACGCGTTTCATAAGAAACACCTAGCTGATCCAGAATATCCGCGGCTTCTTTCATCGTGGGCCAGTCCGACTGGCTGCCCATGATGATCCCCACTTTCACGTCGCCCATGCGCTTGCGCCCCTGCCTTCCAGAAAGAGCGCGAACTATAGCCAAATCCGACTGCGTGGCAATGCGTTACGCGATGATGTCAGGTGTCAATCGATCTTCGATCTGTCGGATAATGTCCTTCAGTCGCAGTTTCTGCTTTTTCAGCCGCTTGATTGTCAACTGATCGGATGTTCCTCTGGCCTGCAAGGCCTCGATTGCTTCGTCCAGATCGCGATGCTGACGGCGGAACACCTCAAGTTCCACGCGCAGGACTTCATCTGTTTTCATTGAAAGCTCGGAGGGCGCATTCATGGGCGACTCAGTATGGCTGATGCTGCTTTGGACACAAGATAGTGTGTTATGCTTAAACCGGCCAGACCTTGTGGACATCCCGGTTTCTTCCCATATTCTATACTAGGCGGCTGCCGCAACGGGGCCGCACCATGCGTCGCTTTGGCAAAAAAGGACGAACATACGTGTCGAAACTTACTCTTGGCTCATACCCGCATCTATTGGGGTTCGAGCAGCTGGAACGCCTTTTGGAGCGCTCAGCGAAGGCTGGCAATGAAGGCTACCCGCCCTACAACATCGAACAGACGTCGGATTTTTCCTACCGCATCACCCTGGCCGTGGCCGGATTTGCGGAACAGGATCTGTCGATCACTATCGAGGATCGCCAACTGGTGATCCGGGGCCGCCAACGCGACGATAGCGAAGGGCGCGTGTTCCTGCATCGGGGCATCGCCGCGCGCCAGTTTCAGCGCATGTTTGTGCTGGCTGATGGCGTCGAAGTGGGTGAAGCGATCATGGAAAATGGTCTGCTGCATCTGGATCTGACACGGTCGGTTCCCGAAACCGTGGTGCAGACGATCAATATCAAAAAGGGGTAAGAGCGATGAATACACCAATCGAGATCAATACCGAAGGCGATCGTATCGTTTATGTGAAAACGGTCGACGTCTCTGATCTGCCCAATGAACTGCGTGAAAAGGCCGGTGATCTGAACCAGCTTTATGCCGTCCACGATTCCGATGGTCAGCAATTGGCGCTGGTGGCGGACCGCAAGCTGGCATTCAGCCTGGCACGCCAGCACGACTTTTCCCCGGTGGCCGTTCACTAGAACGGCCATACGGCCTACGCTTTTTGCGTGACAACCGGCGCACATCGGGCGAGATATGCGACTGGTGAATGATCGACATGGCGGTACCTGCAAAAACATGAGCTGGTTTGATTTTGACTGGGTGGATGCCTTCAGCGATCGCGCCTTTGGCGGCAACGGATGCGCCGTTGTACATGATGGTGCGATCCTGACAGAAGATCTCTGTATGGCTTATGTGCGCGAAACGTCTTTGGTTGAATGCACATTCACAGGCCCGTCCGACGTGGCCGATATGCGGGTCAGGTACTTCCTCGCAAGTCGTGAAATTCCGTTTGCAGGCCATCCGACAGTTGCCACTGTTGCCGCCATGCGGTCGCGCGGGCTGATTTCGGGTGAAACACTGACACTAGAAACCGGCGCGGGACTTGTGCCGATCCGCCTGATCGGGGACCAGATCGAAATGACGCAGGTTGCTCCGCAGTTCGGAGTGCATGTTCCAGCCGACCTTGTCGCGTCGTCCATCAGCCTGCCGGAAAGCGCCATCATCTCGCCGCCACAAATGGTGTCAACCGGGCTGCCGTTCTGCATCACGGTTTTGCGCGATCATGCTGCGTTGCGTGCTGCCCGGCTTGCCGAGGGGCCATTGCGTAAGGTCGCCGCTGTTGCAGGATATTCCGGATCAGACATGGCAGAGCCGTTTCTGGTGACATTACAGGGCGCGACATCTGCGGGTGATACCTTTGCACGTCTCTTGCTGGCGCCACCCAGCCCGCCCGAGGATCCGTTCACCGGATCCGCGACAGGCGCAATGGCGGCTTATCTTTGGGCCAGCGGTCTGATGCAAAAGGACAGTTTCATCGCCGAACAAGGTCACGACATGGGACGCCCGGGTCAGGCGACGGTGACGCGCGTCGGGCCACCCGACGCGATGACCGGGGTGAAAGTCGCAGGGCGGGGTCACGTTCTGATGCGCGGGCAGGTTGATTTCCCGGGCCGCTGGCAATGAGCCGAGCAGCCATCGCCATACTGCCCTGGGGATATCGTCTGGGTCCCGGACTGGGTGGCGTGCCCCTGTCCGACCTGATCTGGCCCGAACCCTGTCCTGAGCGCCTGATCGGCAAGCGTATCGCTGATCTGGACGCCACCGATCACCTGATCATGTACCCGAATTCCTCTGTGCACTGGCGTCTGCGCCGGGGTACGCGAGCGCGCATTTCCTTGATGATGGGTGAACCGTCGGCCATCCACGCCAAACACGATCAACTGCTGCGCTGGACATGGAGGCGGTTCTTTCGCGTTCTGACGTTTCACGACGTGTTGCTGAAGACTATTCCAAATGCCGTTTTCTTGCCCTACGGGCCGACCTTGGTGCCGGACTGGCGCGACCTGAATGTCGACAAAAGCAAATCCTGTTCGCTGATAGCGTCTGCAAAACGGGATCAGGAAGGCCATCAGCTGCGCCATGACCTGATCGACTGGGTGCGTGATACCGGGGCGGATGTCGACGTCATGGGGCGCGGCTATGCAGCCTTCGACCAAAAATCGGATGGGCTGGCCCCATATCGATACTCGGTGGTTATCGAAAACGTTCGAGAACGGAACTATTTCTCGGAAAAGCTAACCGATGCAATCTTGTGTTCAAGCGTTCCGATCTATTGGGGGTGTCCAAATGTTCAGGACTTCTTTGATACGTCGGGCATGATCCTGTGCGAGACGCGGGCAGAGATCGAACAGGCTATTCAGGCGGCGTCGCCGAAAGACTATGAAAAACGTTTTCCGCATTTGAAGGCCATTCAGGATAAAGCGTCCGAGTTCGGACAGTTTGAAAAGCGCGCGGTCCAGGCCCTGCGCGATCAACTGGGCGACGGGCGGGACTGATCGGAATGCCGATCCGGGCTCATCCAGGCCAATGGCCGGATTGGATTGGCCGCAGGGTCTACACCGTGACGTTGGCAAAGCCGTTCCAGATATGAGCCAGGTATCGGCACGCCGGACATCTCGGTCGCGATCCGTTTTTTCTGGTGACCAAAAATGTGAACCGAACGCACTGTTTCCCGCTCGATATCCGACGTTTGGACATAGGGATCGTGCAGCTTCCAAATATTTTTTGAATCAAGAGGATAGAGCGTACATGCAGGCAGGGCGTGTGTGTCCTCACCGGTCTGACGCAGGAAAAAATCCAGCGCTTGTGGGCCCGAGCATCCCCAGGGCAAATCCTCGATCCCCCAATGGTCGCCACTGGCGATGCGGCGTTGATTGTCTCGGCGTAATCTGGACCCGCGCCAGGGTTGGGTCGGGTTCGCAGACGTAACGAAATCCAGCATGTGTGCCAGAGTCGGAGATGTGTCCGGCAACCGCAAAACACCGGTCAGATAGGTGCCCTGAGCCGACGCGCCAAAAACGAAATCGCTGTCAAATTGGAACGGTCGCACACAATAGGCATCAAGATCGGCCCAGATGAACCCGGTCTTCTGAAAAACGCGCAATCTGAAAAGATCCGAAAATACGGCTACGCGCTGTCGATCAGCTGCGCGCAAATCAAACGGTGGCGGCCAGAAAATGTCCGCCGCGGGCCGCGTTTCCACCCCGTGTGGAACGCCATTGATCCGGTCAGCGACGTACAGAACAAAAGGATGCCCGTTATCCAGGAATGACTGGATGCAAAGCCTCTCCAGCCAGCTCAGATCAGAGCCGAACCAGAAACCGGCAATCGTCGGTATGGTCGAGGTCACGGGCATTTGCCGCCTTGCAAGGTACGCGCACTGCACCAATGACGGCGACATTTGTCAATTGCAGACAAAAAGCCCCCGAACGCCGGGGACTTGTAAAAAGTGCCAGTCAGATCACATCGCCGCAATCAGGCCCATGCTTTCCAGCTTGAGCAGCACCTGATGGGCGCAATTGTCCACATCGACGTTTTCGGTTTCAACGCTCAGCTCTGGGCTCTGTGGCACATCGTAAGGATCTGAAATTCCTGTGAATTCCTTGATCTTGCCTTCGCGCGCCAGCTTGTACAAACCCTTGCGGTCGCGACGTTCGCATTCTTCAATGCTGGTCGCAACGTGTACTTCGCAGAACGCGCCGAACTGCTCGATCTCTTCGCGCACGGCGCGGCGGGTGGTGGCGTAAGGCGCAATGGGTGCGCAGATTGCGATACCACCATTCTTGGTGATTTCGGACGCCACATACCCAATTCGACGGATGTTCAGATCGCGGTGTTCCTTGGAAAAGCCAAGCTCTGAGGACAGGTTCTTACGTACGATATCGCCGTCCAGCAACGTAACCGGGCGGCCGCCCATCTCCATCAGCTTGACCATAAGCGCATTGGCTATGGTGGATTTGCCCGAGCCCGAAAAACCAGTGAAAAACACGGTAAATCCCTGCTGGCTGCGTGGCGGTCGGGTTTTGCGCAGTTCGGCGACAACTTCGGGAAAGCTGAACCAGTCCGGGATCTCCAGACCTTCCGCCAGACGCCGGCGCAACTCAGTCCCCGAGATATTCAGGATCGTCACGTCCTCTTTGTCCAGGATTTCATCATTGGGCTCGTATTGCGCGCGTTCCTGAACAAAGACCATGTGCTTGAAATCAACCATTTCGACGCCAATCTCGTCCTGAAACTTGCGGAACAGGTCCTGCGCGTCATAGGGCCCGTAAAAGTCTTTGCCCTGGCTGTCTTTTCCAGGTCCGGCATGATCGCGTCCAACGATGAAATGGGTGCATCCGTGATTGGCGCGGATCAGACCATGCCAGACCGCCTCGCGCGGGCCGGCCATGCGCATCGCCAAATTCAGCAGTGACATCGAGGTGGTCGAGGCCGGGTATTTGTCCAAAACGGCCTCATAACACCGCACTCTTGTAAAGTGGTCGACATCGCCGGGTTTGGTCATGCCAACAACCGGGTGGATCAGCAGGTTGGCCTGTGCCTCTTTTGCCGCGCGAAACGTCAGTTCCTGATGCGCGCGGTGCAGGGGGTTGCGGGTCTGAAACGCCACAATTCGGCGCCAGCCCAGTTTGCGAAAAAAGGCGCGCAATTCATTGGGTGTGTCACGACGCGCCCGAAAGTCATAATGCACCGGTTGCTGGATACCGGTCACCGGTCCGCCCAGATAAACCTTGCCGGCGACGTTGTGCAGATAATTCACCGCAGGATGAGCATCATCATCAGCGCCAAAGACCTTTTCAGCCTCGTGCGATTTGTCCGGCGTCCAGCGATCCGTCACGGTCATTGTACCCAGAATGACACCTTCCTGGTCGCGCAGGGCGATGTCCTGACCCAGTTCAATGGTTTCGGCAAAGTCTTCGCTGACGTCCAGTGTGATCGGCATCGGCCACAATGTGCCATCGGCCAGACGCATATCGTCGACAACGGTTTCATAATCGGCCTGGCTCAAAAACCCCTTGAGCGGATTGAAGCCGCCATTCATCAACAGCTCCAGATCGCAGATTTGACGCGGGCTCAGATCCCAGCTTGTCAGATCCGCCGCTTCAACCTTCATTTTCTGGGCTGAATCGTATGACACATAAAGTTCAGGAATTGGGGCCAGATTGCTTAACATCGTCATCGGAACACTCTTGTCGCAGTTTGGTTTGACATGATTTTGGATCTTTACAGAGGGCAATTGCCTCGGCTGTGCCGAGAAGTCCATTGGCGTTAATTGAACAAAGGACGATATGCGCTGATTCCTGCGCGAAGGGAAGGATATTCCGTCCGGAGCCAAAAAACGCGATTATGATCCTTTGAAACACATCGAATATGTTCAGGCTGAGTATGCGTGTTCTTGCGCTGCGGTCGCTTCTTCAAGATCGGCGGCGCGTGCTACCGGCAGGGCGGGGATTGAACTGGCAACTCCGCGCAACTGGAACAACTGAATATCCTGGCTTGCCGGTTCGACCCCGGCGGCGCGCAAAAGATCCTCTGACACCAGCAATTCCACGCCCAAAGCCTTGGTTTCGCTTTCCAGACGGCTGGCCACATTCACCGCGTCTCCTATGATCGTTTGCGATGCATGGCCTTCCGCCCCGATTTCACCCAGAACAAGATCGCCCAGGTGCAGCCCCATCCCGATCCGGATATGTGGGCTTCCTTCGGCTGCGAGCTTTTGATTAAAGCGATCCAGAGCGTGGCTTATGTCGATTGCGGCTTTCAAACCGGCCCGGGCCGACTTTGCCGCCTCAGGCTTTTCGAAAACCGCCAGCAGACCGTCCCCCATGTATTTGTCCACCACTCCGCCTTCCCGCGTTATGGCGGGTACAATGGCATCGAAAAACCGGTTTAGCAGGAACACAATATCATACGGCAGCTGACCGGTGGTCCGGGCAGTGAACCCGCGCATGTCCAGAAACAAAACGGCGAGCTGCCGCTCCTGACCCTGGCTTGCATGACCGCGGTGGCGTCCACCGTCAGGGCGAAACACGCGGAATATCGTCAAAGGGTCGGTCGGGCGAATCTGACAGGCAAGACGGGTTTGCGGCGATGCGCCCACCGCCGCCAGACTGCGCGCTTCGACCTCGCTGGGTGGCGCCAGGTGCTCCGCCCCGTCTTCGATAATCACACGGCACGTGGTGCAGCGACCCTTGCCACCGCACAAGGCGGTATGCGGCACCCCGTTGGCTTGCGACATTTCCAGCAACGTCATTCCCTTTTCGGCAGTCACCTCGGGTCCGCGGGCATATTTGATCCGCACGGAATGCCTGCGCCGCCACAGCTTGCGCGCCACATAAAAGACACCGCAGGTGCCAAGAGCCAACAGAAATGCAAACACCGCATTATCTTTCAGGCTGAACATGTCCTGAAATGCCTCGGGGGATGGCCAGTTGTAATAGTCGATATATTGCTGGCGCAAAAACTCGTCGGCGAAATCAGCCCAGATGCGACGTCCCTCGGTCAGCACGCCCGCCAGTGCAAAAGATGGAACAAAAACAGCCAGCCCGATCAGATACGGCATTGTCTTTGCCCACCACTGCGTCAACCGTAACCACATATGCAGACCGATGCAGCCGTGAACCCAAACGATCAGCAGCAAGGCGCTTTGCATCCATATCGCTGAACTGGGCCACATCAGAATGATGATGTAGCCCATCTCATCATTTACGTCGTAGACCTCATGCGCATAGCGCGTGTGAATGATGTGAGAAATCAGTTGCAGCGGAATCAGCAGACCCAGCACGATCTGTAACGCCGAACTGACGGGCATCCGTAAAGTCCTGCGTTGCACAACCGATGCCAGCGCAAGGACGGAATGAATGATCAGCGCCACATACAGCACCAGGCTCATGACGTCGTGGCGGGTGACGGCCTTGCGACTGTCCTGCATGCCATGCAGGTAATCGGTGTGAAACAACCCCAAGCCGATATTTATAAAGTGGAAGAAAGCAAAGACAAACAGAACCAGCCCGCTGCCGATCCTGAGCCGGGTTACCAAGCCGCCGCGCCAAAGAGCGTTGTCCAATGATACCACCCGTTATCGCCCTGATTTGTATAAGTTTGAGGCGATCACGGGTTGCGGTCAAGCCAACGCTTGAGCGTTGGCCTGTACGGGGTCGGCGCCTGGTCGTGATTCAGTCTTGCTCTGCCAGAAACCGTTCGGCGTCCAGTGCAGCCATACAGCCCATGCCGGCGCTGGTGACGGCCTGACGATAGATGTGGTCCGTCAGGTCACCGGCGGCAAACACGCCGGGCACCGAGGTTTCGGTCGAACCCGGTTTCGTGATGACATATCCGCCCATATGAGTATCAAGCGTGTCTTTGACCAACTCGTTTGCGGGTGCGTGACCGATCGCGACAAAGACGCCCTTGCAGGCGATCTCGGTCACTTCGCCGGTTTTGACGTTCTTGACCTTGACGCCTTCGACGCCCAGCGGTGCATCGGTTCCGATCACCTCTTCGAGTTCGTGGAACCAAAGCGGCTCGATCTTTTCGTTCTTGAACAGACGATCCTGCAAGATCTTCTCGGCCCGCAGTTCATCGCGACGGTGGATCAGCGTGACCTTGCTGGCGAAATTGGTCAGGAACAGAGCTTCTTCAACGGCGGTATTGCCGCCGCCAATTACCACAATCTCCTGGCCGCGATAGAAAAATCCGTCGCAGGTTGCACAGGCCGAAACACCAAAGCCCTTGAATTTGTCCTCTGACGGCAGGCCCAGCCACTTTGCGCGGGCCCCCGTGGCAAGAATGACCGCGTCTGCGGTGTAGACCGTGCCGCTGTCGCTTTTGGCGGTAAACGGGCGCTGGCCCAGATCCAGATCGCTGATAATATCGCCCACGACGTCACAGCCCATTGCCTTGGCGTGATCCTGCATCCTTACCATCAGGTCCGGGCCCTGAACCTCGGTATCTCCGGGCCAGTTTTCGACCTCGGTTGTTGTTGTCAGCTGGCCGCCGGGTTCGATGCCTTGAACCAGAACAGGCTCCAGCATCGCGCGGCTTGCATAGACGCCAGCCGTGTACCCTGCGGGTCCCGACCCGATGATCAGAACCTTGGTGTGTCGTGTTTCGGCCATGATACCCCCGCTCGAACTGCCTGATACGGGCATTTGCCCGCCGCCCCGATATAGCGACGGTGAGGCACGGCTTAAAGCCCTTTCCGATGCGGCATCGGATATGCGCTGGACGAATAGCGCGTCGAAAACGATAGTTTTGAAAACAAAGAAAATTGCGCACAAGCGAAACATTATTGCGCGCGCGCAGGGTGCTGATATAAGAACCGAAAAATCAGGAGCGTTTGATGGTCACGACTCGGCTGGATGAAATCGACCGCAAGATTCTGGCGGAATTGCAGGCGGACGGTCGCATGACGAACGTGGAACTTGCGAAACGGGTCGGAATCTCGGCGCCGCCCTGTCTGCGTCGCGTTCGCACACTGGAAGAATCCGGTTACATTTCCGGCTATCATGCCGACGTCAACGCGCGCGAGCTGGGTTTTGAGGTTCAGGTATTTGCAATGGTCGGTCTGGACAGCCAGGCCGAAGTCGAATTGCGGGCTTTCGAAGACAAATGCCGGGAATGGCCCCTAGTGCGCGAATGTCACATGCTGAATGGCGAGGTTGATTTCATTCTGAAATGCGTGGCCCCGGATCTGAGCAGTTTTCAGCAGTTTCTGACCGGTGAATTGCTGACCACGCCGAACGTGGCCAGCGTTAAGACATCGCTTGTTATCCGCGGCGCAAAAGACGACCCAGGCGTGCCATTCGACGTTCTGGAAGAGCGAATGAGCCGAACGGCGTAGGCCGAGCATGTCTGCTGTGCGATTGTATCGGCGGCAACATTGCCACGATCGCCAAGGATAGAATCCAACTTAGTAATATCTGCATAAAGCCCCCACTCTGCAGCAATCGTTAACATTTCAGGCAGTGATCGCGTCCACCTCCCCGTCTCCGGCGCGCGGCATCAGCAGCGGGCCAAAATCGCTCAGCGACTCGATATGCGCAAACAAGTTCAAATAGATCGACCTAAGAGAGTGGCTGATCATGCGAACTGCATTAACACCTGGATGATAGGTTTCAAACTGTAAACCGTCGACCCGGATTACCGAGTGTCGCTTCAAACAAATGTGAAACAATTCAACCGGTGTGGGCGGCATTGTTTCGATAACGCTCATGCCGTCCTGAAATTCGGCTACCGGCGTCAGAATCGGTGCACTGCCGTGCAGGTGGCGCAGGTGTGTGGGCGCACCCAACAAACGTGCCGCAGGGCCGGCAATTACACCGGACAGCGGCTTTTGCATGCCGAAAGTATCGGCCATGATCCGGGTCAGCGGCCGCGTACGTCCGCGCGAATCTTCGCGCCCCGGGATCAGCGTTACCGATCCTTTCCACAACACGGTTTCCGATGTTCCGTCCTGGGTCAGTACTGTGTCGCCCGGCATAAGGTCCTCGATTGCCGTGGGACCGTGTTCGGTTTCCACCAGCGATCCGCGCGAAAAGGCGCAAAAGGCATCTTCGAACATGGGCAATGCCGGAGCGATATGGCGTGTTTGCGCAATATTGCCCTTGCTGATCAGGCTGCTGACCTCATAGCGCCTGAGCTGCGCCTTTTGCGTTACCGTCGGCCGCGGCGCATCGCGCAGTACAACTGACGTTTCTGCGGCGTTTCTGGCGATACGTGCCAGAGAATTTGGAATAGTCATTAATATTCCGTCCCCTTCAATGTCCGCGCATGCAGGGCGTACCCCCGTGCAG
>JBCCIK010000077.1:0-16629 GCA_039028255.1 Pseudomonadota bacterium | reverse complement strand
GGCAGCGAGTGTTCCTGACTTTGGCGATATGAACAATCCGCAAACCGCTCAATGGTTGGGTAGGGCGCACGCAATAATTGAGGAAGTTCTGGGGGACACTCATCCGGATACTATAAGTTTCGTGATTGCTTCGAAGTTTCAGGCCAATGCTCTCATGGTGCTAGATAAGGGTGCCGAACTGATGATCATCGTTCACCGAGTGCTTGCGCGACTCGAGAGATTAGCCCCAATGGCCGCATCCAGTGCGTTTATCGGAGCAGGTGAGCAGTTTACGGCACTCTCCAGCCTCAACAGGGTTATTTCTGAGGCGAAGTGTAGGGTCATGTTTGTGGATCCTTATGCAGACGCGAACTTACTGACTGATTTTGCCGTAGCTGCGGCAGAGGGTGTGAACATCAATATTTTGGCTGGTGACGGTCAGGTAAAACCCGGTCTTGCCCCGGCAGTGCGAGCTTGGAAAACTCAGTATGGCAGCACTCGACCCGTTGAACTTCGAACAGCTAGACGAGGCGAGATTCACGACCGAGCAATTTTCGTTGATGATGCAAATGCATGGAGTATGGGCACGTCCTTCAATGCAGTGGGAAAAAAGTCTCCCACGATACTTCAGCGTATCGACACTGAAGTATTTACCGGAAAAAAAGCGGCCTATGAGGCTATTTGGCAAACTTCTTCAGTCACTTCTTAATGCGGTTTTGTGATCCGTGAATTGCAACTGTGTAGTGTTTGGAAGGAAAGCCGCACGGAACGCCTGAAAAGAAACCCAAGGAAGTCGCCCGCGCGTGTTTTCGGTTCCTACCTCCCGAGATAACACGGCTCGCTAGATTTGATTTCATGCCTTAGATTGATTGGCAAAATTTGAAACGACTAAATCCGACATGGAGTGAGTTTATTCGCGCAAGTAATTGTTTTTAAGTAATAATTTGGTAGCCCGTAGGGGAGTCGAACCCCTCTTTCCAGGTTGAAAACCTGGCGTCCTAACCGATAGACGAACGGGCCACACTGGCTAACCTGTGAAATCCCTAGGTTAGCCAACGCTAACCCAGTGGAAGATAGGCGAAAATTCAAGCTGGTAGCCCGTAGGGGAATCGAACCCCTCTTTCCAGGTTGAAAACCTGGCGTCCTAACCGATAGACGAACGGGCCGCGCTGGCTTGTGGAGGGCCTTTTACGGTTTCACCGGGACCCCCGCAAGCCGAAAAATGCAAGGATCGGCAAGTTTTTTGGCACTCGTAAGGCATTCGTCCAAGGGATTTAATTGGCCTCTGCCGCATCTTCCAATCGCAATTGCACGCTTTGCCGGCCGCCCCATGAATTCACCTCGAGCCGTCCGGCAAAATGAAAGCGCGCGCCACCGTGGTTGCTCAGGCGGTCACCCAATGGTCCGTCGAAGGCACCAAAGGCAATGGCGTCCAGACCGCCGCTCATACCGTCCGACAAGGATAGTTTCAGATGGGTTTCTCCAACGCGCTTGGCGAACCGGACCTGCAGGTCGGGCAGGGCGTAGCGCGGGGCAGGGGCGCTTGCCCCGAACGGGCCTGCCTGCTCGATCTGGTCAATCAGGTCGACTGTTGCCGCGCCGGGCATCAATGTGCCGTCCAGTTTCAGATCGGCGGGGCCATCCTGACCCGCACCCTGTTTCTCCAGTAACGCGCCCAGACGCGCCATTGCCGGTTCAAGCTGCGCGCGTGTGACGGTCAGCCCGGCCGCCATCCTGTGCCCGCCGCCTTTCTCCAAAAGCCCTTCGGCGGTCAGACGCTGAACCGCAGCCCCCAGATCGACGCCGGTGATCGACCGGCCCGAGCCTTTACCCGCGTCACCGTCAAATCCGATTACCACCGACGGCCGGTTTGACATCTCCTTCAGGCGTGACGCAACAATGCCGACAACGCCCGGATGCCACCCGTCGCCAGCGGCCCAGACCAGAGGCGCCTCCAGCCCGCGCTCTTCGGCCTGTTGCAGCGCCGCCGCTCGCACCGAGTTTTCGATGTCCCGGCGTTCGCCGTTCAACTCATCCAATCGCTGCGCCAAGGCCTGTGCTTCAGTTGCCGAGGCCGTGCTGAGCAGCCGCGCGCCAAGATCTGCCTGACCGATCCGGCCGCCGGCGTTTACCCGAGGCCCCAGCAAAAACCCCAGATGATAGCTGTTCGGTGTGGCATCCATACGAGCGACATCCGACAACGCCACAAGCCCCGGTCTTTGCCGCTGCGCCATCACCTTCAAACCCTGACGGACCAAGGCGCGGTTGGCGGCGATCAAGGGCGCAACGTCAGCGACCGTGGCCAGCGCAACCAGGTCCAGCAGGGCGATCAGGTCGGGGCCTTTCAACGCTGCCTCGCGCAGGTACCGTCCCGCTTCGACCAGCATCAGGAACACCACGCCGGCGGCGCAGAGATACCCCAGATCACCGCTTTCATCCTGCCGGTTCGGGTTCACAACTGCAACGCACTCAGGCAACGTTTCAGCACCCAGATGGTGGTCCAGCACAATAACATCCGCTCCCTGCGCGGCTGCAATCGGTTCATGGCTCAGAGTGCCGCAATCCACACAGATAATCAGATCATGCGCCGCCGCCAGCTTGCGTATTGCGGGTATGTTCGGCCCATAGCCTTCGTCAATGCGGTCCGGCACATACAAAGTCGCGTCAAGGCCCATCTCGCGCAGCCACACGATCAACAACGCGGCCGAGCTGCCACCATCCACGTCATAATCGGCAAACACGGCGATACGCTGGCGTTCCCGCACGGCCTCCAGCAGCCTGCGCGCCGCCGGTTCCATGTCTTTCAGGCTGCGTGGATCGGGCAAAAGGTCCTTGAGTTTGGGATCCAGAAAGCTCTGTGCCTCACCGGCTGCGACACCGCGCCGGGCCAGAACCTGACAGACGGCGCGCGGCAGATCGGTCTGTTGCGTCAGCATCTCGGACGCGCGTTCCACATCGGGGGCAGGGCCGACCCATCTTCGCCCCGTCAAAGATCGCTCAACCCCAAGAAAACCCATCGCGCCTCTCATGCACCAGGGCCGGACCCCTGGCGGACCCGGCCCTTCTTCTTGTTCAAAATACGGGCGCCGCAGGCAGCGGCGCAAGCCGCTTATGTATCGGTGTGCGACCACATGGGCGTACGGTAGGACATACGGCGTACCGATCCGGTTTTTGACCGCATCAGCAGTGTGGTGGTCTCAACCCACCCCGGTTCACGTTTGATGCGCGGCAACAGCGAGCCACCGGTCACACCGGTCGCGGCAAAGATGACATCCGCCGTGACCATCTCGTCGCGAGTATAGATACGATTCAGATCGGATATCCCGGCCTTGGCGGCGCGGCCGCGTTCATCATCCGTCCGAAAGACCAGCCGCCCGAAAATCTGTCCGCCCATGCATTTCAATGCGGCCGCGGCCAGTACACCCTCGGGTGCGCCGCCCTGGCCCATATACATATCAATACCTGTCACTTCGCTTTCGGCGCAGTGCATCACGCCAGCAACGTCACCATCCGTGATCAGGCGTATGGAGGCACCGGTTTCGCGCACTTCGGCAATCATTGTGTCATGACGCGGCCGTTCCAGAATGCAGACAGTGATGTCGGCGGTGTCGCAGTTTTTGGCATTGGCGAGGGCTTCGACCCGTTCACGCGGGGTCATGTCCAGGTTTACCACGCCCTCGGGATATCCGGGGCCAACGGCCAGCTTGTCCATGTAGACATCCGGCGCGTGCAGCATTGACCCGCGCGGGCCCATCGCAATCACCGTCAGCGCATTGGGCATGTCCTTGGCGGTCAATGTCGTGCCTTCCAGCGGGTCCAACGCGATGTCCACACCGGGGCCTTTGCCGGTGCCGACCTCTTCACCGATATACAGCATCGGTGCCTCGTCGCGTTCGCCTTCGCCAATAACCACCACACCTGCAATATCCAGCAGGTTCAACTGTTCGCGCATGGCATTTACCGCAGCCTGATCAGCGGCCTTTTCGTCGCCCCGTCCGACCAACGAGGCTGAGGCAAGCGCCGCTTGTTCTGCAACCCGGGCAAGCCCAAGGGACAGCAAGCGGTCATTAAAGTCGATAGTGGCGGCGGTCATGCGATGTAATCCTTTGGTCAGCAAAGAGTGTGCGTCTGGCATAGCCTGCCCTTTGCGCAGGCCGCAAGGGGTCAGACCTGTTCGATCCGCAGGGCCACGGGTTCACCTTCGACAACGTCGGTGCCCTGCAACCCCTCCAGCGCGACGTCCAGAGTGGCCCGCGTGGTTTTGTGCGTGACGATCAGTACAGGTGCGGTGCTGTCACTGTGCCCGTACTGACGCATCCTATCTATCGACACGCCTGCATCGCCCAGAATGGCCGCAACCTTTGCCATCGCGCCGGGTTTGTCCTTCAGCGCCATCCGCAGATAATAGGGTGCGGGCAGTCCAGTGCGGGCCGGTGGGGCCTCTTGCAGCGATGTGGCGGGGCGTCCAAATGTCGGAATTTTCAACCCTCTGGCCAGATCGCAGACATCGCCCATCACAGCGCTGGCCGTAGGACCTTCGCCAGCGCCGGGGCCGCGCAGGACAATCTGATCCACTGCGTCACCTTCGATCACAACCATGTTGGTCCCGCCTTCAAGCTGACCCAGAGACGAGTTACTGGGCACCAGGCAAGGCTGCATCCGCTGTTCCAATCCGCGGGCCGAGCGTTGCGCAACACCCAGCAGCTTGATGCGATAGCCCATGTCATGGGCCTGTTGAATATCTTCCAGACTGATCTGCTGAATACCTTCGATGTCGATACCGTCGAAATTCGGTTTGGTTCCAAACGCAATCGAGGCCAGCAAGGCCAGTTTGTGCGCGGCGTCGATACCGCCAACGTCCAGGTTGGGATCCGCTTCCAAATATCCCAGCTTTGCGCATTCTTCAAACAGCGCGTTGTACCCAAGCTCCTGCGATTGCATCCGCGTCAGAATATAATTGCAGGTGCCGTTCATCACGCCCATCACACGCGTGATGTCATTGCCGGCAAGCCCCTCGGTCAAAGATTTGATCACCGGAATGCCGCCTGCTACCGCAGCTTCAAAGCGGATGATGCGCCCGGCGGCTTCGGCCTGTTCCGCCAGGGCCTGACCATGAATGGCCAGCAGCGCCTTATTGGCCGTCACCACATGCTTGCCGCTGGCCAGCGCTGCTTCGACCGAGGATTTGGCTGCGCCATCCTCGCCACCCATCAATTCGACAAAAACGTCGATATCATCGCGCTTTGCCAGTGCAACCGGATCACTTTCCCATGCGTAGTCTGACAGGTTAACGCCCCTGTCCTTGTTCGCATCACGTGCCGAAATCGCCACAATTTCAATCGGGCGGCCAGTGCGTGCCGCCAGCAGATCCGCATGTCGGCGGACGATTTTGACAACACCCACGCCAACCGTGCCCAAGCCGGCAATTCCAAGCCGCAACGCCTGTGTCATTTAGTGGGTTCCTTTCCGCTCGCAATCTTCCGGGTTCGGGCGTAACACCCGTTCATCGCTGCCTTATCCGGTTCGGGCCAGGGGTGCAATCCGTCAGACAATGCGGATCGTTTCACATCAATTCGTTTCAGCGTTCTGAAGCGCCTGCGCCTTTTTAGCCAGCGCTTCGCTGCGTGCGTTCAGGTCTTCTTCGACCACTAAGGCCTGGGAAATTGGGTCGATCGGCGGACCCAGCCTGTCCTGCAACGGAACAAGGTCGGGGTAGGGTGCCGATCTTACAGACGCAGGCTCGCTGTCCTCAAGTTCGGGAATGTCGGCGCAGCCGCAGCACGCGATCAGCACGCATAGGACGCGAAGCGGTTTCATGGGTCACCCGTTAATTGGCCGATATGCCGAGTGATGCATCTTTTGCGTGGGTGATTCAAGCGGGGTTCTATCTGAACATCTGTTCAGATAAGGTGCTGGCATGGCACGCACACAAGGGTCACATTCCGACATCACGGGGCCGCGTATCCGCGAGGCGGCGCTGTCACTGTTTGCGCGCCACGGGTATGCGGCTGTGTCCATGCGTCGTATCGCAAGCGAGGTCGGCGTGCAGGCGGGCGCGTTGTACAATTACACGCCCGACAAACAAACCCTGCTGTATCAGCTGATGCGAGACCACATGCAGGAACTGCTTATGGCGTACTCGGCCCTTGAAAACACTGGCGACGCAGCCGAGGCCTTGCGCCGGTTTGTCGGATTTCATATCCGGTTTCATCTGCAACGCCCGGATGCCGTATTCATTTCCTACATGGAACTGCGAAATCTGACAGCCCAGAATTTTGCCGAGATCGAAGATCTGCGTCGCCGCTATGAAAATGCGCTGGAATGTATCTTGAACACGGGTCAGCAAAGCGGCCAGTTTTCCATCGCGGACACCAAGATTGCAACCCTTGCAGTGATTGCGATGCTGAACGGCGTGATGACATGGTACCGGTCAGGCGGCCGCTTGTCGCTGGACCAGGTCGAACAAACCTATTGGGATATGGTGCGGCGTGCCGTCAGTGCCTGACGCATGTCAATGCGCCGGGCGCACAAAGGTACCATTGCGCAGCTCGCGAAACGCATGTTCCAGTTCAGCCTGTGTGTTCATGACGATCGGCCCGTGCCAAGCGACGGGTTCATCGATTGGAGCCCCTGATATCAGCAGGAACCGAACCCCGTCAGGACCCGCCTGAACAGTGATCTCGTCGCCGGTGCCAAAGCGTACCAATGTTCTGTCGCCCGACATGTCGCGAATGTTGACTTCTTGCCCGGCGACCTCTTTTTCCAGCAGAATTCCAGTAGGTTGTGACGCATCTGCAAATGCAGCCTGGCCTTGAAACACATATGCGAACGCGCGACGATATGTGTCGATCCGGAATGTCTTTTTCACACCTGCGGGTATTTGAACATCCAGATACTGAGGATCAGCGGCAATACCGTCAACCGGGCCGGTCTGACCCCAGAACTGCCCAACAATCACGCGTACTGTTGTGCCATCGTCGTCAACAATTTCCGGGATATCCTTGCCCTGAACGTCCTGATACCGAGGTGCCGTCATCTTTTGATCCGACGGCAGGTTGCCCCAGAGCTGAAATCCATGCATCTGTCCAGATGCATTCCCTTGCGGCATTTCCTGATGCAGAATACCCGATCCCGCAGTCATCCACTGCACATCACCGGCGCCCAAATTACCTGTGTTGCCAAGCGAGTCCGAATGCGCAACAGTTCCCGCCAGAACATATGTAATCGTCTCGATCCCCCGATGCGGGTGCCACGGAAATCCGGCCTGATAATCCAGCGGATTGTCATTTCTGAAATCATCAAACAGCAAGAACGGGTCAAGTTCGGACGGATCCTGGAACCCGAATGCGCGATGCAGCTTAACACCTGCACCTTCCATCGTTGGTACAGCTTGCCGCGTTTCCAGCGTTGGTCTTAGGGACATTGTGGCCTCCTTTACATTTGGTACGCATGTATTTCCTGCATCCGTGTGGTCAATCCATATAAAACCACGTGTCATGTGCAAAAATGCGCGGCTCGGGAGGCTCTGTTGTTCCCGTGAAAAAGCCGTTAAACGAAATTCGGGAATACAGGAGGTATCCATGCAGGACGAAGTGTTGGCAACGGTCCAGGCATCATCGCCGAGGCGGTGGAGCGGGTTGGTGATGCTGACCACTATCGGCGCGCTGGTGATCTATGTGGCGCTGGCGACGTCGCCCGAACTTTTCTGGCAGGTCTTTTTGCTGCTGATTGGTGGCGGTGCGTTGTGGCTGGCACAGCGTTTGTGGTACGCCACGCTGGATCAGGTTGTTCTGACGCAATCGGAATTGCGCACTGGGGCAGGGTACGTGATTGCATCGGTTGAAGATATCGAAGCCGTCGACAGAAGCATTTTCGCGTTTAAACCATCGAACGGATTTCTGATACGCACCCGGTCCAGGGGGCTGTTCAGTTGGGCTCCGGGTTTGTGGTGGCGGATCGGCCGCCGCATCGGCATCGGCGGCGTGACCGCCGCCGGCGAAGCAAAGTTCATGTCCGAAGTTCTATCGATTATGTTGGCCGAAAGAGAGGGCCATTAAGAGCCGTCCGCGATATCGGCCGTGGAAAAGTCGTCAGCGATATCGGTCGTGAATCTTGGGCGCGTAAATACGAAATTGTCAAACGACACATTCTTCACCAGTTCAGCATTGAAGATGGGCGTGTACCGGTTCGACGTTTCAACAATGATAAGCGTGTCTTCGTCCGGCATTGGAGGAAGAGATGGCACAAGATTGATGACGGTATCGTCCGTCCAAACTTCCTGATATCCTCTTTCGGTGGACCAACTGACCGTGTGAAGATCTTGATCCGCGTCGTATTTCACAAGCGTTAGACGCATACTGACGGGCGCGTCATTGTTCACCATTCTTCTCATCAGCGTATGGAGCGATGTGACATATGTGTCGGTCAATGCGGTAGTTTCCCGCGAGATGAGGTCACTGATCGTGTAAGCGGCTTTCAGGTTTGATGTGCTTTGACGAAAACCTTCAAAGAAGGTGAACGTCATGGTCATGACCCACAGCAAAACCGGGAAAATCATGATGGCATCAACGGCGACGATGCCGCTTTCATCACGTTGAAACGACGTCCATTGTTTCTTGATATGTACAGCGAGTTGTTTCATCGTCCTACATTGGCTCCTGAACAAAGGCGGTCGTCGCCGTAAGTGCATACTGATCGGAATCCGCTACAAGTGTTTTGCCGATTACCGTTGTCGGGAAAACCGGGTCGATCCGCGCGCATGCCCTTAAAATCATCAACTGATTTTCTGCGCCGTTGTTGAAGTTCAGAACAGGGTTCACTTCTTCCCTCTTGTCGGTGCAGTCCGCTTCGGTGGACAGGACGATGCCATCGAACGCGCTTTGTTCGATCATCTCAAGACGCAGGTTGGACGAGCATTCTTTGATGAACTGCGCACGTACACAGATTGCTTCTTTCAGATCATCGTGTTGAAAATTTGATCCCGTCCCAAGGCGAACATCGCGAACGGTCAGATCAACTGCGCGTTCCAGCATTGTTTGCTGTACTGTCACAAGGCTTAGTTCGACCCCCGCAAGGACGACAAAGATGAAAGAGGGGATGATGAACGCAAACTCAACGTTCACGTTCCCGTCTTCGGTTCGCTTGAAGCGACGCCACATAGAAAAGGCCTTCATACTCATTGGGTCAACCTCAGCTTCCGAATGGAGGATGCGATAGACGCAAATGCTCGTTCGAGTTCCAAGCCATCAACGTCATAGACATGGCTGCTGGAACTTGCGCAATTCTCGATGGCTTCCAGACCGTTGGTGGGCGCTTCGAAGGCGATGCCAAAGATGACCACACCCTCCTTTTTTGCCGCGTCACAAACGTTTTTCAGGCGGGTATCCTTATCCGTGGCGTTTATGCCGGAATACGCGTTGGATACCCAATCGGTGTAAGCATCGTCTTTCCACCCGTAGTTGAAATCAGCGTTCCATCTCAGCGAGGTGCGATTGAACAGCTCTGGATACGTCAATCTGACAGCCGTTCCCTGCTCCTCGTTTGATGCCGTTTCGGGATCAGGATTGCCGTAGGGGTGGTCACGGTAGTCGTTTCTTTGCGTCCAATAGTAGTCTGGATCGTTGTCCGGCCGAAACACCGAGTAATCGCCGTATGTCTGCCGGGTCGAAGACCAGTAACCGCCGTTCCGTGTGTTGATCCAGTAACGCCAGTTTGTCGTGCGACCCGAGTCCGGATTGTACCAGACATCTGACAGGCCATCGCGAAGGGAAGGATCAAGCATGTATTGTGTCGTGTTTTCCCCATCCGTCATCACAATAACCACTTTCGCAACGTCCGCGTCATAATCCAGCGGCCGGTTGTTGAATCTGGCAGGGACAATTTTTGTTGGTTGCGTAATCGGATTGTCGTTGCCGTCCAGCTTTGGGTTTCCGTCTTCATCCAGAACGACTTCGGGGTATTGTACGTCGTTTTCAGTTGAGAGACGACGAATTACACCCCGCGTGGTGGGGTCCAGCAGGCCGACAGCCCATTTCATACCGACATCAATTGACGTGTTTCCTTTCGGAGAAAGCTGATCAATCCTGTCATGCAGCTTCGTGATATTGTCGGTCATCGGGGTGATCGCACTGCCTGTGCGAACGGGGCAGACAGGCGAGGTTATCGTGCCTTCCGAATACGAAAACGGATCGAAATGGGCGGCCCGGTCCAGTTGCAGGCCCCGCCGCAGCTTTGCGTTGTTGAAATGGTTGCTGGTGAAATTCACGCAGTGCGAGAAGTTGTGCTCCTGGGATACATTGGTAAATTTGCCCAACATCATCTCGCCCGCGTTGACTTGCGCTGCGTAAGGGATCAACGAAATCGAGATTTTGGTGTCTTCTTCTTTGTCCAGCATCAGCGAGACAAATTTTGTTGCGGACTCTTTGAGAACATCAATCTTGCTGACACCGGCTTCGGCCGACTGCCAGCCCATTGAGCCCGAGATGTCCAGTACAAGCGAAATCTCAACAACTTCTACGGATTCTTCCGCCTCGCTGGTGGCAATTGCGGAAAGCGTCTCGATCCCGGCCAGCTTCATAAAGTTGGTCGGCACATCAACATTTGCTGTCGCCCATACCTTTTTCGAGCCGAAAGTCTGGTTCACCCTGACGTCCTTCAGGTTGTCCCTCATCCCTGCCTTTTCCAGATAGGCCTCGACAACCGCTTTGGGTGTCTCCCTTTGATCCAAATCCGCAGCGGCCAGAACAGCACGGTCTAACGTGGCCTGAAGGTTCGCCCGGTCACGTTCAAGGTTCATCATGTCGACGGACGTTCCTGTCACCAAAAGCATCGTGACAAATAAGAACACGACAAAAATGGTGAACGTTCCGTCTTCGCGCTTTGCGAAATCACGCAACTTAAATGATCTTGTTTTTTCCACTGACCCGGCAGCGGGGTAACGCCAATTCTTCATTCTGATGACTCCATTGAGCGCCGCAGAAGGCGCGACCAAGGAAAGAAATTTGATTTAATGCTAATTTTCAAACGTGGCGTGAATTGGGCAAAAAAGTCTTCGGATAGGCCTTTTTAACGGTTTATTAGGGATAATTTTTGCCGAAAGCTTCAATCTGTTTTCGCTGTGGATACAATTCTGGGCGCACCCGGGTAACGTGCGACTCTTCTCCGGCCTCGCAGAGCGCAATTCATAAAATGATGAAAAAAAGTGCACAGAACGATTGCGGGCGCTGGCAAGTGGTGCGACAAAAAGTCATGACATTCGTAAGTTACCGGTACGGAGGATTTTATGACCGGCATCAAAGAACCAAGCTTTCGTGAAAGTGTTGATCTGATGTTCAACAGGGCTGCGTCCCTGATGGATCTGCCGCCCGGACTGGAAGAAAAGATACGGGTCTGCAACGCGACCTATACTGTGCGTTTCGGCGTGCGTTTGCGGGGCGATATTCACACGTTCACAGGCTATCGCTCTGTTCACTCTGAGCATATGGAACCTGTAAAGGGCGGTATCCGTTATGCTCTGGCCGTGAACCAGGACGAGGTCGAGGCGCTGGCGGCGTTGATGACATACAAATGCGCATTGGTCGAGACACCTTTTGGCGGATCAAAAGGCGGATTGTGCATCGACCCGCGCAAATATGAAGAACACGAGATGGAGCAGATCACCCGCCGCTTTGCCTACGAACTGGCCAAGCGCGACCTGATCAACCCGTCGCAGAACGTGCCGGCCCCCGACATGGGCACAGGTGAACGTGAGATGGCCTGGATGGCCGATCAATATGCCCGAATGAACACAACCGACATCAACGCGCGCGCCTGTGTTACCGGCAAACCGTTGAACGCGGGCGGGATTGCAGGCCGGGTCGAGGCAACGGGGCGCGGCATTCAATACGCGTTGCGTGAATTTTTCCGTCACCCGGAAGATGTTCAAAAGGCGGGACTTTCCGGCAAACTGGACGGAAAACGCGTCGTTGTTCAGGGGCTTGGAAACGTGGGCTATCACGCCGCGAAATTCCTGAGCGAGGAAGACGGTTCAATCGTTGTTGGGATCATCGAATGGGATGGTGCGCTTTATAATCCGGAAGGCATCAATGTCGAGGCCGTGCGCCAGTGGATCGTCAAACATGGCGGGGTCAAGGATTATCCCGACGCAAGGCATTCTGCCGAAGGATCTGCGGTGCTTGAATCAGAGTGCGATATCCTTATCCCGGCGGCACTGGAAGGTGTGATCAATCTTGAGAATGCGGATCGCATCAAGGCGTCGCTGATCATCGAAGCGGCGAATGGCCCGGTGACTGCGGGCGCGGACGAAATCTTGTGCAAGAAAGGCACGGTGATCATCCCGGACATGTACGCAAATGCCGGTGGCGTGACCGTGTCTTATTTCGAATGGGTGAAAAACCTGAGCCATATCCGGTTCGGCCGCATGCAGCGTCGCCAGGAAGAAGCCCGACACGAACTGATCGTAAGTGAACTGGAACGGCTGGATCGTTACTTGGGCGACGCCTGGACCATGTCGCCTGGTTTCAAGTCCAAATACCTCAAAGGCGCGGGGGAACTGGAACTGGTGCGCTCGGGGTTGGATGACACGATGCGGATCGCATATCAGTCCATGCGAGAAGTTTGGCACAGCCGCGACGACGTCGACGATTTACGCACGGCGGCCTATATCGTGGCGATCGAACGCGTTTCAAGCAGCTATCGCGCCAAGGGTCTGTAATACTGGCAGACCAGCGACGCTGCATTTCATTGATTTGAGGTTGCGGCGTCAAAATGGATGATGGAAGCCGCCACTTTGCACGGGTAAGGTGGTGGCACCACAACGATTACAGGAGCCTTCAATGCTGCGTGTCGCACTTGCCTTTGCCATGATGGCAACACCTCTGGTCGCTGCCGAAACCAAGGAACAAAGCTGCCAGTATCAGGCAGATGTTGTTGCCGCGATTCAGCAGGCGCGGCTGGACAGGGTCAAAGAGCGGGATGTGCCGCAGGCGGTTGCCGACTCGGGGCCGGGCTGGCCCGAGAATTATAATGCCGCCATTCCGTTGATCGCGCCTTGGGTTTACGAGCAGAAAATGCGCGATGTGCGCAACAAGGATTTAGGCGCGGCATGGCTTGAGCTGTGTTTGCAGCAATAATCCACAGACCGGTAAATTCTCTGTGGACAACCGCGTGCCATGCTCTTGGCGCGCGTTTTCATTTCTGGCAGGTTTGATCCATGTCTTTGCCCCCCGGATTTCTGGATGAACTGCGCACGCGCCTCAGCCTGTCCCAGGTCGTCGGGCGCAAGGTCATGTGGGATCAGCGCAAGTCCAATCAGGGCAAGGGTGATATGTGGGCGCCGTGCCCGTTTCATCAGGAAAAGACCGCGTCTTTCCATGTCGACGATCAAAAAGGCTTCTATTACTGCTTTGGGTGTCACGCCAAAGGGGATGCAATCAGCTTTGTAAAAGAAACCGAAAACGTGTCTTTCATCGAAGCGGTTGAAATTCTGGCGCGCGAGGCCGGGATGCCAATGCCTGCGCGCGATCCGCAGGCGCAGGAAAAACAGGATCGCCGCACTCAGCTTGCCGATGTGATGGAGCAGGCGGTTCAGTTCTACCGATTGCAGCTCAAGACCGGGGCCGGGGGTCCCGCGCGCGACTACCTGAGCCGCCGTGGTCTGGATGTGCAGGCGCTGGATCGGTGGGAAATCGGATTTGCACCCGATGGCTGGCAAGCACTTTGGGATCATCTGTGCGGCAAGAACGTGGCCGAGGACCTGATCCTTGCGGCCGGTTTGGCCAAGCCGTCGAACAAAGGCAAAAAGCCGTATGATACGTTCCGCAACCGGATCATGTACCCGATCCGCGACCCGCGCGGGCGGTGTATCGCGTTCGGGGGACGGGCGATGGACCCGAGTGACAACGCGAAATATCTGAACTCACCCGAGACCGATCTGTTCGACAAAGGCCGCAGCCTGTACAATCAAGGCGCCGCGCGACAGGCCGCGGGCAAGGGGCACCCTTTGGTTGTCGCCGAAGGATATATGGATGTGATCGCATTGGCCGAGGCCGGGTTCGGCGCATCGGTCGCACCGCTGGGCACCGCAATCACCGAGCATCAATTGCAATTGCTGTGGCGTATTTCAGACGAACCGATCATCGCATTGGACGGGGATACAGCAGGGCTGCGCGCCGCCATGCGTGCCGTCGATCTGGCCTTGCCGCTTCTGCAAGCCGGCAAATCCCTGCGCTTTGCCCTGATGCCGGACGGCAAGGACCCCGATGATCTGCTGCGGGCCGAAGGCCCGGCGGCGGTACAGGCTATCCTGGATGGTGCGGTGCCGATGGTCAAATTGCTTTGGCAGCGCGAAACCGATGGCAAGGTGTTCGACAGCCCCGAACGCAAAGCCCAACTGGACAAAGCGCTGCGCGAGAAAATCAAGCTGATCCGAGATCCTTCGATCCGGTCCCATTACGGGCAAGAGATCAAGGACCTGCGCTGGCACCTGTTCCGGCCACAGCGTCAGGCGCAAAACCGCCCCTGGCAGCCGCGCGGCAGCTGGAAACCACAACCGCAGCCTGCAACGCCGGGCGCGCGCGCCTCGTTTCTGGTCTCGGCCGAAAATGCGGACATTCATCTGCGCGAAGCGGCCATTTTGGCGATTGCGATCCTCAATCCGCAGGTCGTTGTGCAGTTCGAGCATCAATTGGACGATATGGAGTGCCGCGATCCGGCCCATGCCGCTTTGCGAGATGTTGTCTTGCGGCACGCCGTTGACGATCCGGAAAATCTTAAGGATCACATCGTTCAAACTTTGGGGGCGGAAGCCCTTGAAAATCTGCTGGGCCTTCGCCATGTGGCAGTGATCCCCTGTGTGTTCAAACCGGGCGACGTTGAAAAGGCCGAGATGACGCTGGCCGAGGAACTCGCAAAAATCAAAGCGCTCCGGGGGTTGGATGCTGAGATTGCCGAGGCGGAGGAGGAACTGTCCGAACTGGCGGATGAAGCGCTGACCTATCGGCTGGCCCAGGCCGCCGAAGAGCGCAATCGCGCAAGCCGCAGCCAGAACGAGGACAAGGCCGTATTTGATATCGCGGACAACGGTGCGCGGATTAATCGCGACGAAAAGGACGCGTTCGAGGCAATCACGTCAGGCATCAATTTCGAACGGAAACGCAAATAAGTGATGTTTTCGTAAGGCACTGGAAAAGAAAAACGGGTAAACGGGTGGCCGAATCACTTTCACGCGCTAATGATTCGGCCAGGACGAATCACCCATCCCTGCAGGAGCATTGAATGGCCGCCAAGGATACGAACGAAGACCGCAAATCCGACGAGCAGGAACAGGAAATATCGCTGGACATGAGCCAGGCCCAGGTCAAGAAGATGATCGCCGAGGCCCGCGAGAAAGGCTACATTACATACGATCAGCTCAACCAGGTTCTGCCGCCCGATCAGGTCAGCTCGGAACAGATTGAGGACGTAATGTCCATGCTGTCCGAAATGGGCATCAATATTATCGAGGATGAAGAGGCCGAGGACGAAGAGAATAAAGGCTCGACCGAACTCGTCACCACGGACAGCAACCGCGAGGTTGCGTTGGCCGGAGCGCAGGCAGAGAAACTGGATCGGACGGATGATCCGGTCCGCATGTATCTGCGCGAAATGGGGTCTGTTGAACTGCTCAGCCGCGAAGGTGAAATCGCCATCGCCAAACGCATCGAGGCCGGGCGCAACACGATGATCGCCGGGCTGTGCGAAAGCCCGCTGACCTTTCAGGCGATTACCATCTGGCACGACGAATTGCTGTCCGAAGACATTTTGCTGCGCGATGTCATCGATCTGGAAACCACATTTGGCAATCAGATGGGTGAAGACGGCGACGTTGAAGAGCCTGTGGTGGACACCTCGACCGTCCAGGCAGCAAAGCCGGCCAAAGAAGAAGGTCCTGAACTGGACGCCGATGGCAATCCGATCGTCAATGACGATGACGACGATGACGACGATCAGGCGAACATGTCGCTGGCCGCGATGGAAGCGGCCCTGAAGGATCAGGTCCTCACAACGCTCGAGCGGATTTCGACCGATTTCTCGATGCTGTCGGAAATGCAGGACAGCAGGATTTCGGCCACGTTGAACGAGGATGGCTCGTTCAGTGAAAAGGACGAAGAAACCTATCAGAAGCTGCGGGCCGAGATTGTCGAACTGGTGAACGGGTTGCACCTGCACAACAACCGGATCGAAGCGCTGATTGATCAGCTTTACGGTATCAACCGCCGCGTGATGTCTCTGGACAGCTCGATGGTGAAGCTGGCGGATCAGGCCCGTATCAACCGGCGCGAGTTTATCGATGCCTATCGCGGGCGCGAACTGGACCCGAACTGGCTGACCGAAATGGCGGAAAAGCCGGGCCGGGGATGGCAGATGTTCATCGAACGCTCAACCGACAAGGTTGAGGAACTGCGCAGTGACATGGCTCAGGTCGGTCAGTATGTCGGTCTGGATATCAGCGAATTCCGTCGCATCGTTCAGCAAGTGCAAAAAGGTGAGAAAGAAGCGCGTCAGGCGAAAAAGGAAATGGTCGAAGCCAACCTGCGCCTGGTCGCACTCGTCGCCTCCGTCGCGGAGCGCAGGCCGGCTTCACGCTCATCGAGCTGATGGTGGCGATGGTCG
>JBCCIK010000076.1:0-16693 GCA_039028255.1 Pseudomonadota bacterium | reverse complement strand
GGGATCAGCGTTACCGATCCTTTCCACAACACGGTTTCCGATGTTCCGTCCTGGGTCAGTACTGTGTCGCCCGGCATAAGGTCCTCGATTGCCGTGGGACCGTGTTCGGTTTCCACCAGAGATCCGCGCGAAAAGGCGCAAAAGGCATCTTCGAACATGGGCAATGCCGGAGCGATATGGCGCGTTTGCGCAATATTGCCCTTGCTGATCAGGCTGCTGACCTCATAGCGCCTGAGCTGCGCCTTTTGCGTTACCGTCGGCCGTGGCGCATCGCGCAGTACGACTGACGTTTCTGCGGCGTTTCTGGCGATACGTGCCAGAGAATTTGGAATAGTCATTAATATTCCGTCCCCTTCAATGTCCGCGCATGCAGGGCGTACCCCCGTGCAGGCCCACACGCCGAACTGATTCTTTGCCGTGAAACAAATGGGTTACCTCTGGGCGCCGTTGGATATCGTGGCGCACAGCGAAGACAGTTTCGCATTCCATCGGTCAACACATTGACCCCCCAGGCAAACTCGTACGATGCGGGCGAAATTGCCCGCGAACACACTCCGAACACCAAAACCGCAGAGATGATTGCGGTTCCTTGCACCCCGGACCGGAGCAATACCCGGTGTGCTGTTCCCGTCAGGACCGGCAGCTTGGTCCTTCGAGGTTCTGTTTCAGCGCCGCGTCGCCAGTCTGCGGGCGACCCTGACAGAATTGCTTGAAACCCGCTTCCACGGCATTTCAAGTTTTTGGTTCTGCGCGGCTGCAATCACCGCGCTGAGAAAGCGAGATTTCGACTTCATTTTCTGATCCTGCTCTCGTTGGGGTCTTCTGCCCCGTTTCCTTTGTAAACCTAATGTGACGCTGATTTGCGGCAGGGATAAGGCTTATCCGGGATCAATTTCGGTCAAAAAATGAAATTTGGCGGTCCTCCCAGATTGAGGCACCAGAATCCAAATGTCTGAAAGTCAGATAACCATCTGAGCACTGGCACAAAATTCACAACGATTCTGGTCCAGATAAACACAATAAATGTGGCCGAAAGGTGGCGAAATTGCCTTATTTGTGGCAGATTCTACAATCTGATGGCGGAAATCAGACGTCCGTAATCGGCCTCTTTCGCATGGGTCGCGCGGCGATAGGAGTAAAATCGGTCCGGGTCGGAATAGGTGCAATGTCGTGTCCATTCTGCCTGACCAATACCGGCATTGCGCAATCGGTGCAGGCCGAATGCCGGCAGGTCAAAATGCAACCGATCGCCTTGACCATTGGCGAAAAAGCGCGTGTTTTCCATGGCGTTCAACTGGAAGGCATCCAGAAATTCCGGGCCGACCTCATACGCGGCCTGCGAGATGGACGGACCGATCACGGCGCAGATGTTCGCACGATCCGCGCCCAGGGATTCCATTGCGTCCAGAGTGGCCTCTAACACGCCATCCAACGCACCGCGCCACCCGGCATGGGCGGCGCCGATCACTTTTGCGTTCGGATCGGCAAATAGAACGGGCTGGCAATCGGCCGTCAAAATTGTCAGGGCTACGCCGGGTGTTGCGGTCACAAGCGCATCAGCCTTGGGTTTGTCGCCGTTGATCGGGCCTTCTACCTTCAGCACGGTTGGAGAATGCACCTGATGCACCCCGACCAGCGCGTCCTGTTCCACTCCCATCGCATCGGCCACACGCTGACGGTTCAGCACCACCGCTTCGGTCAGGTCTGACGATCCATGCCCGCAGTTCAAACCGCTGAAAATACCCGAGGATGCGCCGCCGCGACGGCTGAAAAACCCGTGCCGCACAGGCGACAGCAAATCCGAGGTCAGAATTTCCAAAGTCATGGGTCCAGTCCCGATGGTGGTGCTGAATGTGATGGGTAAAGGCCCAGCACTTTGAACAGGTTTCCCATTTCCTCGGGATGCGTCAACCGGCGATGTGCCTGAACCAGCTGTTCCAGTTCCAAACCGCCGACGGACCGAGCCAGTATCTGGGCACGGTCGGCAATCCCCAGCCTTTCAAGAAAAACGCCCTGTTGTGTCAGGCGCGTATGCGCACACCCTTTGGACAGGGCTGTTGCAGCAAGTGGTTCGAAATCCACATGCGCGGTCAAATCCGCCTGACCTGGCTCCTTCAAAGGGGGCACGCGATCCTGGGATTTCACAGCCTGGAACGTGTCGCCCAGTGAACGCCAGTCTCCGTAATCCAGGATCAGGGCCGCGCCTCCTCGGGTGGCGATTCGATCTGCTATGGATTCCACGACCGGAACCGCGGCCGCGCGCAGCTCGACCAGATCGCCGTCTTGCGTATCCGTCAGCCTGCCTGCCAGCGCGGCTTGCGGAACGTTTGGTCCCAGACCAAAAGTCAATTGGCCCTGTTGTGCGCCAATCAGCCGCTCCCGCCAACCATCGCCGTCCCGAACGAACTGACGTATGGGCAGAGCGTCAAAAAACTCGTTTGCGATCAGAAACACTGGCAGGTCCGGCAAATCGGATACCGAATCGATCCAGTGCGGTGTGTACGCCTGCAATGCTTGGGCTTGCTTTTCCCGCAAAACTGGCGAGGCTTCGATCAGGTGGATTTGTGCTGCGTCCGCAAAGCCACGCACCGAACGGGTCGCGCGCAGGATATCCGCCATCAAGGTCCCGCGACCCGGCCCGAGTTCGGCCAGAACACATTCAGATGGCCGCCCTTGATCCAGCCAGCATTGCGCCAGACACAGCCCGGTCAGCTCTCCGAACATCTGGCTGATTTCAGGTGCGGTGGTAAAGTCACCTTGCGCCCCCAGCGGATCGCGGGTTGTGTAATACCCAAAGGTCGGATGCAGCAGGCAGTCCGACATGTAATCTGCAACGCTGATCGGACCATCAAGGTGGATACGCGCAAGCAGATGATCCAGCAGGCTCATGCCGCACGCCGAGCGCGGATCGCAAACCACAACCCTATGGCGATCATGGGCAGGGATAAAATTTGCCCCATCGTCAGCCCGTAGCCACCGACATGAAATGCCAGGCCCAGAGGATTACCCGGTGACACGAATTGCGCATCCGGTTGCCGAAAGAATTCGACAAAAAAGCGCGACGCGCCATAGCCCGCCAGAAATACACCCATGATCAGGCCAGGTGTTCGAAACGCCCCGCGCCGGTATACAAGCCAAATCAACACGGCGCCCAGCAGCACGCCTTCCAGTGCGGCTTCGTACAGTTGCGAAGGATGGCGGGCGCACATGCCTGCAACCACATCCGGGCAATCCTGTGCTGCTATGCCCGGAAAGATCACCGCCCATGGCAATTCACTGGGCCGCCCCCAGAGTTCGGCATTGACGAAGTTCGCCAGACGTCCCAGCAACAAGCCCGGCGGCACAGTGTAGGCCACCAGATCACCCAGCGACAATGCAGGTGCCTGATGTCGACGGCCAAAAAGGTAAGCCGCAAGGATAACCCCCAGCAGGCCGCCATGAAACGCCATGCCACCTTGCCAGACCTTCAAAATCTCTACCGGGTGCGACAGATAATAGGCGGGCTGATAGAACAGGACAAATCCCAGGCGACCGCCCATTATCACCCCAAGGATGATCCATGTGATCAGGTCCTCAAGCTGTTCGGGCTTTAATGGCGGCTTCTGATTGTGCCACAGGCTGGTCCGTTTCAGCGCGATTGCGGCCATGCGCCAGGCAATCAGGATGCCGGCGATGTAGGCCAGCGCATACCATCGCAGGGCGAACTCGATCCCAAAGACAGAGATCGAGAACAGTTCAGGTGACAGATCGGGAAAATTCACAACAGCCTGCATATGCGTCTCATTGCCTTCCGTTGGCGGTGCAAGTCAACCTTGAGCCCGGGCCATTCTTTACCCATATAGTGAACAACCGCCAATTCGGAGAAAAGCCATGCAGACCCGCAACAAGATCCTTGACGACGTTTCCCAACTGATGACCAACGCAATGGGCGTGGCGCAGGGTGCGAAGGAAGAGGCTGAGACTGCGATGAAATCAATGATCGATCGCTGGCTGGCCGATCGCGATTTTGTCACGCGCGAAGAATTCGACGCCGTTCGGGCGATGGCACAAAAAGCGCGCGAAGAAAATGCAGCGCTTGAGGCGCGCATCGCCGCGTTAGAGGCGAACTCCGGCAAATAACGCCGCAGCGCTCCGAAAAATCCAGAATTTCAGTCGAAGACAAAAAACCGCGCGACCGGCAGCGGGTCGGGCAGTGCGGCATATTGTGACGTGTTGCCGAATTTAATCAAGACAAAGCTGTGTTATGCGCCAATATTTTGATCTGCGTTGCCAGCTGTCCACAACTTATTGTCGTTATCCCCAAAAAATGGGGTTGTCAGAGTCCCGACCACATCGCACCATATTTAGTACAAGCCAACGGGGGAAGCCCGGCTTGTAGAGCAGGCAACTAGCGTTGGGGCGCTGCCAGTCCCAGAATGCTAGAAATCAGTGAGGTGGCATTATGGCCCTTTCCGAGCAGTTTCTCGAAGAAGACCTTCATCCGATCGATATTGTTGAACATTTGGCCGAACATCACGACTGGGATTTCGACCGCATCGGCGATGATCAGATCGCCATGGCTGTCGAGGGCCAGTGGCGCACATACTCAATCACTTTGGCCTGGTCGAATTTTGACGAAACGCTGCGCATGGTGTGTTCGTTTGAGATGGAGCCGCCGGCCGAGCGCGAATCCGAATTGTACGCGTTGCTCAACAAGATGAATGATCAATGCTGGGCGGGGGCCTTCACGTACTGGGATAACCAGAAGCTGATGATCTATCGGTATGGTCTGGTTCTGGCGGGCGGTCAGATGGCCAGCCCGGATCAGATCGATACGATGATCTCGGCCGCAGTGCTGAGCGCAGAACGGTATTATCCGGCGATTCAGCTGGTGACATGGGGTAATCGCGACCCGGAAGACGCAATGCAGGTTGCCATTGCAGAGGCCTACGGGCGGGCGTAATGCTGTGCCCCGAACCGACACGTAAGGAGAGGGGCGATCATGGACATGTCTCGGGTCACCGAACGGGGCCTGGTGCTGTTGGGCTGCGGAAAGATGGGGTCCGCAATGCTGGCGGGTTGGCTGGACCACGGCCTTCCCGCCACATCCGTCTGGGTCATTGACCCGAATCCGTCGGATTGGGTGAAATCCATTGGCGTTCATCTGAACACTGATTTGCCCACAAGGCCCGCCGTGGTTCTGGTGGCGGTCAAACCGCAAATGATGGGTGATGCGCTGCCATCGATACAGGCGCTGGGTGGAGGTGGCAGCCTGTTCATCTCGGTTGCGGCGGGAACGTCAATTGGCACATTCGAAAGCGTGCTGGGGTCTGACACCCCGATTGTGCGGGCAATGCCCAACACGCCTGCGGCGATCCGTCAGGGCATCACAGCCTTGATCGCAAACGCGCAGACCTCAGACGATGACGTAGCGCTGGCGGAAAATCTGTTATCGACGATAGGTCAGACCGTAAGGTTGTCGAAGGAATCGCAAATGGATGCTGTCACCGGGCTCAGCGGATCCGGTCCCGCCTATGTGTTTCACCTGATCGAGACGTTGGCCGCAGCTGGCGAAGCACAGGGCCTGCCGCACGACCTGGCGATGAAACTGGCCAAATCGACTGTAGCCGGGGCAGGGGCTCTGGCAGTTGCTGCTGACGAGGAGCCATCTGAATTGCGCGCCAACGTCACGTCTCCGAACGGCACTACGCAGGCGGCGCTGGAGGTTCTGATGCATCAGGAACAAGGATTTCCGGACCTGCTGCATCGCGCCGTCAAAGCCGCGACCGAACGATCCAGGGAGTTGTCTGGTGAGTGAGATTTCTTTTGAAGAATTCCTCAAGGTGGATATCCGCGTCGGCGAAGTGATCCGGGCCGAGCCGTATCCCGAAGCCCGCAAACCCGCGATTAAAATGTGGATCGACTTTGGCGACGCAATAGGCGAGCGAAAAACCTCGGCCCAGATCACGGCGCATTACGATCCGGCCGCACTGGTCGGCAAGCAGGTCATGGCGGTGGTCAACTTTCCGCCGCGCCAGATCGGCAAATTCATGTCCGAAGTGCTGGTGTTGGGGCTGCCGGACGCGCAGGGTGAAATCGTTTTGATCGGACCTGATGGCAAAGTCCCTGTGGGTGGGCGGATGCACTGATCAGGCCGTGCCCAGCATGGCGGTTCTGCCCGATTTAATCGCCGATTCTGCCGGAAACCCTGATCTAGCGCCCGACCGCTTCGCGCCAGTGCTTGCGGCACAACGAGACATACGTCTCGTTTCCGCCGATCTGGACCTGCGCGCCTTCGGTTATCGGCTTTCCGTCATCGCCCCGGCGGATAACCATGGTTGCCTTGCGCCCGCATTCGCAGATTGTTCGGACCTCGCGCATTTCGTCCGCTATTGCCAGCAACGCGGCAGACCCCGGAAACAATCTGCCCTGAAAATCCACCCTGAGCCCGTAGGTGAGCACAGGCATATTCAGATCATCCACTGCTTGCGCCAGCTGCCAGACCTGATCTTCGGACAGAAACTGGGCTTCGTCGACAAATACACAGGCGATTGCAGCATTGTGCAGGCGGTTTTCGATCATCGAAAACACGTTGTCGGTGGGCAAAAAAGTATCGGCCTGTTCTGAAATCCCTATACGGGATGCGATCTGTCCCTGACCAGCACGCCCGTCGATGGCGGCGGTCATCAGGTACGTTTCCATGCCGCGTTCGCGGTAGTTGTGCGACGCCTGAAGCAGTACGGTGGATTTTCCCGCGTTCATGGTCGAATAATTGAAATACAGCTTGGCCATGGCGCCGGTCTAAAGCGCATGCCGGGTGCCGACAAGTCATCAAAGTCTTTAATAAATAGCGACGTCGCCGTTGCATCTGCAGAGACCGAGCATACGCTCTTTTGGGGATGGAACCCCCGCGTCCACAACAGCGACGCCGTCGGCCGTCATGTGGCCAAAACGGTGCGACGCCAAAAAATACCGCCCCACAATCACTCGTTACCGGCAGGAACTGCCGCCACTCACTCACAAAATCCCCCGCATATCTGAGGGATAGTCAATTTATGCCATTTCAATTATGACTCGAATATGGGAAATTTCCCGACCGGTTCCCCCATGTTCGAGGGGACAGGCACGCGCAGGAGAAAAGGTAACAGCATGGCAGATATCGGGGCCTATCTCAAAAAACACACCGAGGCATTGGTGAAAGACGTTGGGATCGAAGCGGCCTGTGAAATTACCGGAAAGTCCAAAGCCACGTTGGGCCGCTATTATTCGGATAATGCCGAACATACGGACCGCTTCATGCCGGTTGACGCTGTGGCCCGTCTTGAAAATGCAGCCTCTTATCCGCACGTGACCTCGGCGCTGGCGGATTTGAAAAATATCACCCTGTCCTATGGCGACCGCAACACCGACGCCCCACGTACCGGGGGGGTCAATTCTGATGTCATTGCGCTTAGCCAGAGGTTTGCGATGCTGATGACCGAATATCAGGCCGCCATCGAAGACGGCATTATCACGGTCAACGAAGCAAAGCGCCTGCTAAAAGAAACCAGCCTTTTGCAACAGGTTCTGATTGAAATGAAGCTGCATCTGGAAGAGGAAAGCGTAAGCTGAACAATCAGGCAGGCCGTCAATCCAGTCTGAACAACAACCGACCAAGAGCAGAGACATGCACACAACGCAACCGGCCTACAGGGTTCTGGCGGACAGACTTTTGTGCCGGGTTTTTCTGGTCGTTGCTGTTGTTCTGGCCGTCCTGGCAACTATGGATGAGTTTACCGGCCGTTCAGATGACGTGATGCGCTGGGTCGCGGTTACCGATCTGTTGAATGGTCAGTCGTGGTTTGACCCGTACCAGCATCGGATGGGGTTGGGTGACGGTACCTTGATGCATTGGTCCAGGCTTGTGGATGCGCCGATCGCGGCTCTTTATTGGGTCAGCAATCTGGTGATGCCACCGACCGACGCGCTTTATTTCACGGCTGTGGCGTGGCCTACACTGCTGGCAGCGCTGACTTTGTGGACAATCACCGTGACCGGCGGCGTTCTGGGCGGACGGGTCGGCGCCTTTTCGGCCCTTTTGGTCGGCGCCTTTGCGGTAAAGTATACCGCCAAGTTCGACTATTTCGCCTTTGATCACCATGGGTTGCAGGTTCTGCTATTTGTCGCTGCTCTGTTATTTTTTGTTTCGCGCCGGTCCAGGCGGCACGCCGGTTTTTGGCTTGGGGCATGTCTGGCGTTGTCTTTGTCAATCGGGGCCGAGGCGCTTGCGCATATCGGTGTTATCGGAGCCTTCTGTGCCCTTGACTGGGTGTTTCGGGGTCGCGCCGCGCGCCATTACATACTGCAGTTCTGTGCAGCGATAGTTGGTTTTTTTACGCTGACCATTCTGGTGTCAGCCAGCCGGGAAAGCTTCTTTTATCCGGGGTGCGACGGGTTAACCATAAGCGTTGCGCTGCCTGCGACTGCTGCCGCGATCGGATTGTTTCTTGCCGCCCACCTCGCGTCGACAAAGTCGATCTGGGTAAGGGCTGTTTGCTTTGGCGTTGTGGGGGCTTCGGTGTTGTGGCTGGCCAAGACATATGCGCCTTTTTGTCTTCAGAACCCGATTGACCAGATGCCGCTTGCCATGCGCGAGTTTTGGTTGAGCCAGATCACCGAAGCGCAGGGTGTCACCATAATATTGCAACGTCATACCGGTGAGACGATTGCCCTGATCGGCATGGCTGTTTTCTCTATTGTAGCGGGCATTGTTTTTGCCATCATTGCCGATGAAAAGACTGAATACGCGCTGTTCGTTACGGTGATGCTGACCAGCTTAGTACTTTTTTTGTATCAGTCCCGCATGACGGCGTTTCTGGCCATCTCTCTGGTCGTGGTGCAAGCTCAGGTATTGCGGGTGATTTACACTCGGTATCGAACGGGCAATCAACGAATTTATGGCGTTCTAACGATTGTGTTTTTGGTGTTTATGTCGCCTAAAACCGGCGGTAGCCTCGAGAGTTATTTCTTTTCTCAAACAACATCTGCCAACCAGGTCGCGGCCGATCCGGATCTGAATCAAGTGCCGTTCACATGTAACACACAGGCCGAGATCGAACGGTTGAAAGCGTTGTCGCCTGGTTTCATTTTGGCCGATTTCGACTTTGCCGGGAATATTTTGCGATTTACCGGGCACTCCGTTCTGGGTGGCAATTATCACCGGAATGAGGCCGGCAATCTGGCTCAGATCGCGTTGTACCGCAGCGACGTGCCGGATGTTGCTCGGCAACTGGACTCACTGGATCTGGATTATGTGATCGTCTGTAAATCACATCCCAGGGCTGACTTCTGGACATCGGTTTCCGACGGCGCAGGGTTGCCGGCCATGTTCTTGAACGGAGATTTTCCGGCCACCGTCGAAGAAGTTGACGGTTTCGATGACGCTGCATTCCAGGTGTTTCGGGTCGTGCGGTAAGCGCCGCAGTCTCAGATATGACGTTTTACGATTACAGAGCCAACAGAATATCCGGCCCCGAAAGAGCAGATCAGCCCTACGTCACCATCTTGCAAGTCGTCCGAGTATTTTGAAAACGCGATGATCGACCCTGCGGAAGATGTGTTGGCATAGTCTTGCAAAATGTTGGGTTGTTCATCGGCTTCGGGTTCACGGCCCAGAACCTTTTTGCCGATAAAATCATTCATCGTCTTGTTGGCCTGATGCAGCCAAAGACGTTTCAGATCGCCACTTTCCACCCCCTCGTCAGTCATGTGATCGCTGATGTGCCGGCTGACCATCGGCAGCACTTCTTTGAACACTTTCCGTCCGTTCTGCATGAACTGCATGTCGCGACGGTCTTCCATCCCATCTGGGCGAGAACGGCGCAAAAAACCGTTGTTGTTACGAATATTGTTTGAAAACGCGGTGGCGCATCGGGTGGACAATATCTCGAAATGTGCGCCTTTTGCATCGTCCTTGCGTTCGATCAGAGTGGCGGTTGCGACATCCCCGAAAATAAAGTGGCAGTCACGGTCGCGCCATTCCAGATGACCCGAGCAGATTTCGGGGTTGACCACCAATGCGGACCGGACCGATCCGGACCGGACCATATCGGCGGCCGCCTGAATTCCGAACGTTGCCGAAGAACAGGCAACATTCATATCAAAGCCGAAGCCGTCAATTCCCAAGGCCTGTTGGATCTCGATGGCGATTGCGGGGTAGGCGCGTTCGTGATTTGAGGCAGCGCAAATGACCAAGTCAACATCCGCTGGTGTCCGTCCGGCCTGAGCCAGCGCCGTGTTGCAGGCATCCACGGCCATTTCAGCCATGATGCCGGGTTCGTCGTCGCTGCGCTGACGCAGGGACGGGCGCATGACGTCAGGGTCCAGCACACCGCTTTTGTCCATGACAAACCGGTTTTCTATGCCGGACGCCTTGACGATGAATTCCTCGGACGAATGTGCCAACGGCTCTATCTCACCGGCCGCGATTGCCTTTGCATTCGTTGCGTTCATCTTGTCGGCATAGGCGTTGAAAGCGACCACAAGCTCTGCGTTGGTGATGATGTTGTCTGGCGTAAACACACCCGTGCCGGTGATTGCTGGCGTATACATGCTGTGTCCTGGATTTTTCGGATTGGCCCAAAATGCCCATATACACGGGTTTGTTCAAGAGAGATTGAGTGCCCGGACAGTCTGACCTGACGGCAAATCAATTTCAGTTCTTGAATAGTTCATTTTTTGAAGTATACCGAAAGGCGAAAATACGGCGGAGCCAGATTATGACGTTTGATGACAGCGCTCTGGTAAAGCGTCTGAGCCCTGAAATGCAGGCCATGATGGGCGTTTACGCGCTTTACTGGAAGCTCGAGGAAAGCTTTGATCAGATCAAGATGGATTTGAGTCATCAGGAATGCCATATGATCATTAAGCTTGATCTGCCAAAACGTATGGGTGTTCTGGCTGCGGATATGTTGACCGTTCCTTCAAACATCACCTCAACGGCGGACGCTTTGGAAAAGGCGGGCTACTTAACCCGTCAGCGTGATCCCGAAGACCGACGCGCGTGGCTGTTGGTGCTAACATCAAAGGGTCTTGAAATGCGTCAGATGCTGGTCGCCGAAGCCGGCGCCCTGTTTCAGCGTGCATCCGGGTTGACAGCAACAGAAACCGCAGATTTTGCTAATCTTGCCCGCAAAATACGCGAGAACATCATGAAAACCGGTATCCCCAAAGGACTGAAGAAATGAAACTTTTTTCTGTACTTGGCGTGGTCTTGACGTTGCTTGCCAGCTCGGCTGCTGCACAGGACACTGCCAAACCTGTGAAACTGATGGTTGTTCACGAGACTGCGCCTGGATTCTCGCGCCAATTCTTTGGCCGGGTCGCGGCGCGACAGACCGTTGATCTGGCGTTTCAGGTTGCCGGCCAAATTCTGGAAATGCCTGTCACCGAAGGGTTTGTCATTCCCAAGGGCGAACTGATTGCACAACTGGATCGGGAACCTTTCCAGCGGCGCTATGACCGGGCCGTTTTGCAAAAGGATCAGGCCGACCGCACACTGGCCCGACTGTCGCGTTTGCGCGGGACGGCGGCCAGCCAGGTTGCGGTGGACGACGCCGAAACGGCAGCGCAACTGGCTGATATCGCGGTCAGAGACGCCTTGTATGATCTTGAGCAGGCGACCTTATCCGCACCGTTTGACGCTCTGGTGTCAAGCCGTGCAGTTGAATCGTTTACCACGATCTCGGCCGGGGCGCCGATTGTGCGCATTCACGATATGTCGGAACTCAGGATCGAGGTCGACGTTCCCGAAATCCTGTTCCAGCGCTCGGGCCAGGAAGACGACATTACGATCACCGCCAAATTCCCAGTCAGTGATGAGGTTTTTCCGCTGGAAATTCGCGAATTCGACGCTGAAAGTTCCAGCGTGGGTCAAACTTTTCGAATTCAGTTTGGGCTGACGCCGCCCGAGGGTCTGCAGATTCTTCCAGGCTCGTCCGTAACCGTCAATGTGCAGGTGCAGGACAACCGCACAGGTATTGTTGTTCCAGCCACTGCGATTGTTGCTGACGCCCAAGGTGCGCTGGGCGTTATGGTGTTTTCGCCCGTTGGTGCGGACGAAGGCACCGTTCGCAGGGTTCCCGTGACCGTCGAGCCCACGCAATCCGGGGGGGTGCGTGTTCTGACCGGGCTGTCTGATGGGGATGAGATCGTGGTTGCGGGCGGCAGCGTTCTGGTCGACGGTCAGACCGTGCGTCGCTTTACCGGCTTTGCGAACTGAGAGATAAGCATATGAACATCGCGCGCGCATCGATCGACCGACCGATATACACATGGCTGATTATTCTGATCGCATTGTTCGGCGGCATGATCGGGTTTATGTCTTTGGGTCGACTAGAGGACCCGGCATTCACCATCAAAACGGCCGTCGTCGCCACGCAGTATCCCGGCGCCACCGCCGAGCAAGTTGCGCTGGAAGTGTCCGAGCCGCTGGAATCGGCGATTCAGCAGTTGGGTGAAGTGGACTTGATCACGTCGGTCAATCAGCCCGGCTTTTCGTTGATAGAGGTCGAGATCAAGAACACCTACGACGGCGAAAGCCTGCCCGAGATATGGACCAAATTGCGGGCCAAGGTGCGCGACGCGGCGCGAGGATTGCCATCAGGCGTCGGGCAGCCGTTTGTCAATGATGGTTTCGGGGATGTTTTCGGCCTGTTTTATGCAGTCACGGCTGACGGGTTCTCGGACGCGGAAAAACACGCGCTGTCCACGTTTTTGAGGCGCGAACTGCTGACGGTTCAAGGCGTTGCCGATGTCGAGGTCATGGGCCTACCGGAAGAGGCCATCTTTGTTGAACCCGACCTGGCGATATCCGTCAACCAAAACGTACCATTGCAATCGATCAACGAAGCCATCGCCAACGCGGACTCTGTGAATTCATCCGGCTCTTTGCGAACAGCAAATGACCGCACAACTCTGCTGACGGCCGAAGGCTCTGATTCCGTTTCCGCAATTGCAGGTCTGTCCGTCGGATCGCAAGGGCAGGTCATCAATCTGTTTGATATGTCCGAAGTCTATCGCGGACGACAGAATGACCCCGAGGTGATCATCCGCTACGACGGGACCGAGGCTTTTACACTTGGTATTGCCGGTCTGTTGACTGAAAACATAGTCGAAGTGGGCAAGCGTGCCGATGCCAAGCTTGCCGCATTGGATTCCCAAATTCCCGTTGGGGTCGAAATTCTGCCGATCTATCAACAGCATGTTGTCGTCGAACAGGCGTCGAATGATTTTCTGGTGAACCTTGCGATGTCGGTGACCATTGTCGTTGCCGTGCTGGCCATTTTCATGGGCTGGCGGGCCGCTGTCGTGGTTGGATCCACGCTGCTGCTGACGGTGGTGGGCACCTTGCTGTTCATGCTGATGTTCTCGATCGAGATGGAGCGGATTTCGCTGGGTGCCTTGATCATCGCGATGGGCATGTTGGTCGACAATGCCATTGTGGTGGCCGAAGGAATGCAGATTGCCATGCTGCGGGGCAAAACGTCGCGCGATGCGGCCGAAGAGGCGGCGTCAAAAACCCAGATACCGTTGCTGGGTGCCACGGTGATCGGCATCATGGCCTTTGCCGGGATCGGTCTGAGCCCGGATGCCACTGGCGAGTTTCTGTTTTCGCTTTTTGCGGTGATCGCGATCTCGCTGCTGCTAAGCTGGGTGCTGGCGCTGACAGTTACACCATTGCTGGGCCATTACTTCTTTGAACAAGGCAAGGCCGGTGAAATAGATGCCTATAGCGGCATCATGTTCCGCGCTTATGGTGTCATCCTGCGGGCAGCACTGCGGTTCCGCTGGCTGGTGATCGTTGCGCTGGTAAGTGTGACTTTTGCCTGCTTTGTGGGTTTTGGTCTTGTCAAACAACAGTTTTTTCCGGATTCGAACACGCCCCTTTTCTTTGTCCATTACAAGCTGCCGCAAGGCACCCCCATTGAACGCACGTCCGAAGACATGAAAGTGTTCGAAGAATGGCTGGCCGAACGGGATGATGTTGTCTCGGTTGCAACGTTTGTTGGGCAGGGGGCGACAAGGTTTCTGCTGACCTACGAGGCGGAAAAGCCCAATCCGTCATATGGGCACCTGATCATCCGAACGGAATCAATTGATGATATTCCACCCCTGCGCGCCGAACTGGAAGCCTTTGGATCTGCGCAATTCCCGGAAGGAGAGTTCAAAACCCGGCGGCTGATCTTTGGGCCCGGCGGTGGCGATCCCATCCAGGCGCGGTTTTCCGGCAGCGATCCGGTTGTTTTGCGCCAGCTTGCCGACGAGGCCGTGGTTCGCATGCGGGAGGCGTCGGAGAACGCCCTGCACGTACATCATGACTGGCGAGAAAAAGAACTGGCGGTACAACCGATTTACGCAACCGAACGGGCCCAGACCGCAGGTGTTACCCGCGAAGACATAGCAGCCACGCTGCAATTCTCGACCGACGGGTTCACTGCGGGTGTGTTCCGCGAACGTGACCGTCTGATCCCGATCATAATTCGGCGTCCGGCGGACGGAGACTATTCGATCGTGGATCAGGTTGTGTATTCGGATCAATCAGAACGCTTTGTGCCCATTGAACAAATGGTTGACGGGTTCGACTACAGATCAGTCAATACACTGGTGCATCGTCGTGACAGGGTGCTGACCATTACCGTTGGCGCGAACATTCCTGCCGGTGTGACAGCCGCGCAGGTTCATGCCGAAGTGCGGGACGCCATCGAGTCGATGGAACTGCCGCCGGGCTACCGGATGGAATGGGGGGGCGAGTTTGAAAACTCGAACGACGCCAACGAAAGCCTTGGACGCCAGCTGCCCTTGAGCTTGCTGATCATGGTGTTGATCTCGGTTCTGATCTTCAACGCAATCCGTCAACCGATCATCATCTGGCTGCTGGTCCCGATGTCGGTCAATGGTGTTGTCATTGGTCTGCTTGGCACCGGTCTGCCCTTTACCTTCACCGCCTTGCTGGGCCTGCTCAGCCTGTCCGGGATGCTGATCAAGAATGGAATTGTTCTGGTGGAAGAGATTGATCTGGTGCGGGCCACAGGCAAGCCTTTGCGTGATGCAATCATCGAAGCATCGGTATCCCGTCTTCGCCCGGTCATGCTGGCTGCGATCACAACCATTCTTGGGATGGCGCCGCTGCTCACAGATGCGTTTTTTCGCTCGATGGCGGTGACGATTATGGGCGGGTTGGCGTTTGCCACGATCCTGACCATGGTGGCCGCGCCGGTGTTCTACATGGTGCTTTTTCAGCGTGAGGAACGCAGGAAACTGCAATCCAAGGCCGTTGCATAAAGACAAACCCCCGGTCCAGGACCGGGGGTTTTGCAATCAGGATCAGGTTGCAGGTCAGCCTTGCAGCGACTTTACTTCCACATCCCCTTCGGCCTGCGCTTTGATCGCCAGTGCGGCGGCATAGCTGGCGGCGGCGGTCGTGAAATAGGGGATTTTGTCATACAGCGCGATCGAGCGGATGGATTTGCTGTCCTCGACCGCCTGGGCCCCTTCGGTTGAATTCATAACCAGTTGAACACCACCGTCTTTCATCAGATCGGTGACATCCGGGCGTCCTTCATAAACCTTGTTCACCACGCCGCAGGGGACGCCGTGTTCGTCCAGCCAGCTTTGCGTGCCCCGCGTGGCCACCAGCTCAAAACCCTGGGCGATCAGTACGCGGGCGGCTTCGAGCATATCAGCGCCCTTGTCTGTATCCTTGATTGATATGAAGGCACAGCCATCAGCGGGCAGAACCATTCCGGCCCCCATCTGCGCCTTCAGAAACGCGCGCGGAAAGTTGCGATCCCAGCCCATAACTTCGCCGGTTGATCGCATCTCAGGTCCAAGAATCGTGTCAACGCCGGGGAACCGCGCGAAGGGCAGGACAGCCTCTTTCACCGAGAACCACGGCATGTCCGGGTCAGCCAGTGTCATCTGGTCGGCGATTTTGGTGTCCTGGCCTTCCTGATAGGCAGGTCGCATCGGAAAACCGGACAATTTTTCACCGGCCATCACACGCGCTGCGATTGAAGCAATGGCACTGTCGGTGGCTTTTGCCACAAACGGCACGGTCCGCGAGGCGCGCGGGTTCACTTCGATCAGGTAAATCTCATCATCTTTGATTGCGAACTGCACGTTCATCAGCCCGACTACATTCAGCGCCTTGGCCAGTTTGAACGCCTGATCCTTGATCTGGTCGATGATTTGTTTGGACAGCGAATAAGGAGGCAGCGAACAGGCTGAGTCGCCCGAGTGCACGCCCGCTTCTTCGATGTGCTGCATGATGCCTGCCACATGTACATCGGTGCCATCACACAACGCATCCACATCCAGTTCAACCGCACCGGCCAGATAGCTGTCGAGCAATACCGGGCTGTCGCCCGAAACAACAACGGCCTCGTTGATATAACGCTTCAACTGATCCATATCGCGCACGATTTCCATGGCGCGCCCACCCAGTACATAAGACGGGCGTATGACAAGCGGGAAACCGATCTTGTCCGCGATCTCCAACGCCTGTTCGCCGGTCGAGGCGATACCGTTCTTGGGCTGTTTCAGACCCAGTTCGTTGACCAGCGCCTGAAAGCGTTCGCGATCCTCGGCCAGATCAATGGCATCCGGCGTGGTGCCCAGGATTGGAATGCCCTCGGCCTCGAGCGCGTTGGCCAGTTTCAGCGGGGTTTGTCCGCCG
>JBCCIK010000075.1:0-16821 GCA_039028255.1 Pseudomonadota bacterium | reverse complement strand
GGCGAGTTTCCGCACATCGTTACGTGAAAACCTTAAGGTCGCAATCCCGTTACTTATATCTGGGACAGTGACATCAACCGGGAGGATGGTCATGACGCCGAGTAATCTATATTCCGAAGCCGAACTGCTGGAACAGAAGCTTCAGAATGCCTGTTTGGATACACGCCTGGCACTTCAGCCCAGCGTGAGCAAGATTATTGATCGGATGCGTCAGCAAGGTATGCACGTGCCGTCGCGCCTGCGGCGGCTGGACGCGGCATTGTGCGAAGACGCGCTGGAAGCGCGATTCGATAACTTGCCGATCTGATCGCGTCTTTTACCCGAACGAAATCCCAAGGATAACCAGCATCAGGCCGATCACCGACAAGAACAGCGACGCCAGGTTCCACGGCAGAACGGCTTGAACCGCAGCGCGCAGCTCATCATCAGACAGGCCAGCGCTGCGCGCCTTCATAACGCGCAGAATGCACCAGACCAGCCCAACAAGGCCGGCCAAGGACAGGGCCGCGCCACCCCATGTGATGATTTCGAACATTTGTCCCAACATCTTAAATTTCTGTCAGAGCGCTTAGCGGATCGTCCCGGTTCAGACAAGGGCGTCTGGGGATTGGGTGCTTGCGGCCTGATCAGCGGCACTGTATCCGGCGTGCAGCCCGGTGTTACCGCATCAGATTTCAGCCTTGTGGGAGAGAAGTATATGGAAGACATGACCGAAGATCAGGCCGCAGCGAATTATCGCGTCACCGCCGGTGAACTGCGTCAGTTCATTGAACGGTTCGAACGGCTGGATGCCGAAAAAAAGGACATCGCAGAACAGCAAAAGGAAGTGATGGCCGAGGCAAAGGCACGGGGCTATGACACCAAGGTCATGCGCAAGGTCATTGCGTTGCGCAAGCGGGACAAGGATGACATCGCCGAAGAAGAAGCGGTGCTGGAAATGTACAAAGAAGCACTGGGTATGGCCTGATCTGGCCACGTTCGCGCAGCCGCATTTGCGGCTGCTGCATGCGGCTTGCATTCCCCATCCCAGCCGGGCGTTCGGCACCGACCTGCGGCCTGGGACCCCGGCATAGAATTAGTTGTTTTTCTGACAAGATACAGGCTGGCGCAGTGTGTCGCAGGCCGGCCTGTTCAGGTGTCAGCCCAGGCTGGCGCTGGCCGCGCTTTCGGGCAGTTCTTCGTCAAAGCAGCGCTGATAGAATTCGGCCACCGTCTGGCGTTCAAGTTCGTCACATTTGTTCAGGAAAGACAGGCGGAAGGCATAGCCGACATCACGGAATATCTCGGCGTTCTGGGCCCAGTTGATCACTGTCCGAGGGCTCATGACCGTTGACAGATCACCGTTCATGAAGGCGGTTCTGGTCAGCTCGGCAACGGTGACCATCTGACCAACCGTCTTGCGGCCCTTTTCGGTATTGTAATGCGGCGCCTTTGACAGAACGATCATCGTCTCGGCATCGTGGCTAAGGTAGTTCAGCGTGGAAACAAGCGACCAGCGGTCCATCTGCGCCTGGTTGATCTGCTGAACCCCGTGATACAGCCCGGTTGTATCGCCCAGACCCACAGTGTTTGCAGTGGCAAACAACCGGAAATTGGGGTTTGGCGTGATGATTTCATTCTGGTCCAGCAGGGTCAGCTTGCCGTCATGCTCCAACACACGCTGAATAACGAACATCACGTCCGCACGACCCGCGTCGTATTCGTCAAAAACGATGGCAACGGGATTGCGCAGCGCCCAGGGCAGAATGCCTTCGTGAAATTCGGTGACCTGCTTGCCGTCGCGCAGCTTGATGGCGTCCTTGCCGATCAGGTCGATCCGGCTGATATGGCTGTCCAGGTTCACACGCACGGCGGGCCAGTTCAGGCGTGCGGCGACCTGTTCGATATGGGTCGACTTTCCGGTGCCGTGATAGCCCTGGATCATCACCCGGCGGTTATGGGCAAAGCCTGCCAGAATCGCCAGAGTGGTTTCAGGATCGAATTTGTAGGTGTTATCGATAACGGGCACGCGATCACTGGCTTCCGCAAACCCTTTGACTGCCATGTCTGTATCAATGCCAAATACGTCACGGACCGAGATATCCTCGGTAGGTTTTGCGTTGATATCGATCGATCCGTCAGCCATTCGCCTCGTCCTTATCCTTTGACCCGCTTTGCCGGGCCCGAGCCTGTGTGTGGTGCAACATATTGCGGGCAAGGGCAAGGGAAAGCCGCCCGCTGAAAAGGCTGATTGAATGTTTCTTTCAAACTGGCCTTATCCGCGTGTATCAAAGACCGTCCAGCCCCTGTGAGGCCGCGATCTTTCCAACAAACCCCAAGGGCCGACAACGGCCCAAGCGCGCCAAAGCTTTGCTGTGATCACGCCAACCCAAAGGACAAAACCTTGAATGTGTGCTAGTTTGTCGGTTGCCGCAAATTTCACGGCCCTGGACCATCGTGACAAAGCGAATGAGCGAGTTGCCCTATGCGGTTGATGAACTGGAACATTGAACATATGAACAGCTGGTGGGAGGGCGGAGATCAGAATCCCGCAGTTATGCGCCCAAGCTTTGCCGGTGGCGCTTTTTCGCCGGCTATTTCCGATGTTCCCGCGCTGGCAGCGCGTGTCGGACAGGTCATCCGGGCGGTTGATCCGGATGTGATCGCCATACAGGAAGGACCCGGCTTGCCCGAAATCCGGCATTTTCTTTCGGATTTCGCCGACGGCACCTGGCAGGTGCTGCGCGGTCAGGGCGGGGCCCAGGCCCTGCTTGTGGCTGTGCGCGAGGGGCGCGGTATCACCAATTTTGCCGTCGGCGCCCATGAGGTCGGATCGGTCAACCTTGACGGTCCCTTCACGGCCGATATCAACGCCGATCTTGAACTGGAACAGGTGGATTTTGCGCGTGTGCCTCAGGTCGTGACCTTTGACGCGCATGGCGCATCCTTCATAGTGATCAACAATCACCTGAAATCGAAGTTCGTGAATGACGGCCAGCGTCTGTTTGAGGCCGGCGGACAGGACAGGCTGGAATATTTCGCGCAATCCCTGACGGCGCGTCGGCGGATCAGCGGCGAGGCTTACAGGCTGCGTGCCTTTGTCGACGAGGTGCTGAACAACGACCCGGACGCCAACATTGTGATGTGCGGAGATCTGAATGACGGCCCCGGATCAGATTTTTTCGAAGAAAACTTCCTGACCCATTCGGTGGTCGACCGAGTATTCGGGTCAATTTTCCATTGTGACAAACAGTTGACCCACGTCCTGCTGAACGGCGGTTCTACCGACTTCACGGCCAAATTCTTTGACTTTGTGATCGGAGAGGACAAAGAGCTTGTGATCGACCATATCGGTCTTAGCCGGGGGGTGACGCAAGCATTCACCTGGACAGGACGTGTGGCTGTTGCGGAATTTGACGATCAGGTCATCCCGGATGCTCCGGGTCTGACGCATCGGGACCTCACGCCATCAGATCATCGCCCGGTCGTCGTCGATCTTACACCGCGCTGATCGGATTGCACAGGGATTACTTGAAGTTTCGGCTGTCTTTGATTTGATCCCAGGCCCAGACCACCTCTTGCAGTTGTTCCTCCTGCGACCGGTCACCGCCGTTCATGTCCGGGTGCAGGACCTTGATCAGTTTCTTGTAGGCCTTGCGCACCTCTGCCTTGGACCAGCTGTCGTTGGCCTCCAGGATTTCAATCGCCCGACGCTCGGTCGGGGGCAGCCTGCGACCGCCACCGCCCGAGGTGCGGCCCGGGTTCTTGGTTGCGTTTTCACCCAGTACCTGATGTGGGTCCTCGATCCCCAGCCGTGCCCAGGCGCGCGCTTCCGGGTCCCCCATCGGTTTGGTTTCACGTTCCCAAACTTTGTCTTTCGAACGCTGCGCGTTCAGTTCGGCCTCGGTCGTACCGTCAAAGAAATTCCATTTCTGGTTATATTCCCGCACATGCTGCTGACAGAACCAGTAGAATTCATCCAGAACATCGGGTGCCTTTGGCGCGCGGAACTTGCCGGGTTCATTGCATCCGGGGTGATCACAAATACGAACCGAGGTCTCAGACGCGCCCGACATGCCCCGGCGCCCGCGCGGGTTCTTTTTCTTGGCGCTGGAAACGGACATGTCGAATCCGAAAGGGTCTGATTTCGTCATTGTATGATCCTTAAGAACACATCTTCTCGACTCGGAGGCAGCAGTTTAATCTAAGCAGCCGAAAGTAGAAGAGGGGGACGGCAATTAATTTGCCGTTGAGTGTAAAAATGAGCGTGAGCGAAGAAATCCAAACCCGTTTGCAGGTTGCGTTTGATCCGCACGAGCTTGAGGTTGTTGATGACAGTGAAAGCCATCGCGGACATGCCGGATTCCAGGAAGGCGGCGAAAGCCACTTTAATGTTCGTATCCGCGCCGCTGCTTTCAAAGGGCAGTCGCGCGTTGCCCGGCATCGTGCCGTGCACAAGGCGCTGGGCGATATCGTGCCGCGCATTCACGCGCTGGCTCTGGACATCGGAGTGTGATCCAGCACATGCCGCAGCTTAGAACCGAACCCGAAAAGCCAGACCCACCAGCGGCGCAGTGTCATAGTCCTGCTGGCTGATCTCTGCCCCGTTGGCGTCTTCCAGTGTCAATTGACCATTCAGCTCAGCCCCTGCAAACGCCGTGAAAGACACCGCTGGATTGGGCGTGTAATTCAGTGAGATGACCACCGGGATGCTCTGATCTTCGCCGATTCCTGAGGGCGCAAGTCCGCTGTCATCCAGGCGGAAGCGGATTTCTTCTGATCGCGCCGATAGCGACAGGCTGAGCGCGTCATTCACCGCATAGCTTAGGTTCAGGCCCGGCCCGCGCGTTGCACCGATGCCGGACCCGGTGTTCAGGTTCCAACGATCAGTGATGTTCCAGTCCACCAACAGCGCAGCGAAAAAATCCGTCCCGTCGTCTTCAAGTTTTGAAAAGGCACCAAACGCAGGTCCGATGGTCAGATTGTCATTAATTCTCCAGGCAACCCCAGCAAATAGACCATAGGTTCGGCCGTCGGATGCGTCCGCTCCGCTTTGATAATCCCAGCGTACCTGAGGGGACACAAAAACACTTGCAGTTTCACCAACGCGAAATCGCACCGGTACCGAAATTCGAATGTCCCTGATATCGGTCCAGGGCTGGTTGATCGCCTTGCTAAAGTCGTAATCGAACTGTCCATAGCTGATCGAAACCCCGGCGGACGTGTCTGTTTCAAAGCGGTAAATCCCGGTGGCCCGAAAAAAGGCCCGGGTTGCCGTGAAATCGCCACCTCCATCCAGATCCGCGCTGCCTTGATACGCAACCAGCCCGTCAACCTGGCTGAGCCATCCAAGGCGATCTTGCGCGGTGGCTGGCACTGCGATGTGACACAGAATTGCAATGCCGATGGCAAGTTGGGTTGCGATTGGTTTCATCAAAACATGCTTTCCTACGTTGCGGGTGCGTCACCGCGCGCTTTAAACCTAACGTGATTGACCGGCGCGTAAAGCCGGGGACACTGTGTCTGTGCCGCCATGTTTGAAATGTGTCGCACAACCATAAGTTTTGCGCTGCGCTGTTAAACGCATCGCTTTCAGGGTCAGGTTGATTTCAGGCCAACCAAAAGACCCGGTTATTTGGATTGCATCGATGCGATCATCTTCAGAACGCGACGTCGGGGCAGCAAGGGCACCAGCCATGTCAGCATGAAGGACAAGGTGCGGTCGTTGATCGCAATCAGATCCCCGGCCATCATTGCATCATACCCGCATTTGGCGACGGACTGAGGTGTCGCCGCTTTTTGTTTGGCCAGCCCGGTATCGCCCAAATCCGCAGTGGCCACAAATTCGGTGTCCACGAGGCCCGGGCAAAGCGCGGTCGAGGTGATGCCCTGGGCGCGCATTTCCTCGTCAATCGCCTGGCTGAACGAGGTGACAAACGCCTTGGTTGCAAAATACACGGCCTGATACGGGCCCGGTTGGAAGCTGGCGGTAGAGGATACATGGAGCATCCTGCCACTGCCGCGGGTGCGCATGTCATTGCCAATCAGATGGCTTAGCGTCACCAGGGCGGAGACATTCAGATCAATCATCGCCTGATCTTTGTCCAGATCACGGTCAAGAAACGCGCCATGCCCACCAAATCCCGCATTGTTGATCAGGATATCAATGTCAATCCCCTGGGATTTGATCGCCTCGTGCAGGGCTTTGGCCTGAGAAGACGTGCCCACGTCCTGCGCAAGGACGGTGACGGTCACGCCGTGGGCCGCCTCTAATTCGGCTTTCAGATCATCCAGCGGCCCTTGGCGTCGCGCAACAATCACAAGATCACCGCCTTTGGCTGCATGATACCGGGCGAATTCGGCGCCAATACCGGATGAGGCACCTGTGATCAAAGCTGTGTTGGGCATGGGGGTCTCCATTGATGTCAACGAGTGTTGACCAGAAAATATGCGGCGGCCATGCGCGAGTCAACAATTGTTGACAAATTTTCTCTCGATCTTAAACAGACATCATGAGCCAGCCAGCATCGACCAAAGAAAACCTTTTGCAAGCGGCGCGTAACCTGTTTTGGACACGCGGCTATTCCAATGTTTCCGTGCGCGATATCACAACCGCTGTTGGGGTGGATGCAGCCCTTGTGTCGCGGTACTTCGGTGGCAAACGCGGTCTGTTCGAGGCGACATTGGCGCAAATCGACCGATGGAGCGCGCTGGACTCAGACGCAGACGATCTGCTGACAAACGCGGTCAACAGCTTTGCGCAGCCCTATGATCCCAAAAAGGACAGGGCAAACGCGTTTTCCATGCTGATCGTGAACATCAATGACCCTGAGGTCGGTGATGATATCCGCACACTGGTGCAGCAGGGTCTTGCCGATCCGCTGGCGCACAAGCTGGACGGTTCGCTACGGCAGGAACGTGCGGCCATGTTGCTGGCGGTGCTATTTGGCGCGGCGCTAATGCGCAAGAATTTTCAGCTGCAAGGTATGGCCGACAAATCGCCTGATGACATTGCAATCCAAATCAGACATCTGGCGCAGGCAGCCTTGCGGTTTGATGGCTGAATTCGCCGATCCATCGCACGGCCTTCAATGCACCCTTAACCCACCGTCATCAGGCCTCTGGTTTTTTGAGGCGCTCCGGGTCTTCATCCGATGGTTGCGGATCGTCTTCGGACACAGGTGATGTTAAGGGCGGATCGTTGGCGTCCTGCGCGATGGGTTCCGGTGCGATGACGTGATCCGGGCCCGGAACAGGCTGGGCCAGCGCCACGTCCTGCGGCGGTTCATCGGGGTCTGTTACCGGTGCGGGACCTGTGTCGATGGTGCGCCGGAACACCAGGACGTTGCGCCAGTTTGTGGTCGAACCGGTCAGGCCGGACCGTTCTTCGCTGGGCAACAACTCGGCGCGCTGGTACTCCCATCCGTCCTGGCCCATCTGATTCAGCAACATCTCGACCGAGGTTGCAAAACGACCCTCTGCCGTTTTGACGCCTTTCGCCTTGGTGCCTTTCTGGGGTGCCGGGACAACCTTGTATTCGTAGCGCTGCATCAATCGTTCCTAAGTGCGTTTTGCAGTCAACTTAACACGTGTCTCCCGAGGCGAAAGGTACAGGACGCAACAGGCGATTTTCAGCCGTCCTTCTGCGTTGCCTTGGCCACAACTGCCAAACACAGCCGGGTCGCCAACGCCATATCCTGAACCGAAATCCACTCTAGGGGGCCGTGAATGCACTGCATTCCCGTAAACAGGTTGGGGCAGGGCGTTCCGAACTCGGTCAGACGCGAACCATCGGTGCCACCGCGGATTGGAACCGAAATCGGCTCGACCCCCAGATCTCGGCAAGCATCGCGCGCGAGGTCGACCGGTGTCATATCGTTTTCCAGCCAATAGCGCATGTTGCGGTACTGATGGCTGATGTCGCAGGTGATGGTCGCACGCGGTTCGGACGCCTGAACGGCTTCGCAGACCTTGCGCACCAGATCGCGCTGCGCCTCAAGGCCGGCCATCTCGAAATCCCGCAGGATCAGCTTGATCTCCATTTCGGACGAGCCGCCATTCATGTCTGTTACATGAATAAACCCGTCGCGCCCGTCGGTTACTTCGGGCGTCAACGTTGCCTGAGGCAGAGTCTGCACGATCTTTGCCGCCAGATGCGCGGCATTCACCATCTTTTCTTTCGCCAATCCGGGATGGATCGAAACCCCAATGATCTTGATGACCGCGCGGTCGGCCGAGAAGCTTTCGTACTCGATCTCGCCCACTTCCTGCCCGTCCAACGTATAGGCAAAGTCGGCTTTCAAGTCCTCGGGCAATTGTGGGGTCACGCCGCGCCCGATTTCTTCATCGGGCGTAAAGGCGATCCGGATTGGCCCATGGGGGATGTCTTTGTTTTCAACAAGATGCCGCGCCATGGTCATCAGAATCGACACCCCCGCCTTGTCATCCGCACCCAGCAGAGTCGTCCCTGATGCGGTGATCACATCATGGCCGATTTTCTCGGCCAGATAGGGGTGTTCTTCGGGTGAAAGAACCAAATCAGGATCGTCTGGAAAGGTGATCTCGCCGCCGTTGTAGCCCTTAATCACACGGGGTTTGACGCCGGTCGCGTTGAATTGCGGGGCTGTGTCCACATGGGCCAGAAAACCAATCGTCGGTCCCGGTGCAGTACCGGGGATGGTTGCGACAACGACGCTGTCACCGGTCAGTTCCACATCCTGGACACCGATTTCGGTGAGTTCCTGCTTGAGTAAGTTCAGCATATCAAACTGGATTGCCGAGCTTGGGGTCGAGGCCGATGTTTCGTCACTCTGGCTGTCAATCGCTGCATAGCGCATCAACCGGGTTTCGAGTTCCAGATCTAACCTGTCTTTCATAGCGCCTCTCCACTGCTCGGGTGAAGAAAGGGTGCAAAAAGAAACGGAGTCAAGCCAACGGCCCGACTCCGTCCAAATTGTACAGCCCGGGGTTTACGAACCCAGTTTCCTGCTTACCAATTCGTTGACAGCCTTCGGGTTGGCCTTACCGCCGGTGGCTTTCATAACCTGACCAACAAACCAGCCTGCCAGCTTCGGGTTCACCTTGGCCTTTTCTACCTGCGCCGGGTTGGCGGCGATGATCTCGTCCAGCGCGGCCTCGATGGCGCCGGTATCGGTGACCTGCTTCATGCCACGGTCTTCCACGATCTGCGCCGGATCACCGCCTTCGGTATAGACGATTTCAAACAGGTCCTTGGCGATCTTGCCGGAAATGGCATCCGAGGCGATCAGGTCGATGATGCCACCCAGTTGCACGGGCGAAACCGGCGAGGCGGTGATGTCGTGATCTTCTTTCTTCAACCGACCAAACAGCTCGTTGATAACCCAGTTCGCGGCCAGTTTGCCGTTGCGGCCTTTGGCGACATCCTCGAAATATGCAGCAGATTCCACCTCGGCGGTCAGCACCGACGCGTCATAATCGGTCAGTCCGAATTCGCTGATAAAGCGGGCCTTTTTGTCGTCAGGCAGCTCAGGCAGCGCGGCAGCAATGTCATCCACCCACGCTTGCTCGATCTCAAGAGGCAGCAGGTCGGGATCGGGGAAATAGCGATAATCATGCGCCTCTTCCTTGGATCGCATCGAGCGGGTCTCGCCCTTGTCCGGATCGTATAGACGGGTTTCCTGGTCGATTTCGCCACCTGCTTCGACAATTGCGATCTGACGGCGGGCTTCGACCTCGATCGCCTGCTGGATAAACCGCATCGAATTCATGTTCTTGATTTCGCAGCGCGTGCCGAGATGCGAGAAATCCTGCGTTTCCTGATACTTTTCATACGCGCCCGGCAAACAGATTGAAACGTTTACGTCCGCCCGCAGATTCCCGTTTTGCATGTTGCCATCGCAGGTTCCCAGATAACGCATGATCTGGCGCAGCTTGGCGATATAGGCCGCAGCCTCTTCGGGGCCACGGATGTCGGGGCGGGAAACGATTTCCATCAGGCAAACGCCGGTCCGGTTCAGATCGACAAATGACATATGCGGGTCCATGTCATGGATCGATTTGCCCGCGTCCTGCTCCATATGGATGCGTTCTATGCGCACCAGACGCGCGGTGCCGTCGCCTATTTCAACCAGTACTTCACCTTCGCCCACAATCGGATGATACAGTTGGGAGATCTGATACCCTTGCGGCAGGTCAGGGTAGAAATAATTCTTGCGATCAAAGGCCGATTTCAGATTGATATCTGCCTTTAGGCCCAGCCCGGTGCGCACCGCCTGTTCAACGCAATATTCGTTGATCACAGGCAGCATTCCGGGCATCGCTGCATCCACGAAGGCCACATTCGAATTTGGCTCGGCCCCGAATTGGGTCGACGCGCCCGAAAACAGCTTGGCATTCGATGAGACCTGAGCATGCACCTCCATCCCGATCACCAGTTCCCAATCGTGTTTGGCCCCGGCAATGGTTTTGGGTTTGGGCATTTCGTATGTCAGGTCGAGCATGGCGCGCCTCATTTCCACAGAAGTCTAGGCCAGCGTATTAGGCGCGCGGTGTCAAAGGGGCAAGGGGTAATCAGTGCTGCGACAGGCGCAGGCCGGTCGGCGTAAAGGTCACATCCATTCCGCGCCCCAGCTCATCCCGAAACAGATCCGAGATGGCGCGCAACGCGTCTCTTTGCCCACGCGCGGCAAAGCGTTCGGGCGATTTGATGCGGACCGAGTTGTTAAACCCGTTTGCAGCATGTGCCCAGATCAGAGGATGCAGTTCGGTCAGGTGATCGCGGATCAGGGAATTGGCAAAGTCGCGCATCTGCGAACGAACCAGATCGGCCCGTTCATTCAAACCCTGGCCGGTCTGCAACGTGATCGCGCAATAGGCTGACAGCATATTGATCATCTGCTGGTCCGGGCGCAGTTTCACAATATCCTGCAAGCCTTCGATAAAGTAATCGGTGTCAACGCGAGCACAGGCTTCCTCGTCCAGTGCGATCGCATCGAATTGCACCCAGCTATAGCCGCCAGCGCCCCAGATATCGCGCGTGCGCACCGCATTCCTGAGCGCCTGAACCTCAAGTTCTTCGTAGCTTCCGAACCAGCGCGGCAGCAGATGGCTGCCCATTGCGCGCATATAGCGCTGATTGCGCGGGGCCAACGTAATCAAGGTTTCGTATTCTTCGGACACGCGCGCGGTCGCTTTGCGTTGGCCGGCCAACAGGGCGCATCCCGCCGACGCGATCAGCGCGCTGTCGGGGGCATCGACCCGGCATTGCGGCAGGATGGCGGCGGCGCGGTCAAAATGCGCGGCGCACCGTGATCTGTGTAATGCCGGCAGCGTGGCGTCGCATGCGGTTCCGCGCCACGCCCAGGCCAGGTCAATATGCGCCAGCGCAACGGTTGCAGCAATGACCGGATCCCCCGGATATTCGGACATTTCGCCTTCAAGCTCGGAAATTCCGCCCAGCAGGTCGTAATCTGAAACGGCCTTGCCGTCGGACAACGCATGTTCGGCCGCAAGCACCACATCCGAGCGCGCGCCAAATGCCAGCAAATCTGCAATGGGCATACCGTCGGGCGCTGCTGCGCGCGCATCGTCAGCTGCGCGAATCTGCGCTGATAATGCGTCCCACCGATCCTGCCGTGCCATGTCGCGGCCCCGTTCGATGATCTCGCGTCCAAGTGTATCCTCTGATCCGGGTTGGGCGACAGGGATGTTAAGCTGCCCCTGTTCGGGCAACGCAGCCGCAAGAGCGGTTTCAGTGGCCGACAACTCCACCGTGGAATTTTCATGGGATGCGGGTAAACGGGCAAACAAAGCCCTTAACAACCGGGACATGGTACAACTCGAAACATAAACACTGGCAACAGAGTACAAACTCTGGAGGCAAAATGCGTCCAGTTCAAGTAAATTAAATGTTCATTTACGGTTTCGCTGATCAATCCGGCCGAGCCGTGTGAATCGTTTCAGAAAACGGTGAAATGATGACGCCGGACAGTAAATCCTGCGTTTTCCAGGATTTTTTCAAGTGTTCGATGCGGCGGCAGAGACTCATCTGGCAGGCGAACACGCTTGCCCGTTGTCAAAATCATGGAAACACGCACAGAGAAGTCCCATCGGGTATCAAACCTGAAGTAATCGATCTCTTGCAGGTTGATGTGGCCTTGTCGTTTGCCCGAGTACCAAGCAATTTGATCCGCTTCCATGCTCATGCCTGCGCTGCTGTCCTGAAGGATATCCCAAACCGCCGGAAGCGTGGCCACGGACAACAGGCCCACCAGCCACCACGCCGCATCAAACACGATGATCAGTGTCAACAAAGCCGCGTAAACAGCGATCAGAATGACAACTGTCCGCGAATTCCGGTTTTGCCGTCTGAACGTGTAAGGGGTCATGTGCCCAGAATACGCGATACCATTTCGGCGGTATCACGTGACAGATTCGGCGCCGCCGCGATGCGGGACAATTGCGTTCGGATCAGGTCCTGACGTTCTGCGTCATATCGCGTCCAGCTTTGAAAGGCGGTGCACATTCTGGCCGTGGTTTGGGGATTTACCGAATCCAGTTTGATCAACCAATCTGCCAGTACCGTGTATCCGGAACCGTCTGCCTGATGGAACCCGGCATGGTTCATCGCCAGCGCGCCCATGACCGACCGGAATCGGTTAGGGTTTTTCCAATTGAAATCAGGATGCTCAGTAAGACGATCTGCGCACGCAGACGCCATATCAGGGGCTGCCATTGATACTTGCAGGCCAAACCATTTGTCGACGACAAGCCGGTCGTGGTGCCACTGATCGTAGAACGCGTCCAGTTCTGCCTCGCCCTTGCGGGCGCGCAACAGACACGACAGTGCGGAAAGTTGCTGCGTCATGTTGTCGGCGCGGGCGTAGGCCTGTGCTGCCGCTGCCCCGCCGTCCAGCCGGGTTGTCAGCGCCAGTGCCGCGCTGCCAAGCGCACGCTGGCCGGATTGTTGCGCATCGGGCGCATAGGGCATATCGACCAGCGCTTCGCTGTGCAGACGCGGCAGCAGGTCCTGAAAATGGTGCGCCGTCGCTTGTCGTAACGTTTCCACCGCGGTCCAGATTGCCATCGGGTCCGGTGTGTCTCCCTGGTCGTGCAGCGCCGCGGCCAGTTCCGATTGTGTTGGCAGGCCCAGCATCAGGGCGCGGTAGGCCGGGTCCAGGGCCTGATCGCGCAGTACGGCCTGCAACCCGTCCAGATAATCGGGATCTGGTGTCACGTCGGTCCGGATCATCCGCAGCAGGGTGTCCTCGGCCAGTGACCTTCCGGCTTGCCAACGGTTGAACGGATCGGTGTCATGTGCAAGCAGAAAGGCCCGCTCAGTTTTTGTCTGGTCATGATCAAGAATGACAGGGGCAGAGAAATCGCGCAGCACGGACGGGACCGGTCTGGCGCTCAGACCGGTGAAACGGAAACTTTGCTCGGTCTCGGTCAATTCCAGAACTTCGGTCGCGCGCACCTCGTGACCGTTCGGGTCCAGAAGACCCACGGCAACCGGTATGACCTGCGGCAGTTTTTCGGGCTGGCCGGGTGTTGCTTCGGTCCGTTGTGACAAGGTCAGAGTATAGGTTCCGTTCGACCACTCCTCGGCAATTGAGATGCGGGGCGTACCGGACTGACTGTACCAGCGTTTGAACTGACTGAGGTCGCGGCCAGTCGTATCCTCGAACACCTTCAGCCATTGCTCGATCGTACAAGCCTGTCCGTCGTGGCGGGTAAAGTAGAGATCCAGCGCCCTGGAATACGCATCATCGCCAACCAGACGTTTGAGCATGCCGATCACCTCGGCGCCCTTTTCGTACACCGTTGCGGTGTAAAAGTTGTTGATTTCCTGAAAACTTTCAGGGCGTACCGGGTGAGACAGCGGGCCGTTATCCTCGGGAAACTGGCGCGCGCGCAAAGCAATGGCGTCTTGGATGCGTTTGACCGGAGCCGAGCGCATATCCGAGGTGAATTGCGCGTCACGAAAAACGGTAAGACCCTCTTTCAGGCACAGCTGAAACCAGTCGCGACAGGTAATCCTGTTGCCGGTCCAATTGTGAAAATACTCATGTGCGATAATTGCTTCGATCCGCTCGAAATTGGTATCTGTTGAGGTTTCGGGACTGGCCAGAACTGCCGAAGAATTGAATATGTTCAATCCTTTGTTTTCCATGGCCCCCATATTGAAATCATCCACAGCCACGATGTTGAAGACATCCAGATCGTATTCGCGCCCATAGACGTTTTCGTCCCATGTCATCGATTTCCTGAGCGCTTGCATGCCGAAATCGCATTTGCCCTCGTCGCCGGGGCGGACCCACAGGTTCAGGTCGACGGTACGGCCGGACATTGTGGTGAACTGCCCGGAATGCGCGATCAGATCACCCGCCACCAGCGCAAACAGGTAAGCAGGTTTGGGCCAGGGATCGACCCATTCCGCCCAGCCCTGACCGGCGGTCGAAGGGTTGCCGTTGGACAACAAGACCGGCAAATCACCATTGATCCGTACGGTGAAAACCGACATGACATCCGGGCGGTCGGGGTAATATGTGATCTTGCGAAAGCCTTCCGCTTCGCACTGGGTGCAATACATGCCGTTCGACATGTAAAGCCCTTCCAACGCTGTGTTGTTGCCAGGATCGATCTCGACCTCGGCCTCCCATATGAAAGGGGCATCGGGCACGTCTGCGGTTAAGCCCGTGTCGGTCAGATCAGGAGTTACCGTGACCCCGTCTATAGTTGCGCGGATCAGTGTCAGCTGCTCACCATGCAGAAAAAATGTGGTGTCGGTGGCGGCCGGGTTGGGACGGAATGCAATACGCGAGGTAACGCGGGTGGCGTGTGCCGCCAGATCAAAGGTCAAATGCACGCTGTCCACCAGATAACCAAACGGCGTGTAATCTTTCAGATATATGGTCGTCGGGGCGGCGTCGCGCATCTTTTGCCTCGTATCCGTTGATGTCTGGAGCGACGTTATGGGCTGAGACGACGGGCTGCAAGACGTGCAATTTCCTGCCAACCTGCCGTTGAATGCCCGCTTTGGTCAGTTTTTTTGACCGAAATACCCGGCCGTACGTTGCCTATCGGATTCTTTCGCCTTAAGTGCTGTCTGCATACAGCGGCGTACAATAGCGGGAGAATCTTAATGAGCAGCAGACAAACGCGCAGCGGACTGCAGGTAGACACAGTTCTGGCCGAGTTCATCGAGGGGCGCGCGTTGCCCGGAACCGGGGTCAGCCCAGAGGCGTTCTGGGACGGCATGTCACGGATGGTTTCTGAACTGGGTCCCAAGAATCGCGCGTTTCTGGCGCAACGGGAACAAATCCAGGGCAAAATCGATGCGTGGCATCTGGATCACAAAGGACAGGAACATGACGCCGCAGTCTATCGGTCCTTCCTGCGCGAGATTGGCTATCTGGTTGATGAAGGCGCGGATTTCCAGATTGAAACCGCAAATGTCGATCCTGAAATCGCCCTTACACCTGGTCCGCAGCTTGTGGTGCCGATCACCAATGCCCGCTTTGCTCTGAATGCTGCCAATGCGCGTTGGGGCAGCCTGTATGATGCGTTGTATGGCACGGATGCGATGGGTGATCTGCCACCGGCAGGTGGCTATGACGCAGAACGCGGCGCGCGGGTGATTGCATGGGCCAAAGCCTTTCTTGACGACGCTGTGCCTCTGGCCGACGGATCTTGGGCGGATGCAGACGGCGTGAGTGTCGAAAACGGTGCCTTGGTTCCGGCGCTGGCCGATCCGTCGGCTTTCGTCGGGTTCGGCGGTGTGGCGGACAAGCCCGAATTTGTGCTGCTGAAAAACAACGGCCTGCACGTTCAGATCATGATCGATCCGAACAGCACCATCGGTGCGTCCGATCCGGCGGGTGTTTCAGATGTGCGACTGGAATCGGCGCTGTCGACCATCATGGATTGCGAAGACTCGGTGGCCTGTGTGGATGCCGCAGACAAGGTCGTGGCCTATGGCAACTGGCTGGGGCTGATGCAGGGCAACCTGACAGAAGATGTCACCAAAGGCGGTGCGACCTTCACGCGCAAACTGGCCGGCGATCTGGACTACACGACCGCAGATGGCGGCTCGGGCGTGTTGAAGGGGCGGTCGCTGATGCTGATCCGGAATGTCGGACATCTGATGAGCAACCCCGCCGTGCTGGACGCTGACGGCAATGAGATCGGCGAGGGCCTCATGGACGCGCTGTGCACAACGCTGATGGCGATGCACGATCTCAAGCGGGACGGCGGAAACTCGGTCACTGGGTCGGTTTATGTTGTGAAACCCAAGATGCACGGGCCGGCAGAGGTGGCATTTTCGGTCGAGATTTTCAATATGGTTGAAGACATCCTTGGACTGCCGCGCAATACCGTCAAACTGGGCATTATGGATGAGGAACGGCGCACCTCGGCCAACCTGAAAGAAGCTATTCGGGCTGCAAAATCGCGCGTTGCTTTCATCAATACAGGTTTTCTGGATCGCACGGGTGATGAGATTCACACCTCGATGGAAGCGGGTCCGATGCTGCCCAAGGGTGACATCAAGAACACCCCCTGGATTGCATCTTACGAAGATCGCAACGTTGACATCGGTCTGGCTTGTGGTCTGAAAGGCAAGGCGCAGATCGGTAAAGGCATGTGGGCGATGCCCGACCGTATGGGCGACATGCTGGAGGCCAAGATCGGACATCCGCAATCCGGCGCATCCTGCGCCTGGGTGCCGTCGCCAACCGCAGCCACGTTGCACGCGACGCATTATCATAAGGTGGACGTTCTGGCGCGACAGGACGAATTGGCCGCCGGTGGCCCGCGCGGCACTCTGGATGACCTTTTGACGGCTCCATTGCTGAACGGCCG
>JBCCIK010000074.1:0-17065 GCA_039028255.1 Pseudomonadota bacterium | reverse complement strand
GTTCGATCCAGCGTAGGAACCAGAAAGTGGTGGAAGAGGCGCCATCGCCCTTTCTCGATCCCGAAACCCGCAAGGCGATGGGCAAACAGGCGGTGGCGCTGGCCAAGGCCGTGGGATACTCTAGCGCAGGTACGGTTGAATTCATCGTCGACGGTGAAAAGAACTTCTACTTTCTGGAAATGAACACGCGGCTTCAGGTGGAACACCCGGTGACGGAACTGATCACCGGCGTCGATCTGGTGGAACAGATGATCCGCGTGGCCGCGGGTGACAAGCTGAGCATCACGCAGGATGACGTGACCTTGACCGGTTGGGCCATTGAGAACCGTTTGTATGCCGAAGATCCCTATCGCAACTTTTTGCCGTCAATTGGCCGTCTGACCCGCTATCGCCCGCCGCAGGAGGTTGCGGCCGGTCCGATGCTGGTGAATGGCAAATGGCAGGGCGACGCGCCCGAGGGTGAGGCCGCAGTCCGCAACGATACCGGCGTGTATGAGGGCGGTGAGATCAGCATGTATTACGATCCGATGATCGCCAAGCTGTGCACCTGGGCGCCGACCCGTGATCATGCAATCGAAGCGATGCGTGTGGCGCTGGACAGCTTTGAGGTCGAAGGCATTGGCCACAACCTGCCCTTTCTGTCCGCTGTGATGGATCACCCAACGTTCATCAGCGGCTACATGACCACCGCCTTCATCGCCGAAGAATATCCCGATGGTTTCAACGGTGTCAGCTTGCCCGAGCCTGACTTGCGCCGCATTGCGGCCTCATGCGCGGCCATGCACCGGGTTGAAGAAATCCGTCGCACCCGCGTTTCAGGCCGGATGGACAATCACGAACGCAAGGTCGGCAAACGCTGGGTTGTGTCACTGGAAGGTCTCGAATTCCCGGTTCAGGTCAACGCCGACAGAGAAGGCGCAACTGTCAAATTCGAAGACGGCGCGACCTTACGCGTTGCGTCGGACTGGACGCCGGGTGACCAACTGGCGGTGCTGGATGTCGAGGGCAGCCCGCTGGTTCTGAAGGTTGGCAAGGTTGCCGGCGGCTTTCGCATCCGCAACCGGGGGGCCGATCTAAGGGTCCTGGTGCGCCGTCCGCGTCAGGCGGAGCTGGCCAAGCTTATGCCGGAAAAATTGCCTCCAGATACGTCGAAAATGCTGCTTTGCCCGATGCCTGGGCTGATCGTGAAGGTCGATGTCGACGTAGGACAAGAGGTTCAGGAAGGGCAGGCGCTGTGCACTATCGAAGCAATGAAGATGGAAAACATCCTGCGCGCCGAGAAGAAAGGCGTGGTTGCCAAGATCAACGCAGGTCCGGGCGACAGCCTGGCCGTTGACGATGTGATCATGGAATTCGAATGATCGTGGCTGCGCTTTCGTCATACCACCTTGCGCACCTTGCGCCCTGTTTCCGGCTAGACGGGCATGGCGAAGGTGGTCAGCCGCCTCCGCGCCGATCGCGTATTTCGCGTTCGCGCAGGGGGGTTTTGTCGATTGATCGTCCGATTTCACGCACGCTCCACGGTGAAGGCTTGCGCAGTTTCACCACGCCGTCCTTATCGACAAAAACCATCTGGAACCCGCGCGGCCGCAATTGGGACCGGATCGCGGATCGTGCTGTCGGGTCTGTATCCGTCAGGACCACAACATCCCGGTCGCGCATGGCTGCTTCGCCTTCGACCAGCATGTCGATCTGCTGTTGGAACCTTGGATCCGCTGGTGTGTCGGCAAAAACGATAATAGGCCGATGCGTCCACAGAAAGTCGTCCAGATCCCTGTCACCAACGGATTGGACAAATGCATCATCCGCGGGCGCAGAGCCGTCGGCGGCCAATGCAGCCATTGGGATTAGTGCCGAGAAAACAAGGGCAAGCGTTTTGTTCATGGGGCCTCCTGTTCCGTTGAATATAACCCTTGGGCGCGCGAATGCGACTGCCGAATTGCAAAGGTTGCTCAATTTGTCGCGCGCTGCCCGGCAAAGCAGGGCATATACCCCGTTTCCGCACAGGTCCGATCCTGATGCGAACCGAAGTGACAAGAGGAACACGCAATGACCGATACAAAGGACTGGCGCAGGCTGGCCGAGAAAGAGCTGCGTGGACGGCCATTGGATGACCTGACCAAAGAGACATTGGAAGGTATCGATGTAAAACCGCTGTATACGCAGGAAGACACCGCTGATCTGCCGCATATGGGGTCTATGCCCGGCTTTGGCCCCTTCACGCGCGGGGTCAAGGCGACGATGTACGCAGGCCGTCCCTGGACGATCCGGCAATATGCGGGATTTTCAACCGCCGAGGAATCGAACGCCTTCTATCGCCGCAATCTGGCAGCCGGCCAGCAGGGCGTCTCGGTCGCTTTCGATCTGGCGACCCACCGAGGCTATGACAGTGATCATCCGCGTGTTGTGGGTGACGTGGGCAAGGCCGGTGTTGCCATCGACAGCGTCGAGGATATGAAAATCCTGTTCGACGGTATCCCCCTGGACAAAGTGTCGGTGTCGATGACGATGAACGGCGCGGTGATCCCGATCCTGGCCAGCTTTATCGTTGCCGGAGAAGAACAGGGCCACGACAAATCCGTCCTGTCCGGCACGATTCAGAACGACATTCTGAAGGAATTCATGGTTCGCAACACCTATATTTATCCGCCCGAACCATCGATGCGGATCATCGCGGACATTATCGACTTTACGTCAAACGAGATGCCCAAGTTCAACTCGATCTCGATCTCGGGCTACCACATGCAAGAGGCCGGAGCGAACCTGGTACAGGAACTGGCGTATACGCTGGCTGATGGGCGCGAATATGTGCGGGCCGCGACATTGGCCGGTATGGATGTGGACACATTTGCAGGCCGATTGTCATTCTTCTTTGCCATTGGCATGAATTTTTTCATGGAGATTGCCAAGCTGCGCGCGGCGCGCACGCTGTGGCATCGGGTAATGAGCGAATTCGGTGCAAAGTCTGAACGCTCGAAAATGTTGCGCACGCATTGTCAGACCTCGGGCGTTTCGTTGCAGGAACAGGACCCGTACAACAACGTGATCCGCACTGCCTACGAAGCGATGAGCGCGGTTCTGGGCGGTACGCAGTCACTGCACACAAATGCGCTGGACGAGGCAATTGCCCTGCCCACCGACTTTTCGGCGCGTATTGCCCGCAACACGCAGTTGGTGTTGCAGGAAGAGACCGGCGTGACCGATGTGGTCGATCCTTTGGCGGGCTCTTATTATGTCGAAAGCCTGACCAATGAACTGGTCGATAAGGCCTGGGCGCTGATGCAAGAGGTCGAAGAAATGGGTGGTATGACCAAGGCCGTGGCCAGTGGCATGCCCAAACTGCGCATCGAAGAAAGCGCAGCGCGCCGTCAGGCTATGATCGACCGGGGCGAAGAAGTGATCGTGGGGGTCAACAAATACCGCAAAGAGCAGGAAGATCCGATCGATATTCTGGATGTCGACAACGTTGCGGTGCGCGAGGCGCAGGTTGCCCGGCTTGACCGTATTCGTGCAACACGCGACGACGCCGCATGTCAGGCCGCCCTGAACGCGCTGACCAATGCCGCCCGAGATGGTGGAAATCTGCTGGCGGCTGCCGTGGAAGCCGCCCGTGCCCGTGCATCCGTAGGAGAGATCAGCATGGCTATGGAAAAGGAATTTGGCCGTCACCGCGCCGAGGTGAAAACGCTGGCCGGAGTGTATGGCGCAGCTTACGAAGGCGATGAAGGTTTTGCCGCCATACAGAAATCCATCGAGGATTTTGCCGAAACCGAAGGCCGCCGGCCCCGTCTTCTGGTGGTCAAAATGGGCCAGGACGGACATGACCGGGGCGCCAAGGTCATCGCTACTGCGTTTGCGGATATCGGGTTTGACGTGGACGTCGGCCCATTGTTCCAGACACCTGCCGAGGCTGCCCAGGATGCGGTTGACAACGATGTGCATGTGGTGGGCATTTCTTCGCAGGCGGCAGGTCACAAGACCCTTGCGCCGCAGTTGGTGGAAGAACTGAAAAAGGCCGGGGCCGAGGATATCATCGTGATTTGCGGCGGCGTGATTCCGCAGCAGGATTATCAGTTTCTATACGATCACGGTGTAAAGGCGATCTTTGGACCCGGTACCAACATTCCCGAAGCAGCACAGGATATCCTGAAGCTGATCGCACAGGCACGCGGATAAAAGGGTCGGGGGCCGTCTGCCCTCACCGTGCACAGTTTCGTTTGTGCAAAGATGAGGGTGATCGGTTTTGTTATGGCCATCGGAACGGTAAAAGGCCCTTGGCGACAACACCAGAGATCGGGTGCAAGACCGACCGGCCGACTGCGGCCGTCCGTGCGGGCATCCAAACCACAGCGACCTGCCTGTTTTGTCTTACCAAACCTGGATCATCCGGCCACGGCGCGGCAACCATCATCGCACGACGTCCAATCCACGCTCAGGGGTCATTGCCAACAGCCGGATACCAACAAAAAGGTGTAGGATCAAAGCAAGCCGCTAAATGGCAGCGCTGGCCGCCTTTGACATTGATCCCAAGATGTAGACAATTCCCCGTTGTTTCACACAGCACGACAGACCCTCAAACCTTGCGATGGCGGCTATTCATCGGAACTTCGTTGCAATCCGTAGAGCCATCTTTAAGTCAAGCGAGCTAACGCGCCAAATCCGCCCAAGATAACCCTTGCCGGTCTTCGCCGGAGCATCGGAAAGGTGCGGGTAAAGCATCCAATCGACCAGAAAAGTGTACGCAGTGCTTCCAACGTAGACTTAGGTCAGAAAGTGCATCTTTCATCGTAGGAGGCGATCCCCGAAAGTAAGTCCCCGGGCAATATCAGGGTAGCGGTTTGGGTACGCCGTTTGCGTCAATGAGCACATAGGTGAATATACCTTCTCCTGCCTTTATCAAGGCGCCGTGTCGGTCTCTTTGAACCCAGGTCTCAAGAGAAACTGTAATCGAAGTGCGCCCAGTTTCGGTGATGTCGGCATAGATTGATATTGCATCGCCCGCATGAATGGGCTTGAGGAAAGACATTTTGTCGACGCCGACAGTGACGACATGACCTTGCGCGCGTTCAGTTCCAATAATGCTTCCGGCAATATCCATTTGGCCTAGTATCCAACCACCAAAAACCGTCCCATAAGGATTTGTATCGGCAGGCATAGGAACGGTGCGGATCATCAACGCACCTTTCGGGACTTCCTCGGTGGTGCTGGCGTCGTTGTCGGCTAAGACCGGGCCGAAGGCAAATGCAAGTGTGAACACCAAAGCCAATAAAGTCTTCATTTCCTTCACCTCCGTTTCCTTGAGCCTTCGCAAGTCAAGGTTGAACTTGCAAGTACTATAGATTGGAACGGCGACGGTTAGCTGACATGTGTTCGCTTCGGCCTCCAAAACGCGCAGCAACGAGGTGTGGAGCGACTTTGACAATGGGTATATGGGCTCTCAATCAGCATTCTTCACAAATCCCTCCGACAGCTGCTTTTTTGAAACTGCGAGGGCGTTGAGCCTTCCGTTATTTGGGAACTAAACGCAAAATACTCGTGCTAGTGTCGCAGCAGGATGTTGACCGGCCGCACATGATACATAGTTTCGACCAGTTAAAGGGCGGATCGGACGCGAATTTCAGGGGGGTTGCGATGGAACTGGATCATATCGCGGTTGCTGGTGCGTCTTTGCAGGATGCGGCGGCATATGTTGAAGACGCATTGGGCATTCGGTTACAGGATGGTGGCAAGCACGATAAATTCGGTACTCATAACCGATTGCTTGGGCTGAGTGACGGGCTTTATCTGGAGGCAATTGCAACCGACCCTGAGGCGCCCAACCCGGGTCGGCCGAGATGGTTCAATCTGGACAACTTCTCTGGGTCTCCGCGGCTGACGAATTGGATTTGTCGGGTCCCGGATCTTAACGCTGCTCTGGACACACTGCCTGCTGGCTTGGGCGAGGCAATTGACCTTGCCCGTGGGGATTTACGCTGGTCGATGGCTGTGCCACAGACGGGCGTTTTGCCGTATGATGACGTGTGTCCGGCAATCATTCAGTGGCATGGCGATCTGCATCCCGCAAAGATGCTGACCCCAAGCGGATGTACATTGCGACGGTTGAACGTGTCCCATCCCAGAGCACGGGAACTGGCGCAGGTTCTGGGGACCTTGTCGCATGTTGACCTGCACACGGGGCCGGCAGGTCTGCAAGCCGAGTTTCAGACACCGGACGGGATTCGGGTGCTGGAATGATAGTCCGTCAGGCCGTTGCGGATGATGCCGCAGCCATTGCCGGGATCACAAATGCGATTATCGCGGACACGCTGGCGACATTCACGACCGAGCAGCGCAGCATCGACCAGGTGGCTGGGGATATTGCCGAACGGGTCCCCGCGTTTCTGGTGGCCGAGATGGCAGGCGATGTGGTTGGGTTTGCGAAATACGGGCCATTTCGCGCGGGTCCGGGGTATTCGGCCTGTCGCGAACATTCGGTGCAGTTGGCACAGGTGGCGCGGGGCAAGGGGGTCGGGCGGGCGTTGATGATCCGCTTGCAGCAGATCGCCCGGCAGGAGGGTGTTCATGTGCTGGTCGCTGGAATTTCATCCGCCAATCCGGGCGCTGTTGCCTTTCATGCGGCGCTGGGCTTTGAGGGCGTGGGCCGGATGCCCGAGATAGGCGTTAAATGGGGACAAAGACTGGATCTTGTGCTGATGCAGAAAATTCTTTTGCCGGAATGATCTGTCGCACCTGACAGTCCTGTGCTGGGGCGCTAGGGTGCGGTTATGTCGATCTGGACTCGCATATCAGACGCCCTGAGCGCGCTGGCCAAAGGCGAAAGCCTGACGGCGGTCTTCGAAATGCTGCGTTCGCCGCCTGAACGGTCGGTTGCATTCACCATTGCCGTGATCGCACTGGGTGCAAAGATGGCCAAGGCAGACGGTCAGGTGACGCGCGACGAAGTGACCGCCTTTCGCGATGTGTTTCAGATCGCCCGCGAAGACGAAGCCGGTGCAGCCCGTGTTTTCAATATGGCGCGCACTGATGTCGCCGGTTATCAGGACTATGCCCGCAAGATTTCAAACATGTTTGCCGAAGACAGCACCACGCTGTGTGACCTGATGGAAGGACTTTTTCACATTGCGATGGCGGACGGGTTCTATCATCCGAATGAAAACGAGTTTTTACAGGACGTCAGCCGCATTTTCGGTCAGAACGATGCGCAGTTCCAGGCTTTGCGGGCGCGGTTCGTTCCTGACGCGCCCAAGGATCCTTACATGGTGCTGGGCGTGCCGCCCGACATGGCCTTGCCGGATATTCGCAAAGTGTGGCGACAGTTGGTGCGCGACACACATCCTGATGCGATGATGGCGCGAGGCGTGCCCGAAGAAGCGATCCGTTTGGCCGAAAAGAAGATGGTCGACATCAACCGGGCCTGGGACGAAATCAACGGCGCGCGCGTCTGACAACATGCGGTTGGCGACCTACAACATCGAATGGTTCGCCAATCTTTTTGACAGTGATGACAGGTTGATCACCGACACCAGTCCCTCGGGTCGCCATGGTGTCACAAAGGTGCAGCAGATTGAGGCTATTGCCAAAGTTCTAACCGCAGTTGACGCTGACGCGGTTCTGATTGTCGAAGCCCCAAATACCGGAAAGACGCAAAACACCGTGCGCGCGTTGCAAGGTTTTGCCGACGCTTTTGATTTGCGCACATCGCATGCGGTTATGGGATTTGCCAACGGACCGATCAGGAGCTTGCGTTGCTCTATGACCCCCGCGCCATAACGGCGCATCACGAGCCGCAGCACCGAGGACGCGCCGCGGTTCGATCGCGACTTTCGTATCGATCTGGATGTGGATGCGACACAGGATTTGGTGCGATTTTCAAAGCCGCCGATGGAACTGAGCGTACAAACGCCGTCCGGGTTCGAGTTTCAACTGATCGGGGCGCACCTGAAATCCAAGGCGCCGCACGGGGCGCAATCACGGGACGAGGCGATCCGTATCTCGATATCAAATCGCCGTAAACAGTTGGCGCAGGCGATCTGGCTGGCACGGCGGGTCAAGTCCCTGACGACGGCGGGAAAATCGGTCATTCTGATGGGAGATCTGAACGATGGGCCGGGACTGGACGAATTTGAACATCTCTTCGGACGATCTTCGGTCGAAATTGTATTACAATCGGGCCTGTATGATCCGCATGCTGTCACGGCACATGGGTCAGGTCCCGGTACCACCCCGTCGACGGCCCGTTTTGCCCGACCGTCCGAGGGCGGATATCTTGAGGCGCTGTTGGACTATATCATGATCACCGACGACCTTCGTGCCCTGCGCCCGATCTGGCGCATCTGGCATCCTTTCCAGGATGCCACGTGTTCGCGGTCATATGATATGCGCACTGCCTTGTTGACTGCCTCGGATCATTTTCCCGTCACACTGGAAATCGGGCTGTAACCTTTCAACACCGGGGCCGGTGCTCTATATTCCGCGTTATGAAGCAAACGTTGCTGATCATCGCCTTGGCGACAGCGCCCTCTGCTCAGGCATATGCCGAAGACGAGGCGGGGCAGTCGCTTATGGAAAAGGGGGCAGAGATGTTCCTGGAAGGGTTGCGTCGGGAAATGGAGCCCACCATCGACGATTTGCGTGGCATGGTCGACCAGTTCGGACCGGCCATGCACTCTTTTTTTCAACAAATGGGTCCGGCGTTGGCCGATCTGGCTGGTGAAATTCAGGACTGGAGCGTTTATGAGGCGCCGGAACTGCTGCCCAATGGTGACATAATCATTCGAAAAAAGCCGTCCGAGGATCGATTTGATGAACCCGAACAGGACGAAGCTGCCCCGCCAGATGGAACCGATATCTGAGCCGTCGGATTACCCTTTGATCACAACCCGCGTGTCGGATTTCAACGCGCTGGCCAGCGAATTGAATCGAGCTTCGGCAACTTCGGTGAACAGGGGACCTGCGGACTTGGGCAGGTAAAGCTCAAGCTTGCGTTTTTTGGGAAACAGCCGCATTCGGCCCATCGTTGCATCGGGCTGCATCCACAGCATGGCACCGAACCGCATCGCCTTGCCAAGAATTTCGGCCTGTTTCTGACTTTGTTCATCCAGCAATTCGTATAGTGGCGTGAACCGGTTGTCTTCGCGCTTGTTGCGGTACCGATGTTGCAAGGCGAGCCCGATAAACACGCGCTCCGAGTGTTTCAGGCCGCCAAGATTGGCTCGGGTGACGTAATCAAAACAGACTTCGGCGCGATAATCCGGATGCGCGCGCCAACTGACGTCGTGCAACAGACATGCGGCTTTGATCAGGCGCACACGGGTTGATGGCGCTGCTTTGAACAGCGGCATGACGAAGGCAAACAGGTGACGGCCAAAGCCCGGCAACCGGGCGTCCTTGGATTCCGAGAACCGACTGGCTTCGATCAAGGGGTCCCGGTCGCGCAGTTCCTGTGACATTTGTTCGTAAAGCAGGCCCTCACGAATGCCATAGCTGGAAATCGCGATATCCTTGGGTTTGAATGTACGGATGAGGCGGGCCAAAACGTCCATTGAATACGGAATCAAGGCCATACGCGAGCCTGATACACCCGCCTGGCTGCGCAGCGAGTCGGGGTCGTTTGTTTCAATGAACTTGATGGTTTCGTGCACCTGTTTGGTCGACATTCGGTATTCGTGCAGCACGTTAAGCGGATAGCCCCGGCGCAACATGTCCAGCCGGGCGAAGGCGCGCCAACTGCCGCCAACCAGAAACAGGCGGTCACGCTGCTGGCCCAACTGGCTGCGCAGGTCCTCCATCGTTGCCTTGATATGCGCCTTGCGCGCGCGGCGTCCGCCCTTGATATCGCGAAGCTTTAATGGTCCCAAGGCCGATGTCACACGCCGCCCGACATCACCTTCGCCAATCTCCGCAAGTTCCATCGACGACCCGCCGATATCGCAGATCAACCCGTACGCCCCGGGCCAGCCCAGCAGAACGCCCTGCGCTGCAAGGCGGGCTTCTTCCTGACCATCAACAACCGAAACGCGCAGCCCGGTCTCGGTTTCGACTTCACGACAAAAATCCGGTCCGTCTGTCGCCTCACGCACCGCTGCCGTGGCCACGACATGCAACCCCGGCAACGCCAAATCCTGCGCCAATTGCTGAAACCTGTTCAGCGCCGCCAGCGCGCGTTCACGTCCGCGCGGATTCAGACGCCCTGTTTCGGACAGGCCCGCCCCCAATTCGCACATTATCTTTTCGTTGTAAAAATACGCCGGCGACCGGGCCGCACCATCAAAGATCACCATCCGGACCGAGTTCGAACCAACATCAACAACGCCGACGCGCGACAACGCGCGGGCGCCCGGATCGTCGAACAAAGGTTTTCCAAAAGGCCCCCAGTCGGGAATATTGGTTTCGACAGTCTGATCCATGTTTCTTCCAGATAGTCCGGCGATAGGATGCGAAATCGCCGCTGACGGGTCAATCTTCAGATTCGTTTTCCGCTGTTGTCGTTTTGAGAATTCGCACTGCCAGAGCGCGTGTGATATCGCGCTTTTCCGCCAGCGCCACCTGATCCAGCTGAGCCACGATATCAGCGGCGGTTTCAAAGCGCCGGTCCATGTGTTTGACCAGATAAGCCATGACATCCGGGGCGGGGTTGAGTTGCCGGTCCACGAACAGCTTTGCCAGAACGGCCCCCAGCAAGGCATCATCTGGCGGCTCCAGCGCGGCATGTTGCGCGCCTTCGACACGGCTTTGCAAATCGTCCAAAGGCAAGTGCCAGAGATTTGGCGGCGGCCGCCCGGTCATTAACAGTGCATGACCTTCGGCAAGTGTCAGATTGTGCAGATGAAACAACGCGTCCTGCTGCGCAGGCAGATTTACGATCATCGGCACATTTTCAACCGCTACAGGGGACTGGACCAGCTTGGGCACGTCTGCCTTGCGCAGGTCAGTGGCCTCGACAATTCGACCACCTGTTTGTGCAGCCCAGACATGCGCCAGATGCGTCTTTCCGGATCCGGTCGGACCCGTCAGGACCATTTTGTTGCCCGGCCATGTGGTGGCCGAGAGCATCGCAACGGCCAGCGCGTTCGCGGGGGATACAAAAAAGTCGTCTCGCCCCAGCGCGGTTTTGGCCGGAAGGTCAAAGCTCAACTGTCGGGCCATTTATGCGTCTTCCTGATCCTGACCTTCAAGCCCGGTGTACAATCGGCTGTCCAGGTAAACCGAGGTTCCAAACCGCGCCAGTACACCCAGCGCGGCGGCCACCGGAACCGCGACAAGCATTCCGACAAAGCCAAAAAGGGCACCAAAGACGGACAGTGCCAAAAGCAACCAGACAGGATGTAATCCGACCGAACTGCCAACCAGTTTTGGTGTCAGAAAGTTGCCCTCGGTAACCTGGCCCAGCGCAAAGACGCCGGCAACCAGGCCGACATGGGCCCAATCGCCCCAGAACTGGAATAACGCCAGTCCGATGGCAAGCGTCCCGCCGATCAGCGCGCCGAGATAGGGAATAAAGGTCACCAGCCCGGCAATGAACCCGACAATCAGACCGAATTGCAGACCGACAAGCATCAGAGCAACGGCATAGTATGTCCCCAAAATCAGACACACTGTCCCCATGCCACGCACAAAAGACGCCAGGACATTGTCAATCTCGCCAGCCAGCCGCTTGATCGTCGGCGCATGATCGCGCGGCAGCAGCTCGGCGATCCGGCCGATCATGCGATCCCAGTCCAGCAACAGATACACGGTGACAACCGGCACGATAACCAGCAGAACGACCACATTGATGGCTGATCCCAACGACGCAACAACCGACTGCAGCAGATCGCCGCTTTTCGATTTCAGAGTATCGCCCAGTGATACGAGAAACTGGTGCGAGTTGGATTCCCGGTCCAGAATCGACGGAAACTGTTTTTCGATAAATCCGCGCAGCTCTTGCAAGAGTGTCGGAAAGACGTCGATCAGATCGATCAACTGGGTGACCAGCGCGGGCACCACCATCAAAAGGACAAGCGCAAACCCGATCAGTCCGACAACCGTTATCACCCCGGTTGCCGCCATCCGCGACAGACCCAGCCGTTCAAGTCGATCTGCAACAGGATCCAGAAAATAAGCGATCGCACCGCCAATGACAAATGGCAGCAATACGTCGCCCAGGGCCCACAGTACCAGCACGAAGACAACCGCGACGATGCCCCAGTACCTGAGCTGATCCTTTGCTGGCAAAGCCATACCGGGCCCCTGTGTTACCGCCTGTGACTTTGTTCTTGGCCTATGCCGGGCGCTGATGCAAGCCGTTCATCAGCACGGTTCAATTCAACCGGACACCTTGCCTGTCCAGCTCTTTATGGACGGGCGAAAGGTTCAGATTGTGCACGTCCTGATTGCCTTTCAGTGACACGGCGGCCGCCACGCCCGCGCCTTGTCCCATGACTGCACAGCAGGCCATGTTGCGCGTGGCGGCGTGGGCCACCCGGTCGGCACCATGCGAGCGCCCCGCCACCAACAGTCCTTTGATGCCCTTTGGCAGCATCGAGCGATAAGGAACCTGCATGTAACGCCCGGTTGTGGGCAGGATCAGGATACCATAACCATCGATGAATTCCGGATAGATGCCGATCGTGTCTTCGAACCGCCCCTGATGTCGGGCGTCGTTTTCGGTCATGTTGTAAACAGCGTCGATTTTGCGGGTATCGCGTATGCCGATGGTCATTCCAAAGTTCCGAAGGCGCGCGTTTTCGCATCCCGGCATAAACCGCCGCAATGCCTCGATGGCCAGCATCGACTGGCGACGACCTTCGATCTCACCTCGTGTCAGGCTGTCAGGATCGGTCCCGTCGACCTCGGCCAGATGGATCAGGTTCATATAGGTCAGCTCACCCGTATCGTGCATCGCGCCCCAGGTACCGGCGATGGTGTTCAGATGTGCCGGGATCAGCCCCTGATCAATTGCCTGCTGGAATGGCTTGTGCACAAAGGGCGAAAACATGTCGTCCTCTTTGCCCGAGGTCTCGATGTTCCATTCGCCACCACCGCCCCAGTCTTTGTATGTCTGCGGATCGGCTTTTACCCCATCCATAAAGGCGCGCTTGTCGACACCGGCAAGATGGAACATGACTGACGCGGCCATCATATCCTCGCGTGCGGTTTTGTATGTGGGTGCGCCAGCGCGATGTGCCACGTCGGCGTCGCCGGTCGCGTCGATCACCACCTTGGCCAGGATCGCCTCGCGTCCGGCTTTGGATTCAGTGATGATCCCGGTGATCCGGTCGGCGTCCATGATCGGCGCCACGAATTGCCGGTGCAGCATTGGGTGGACACCGGCCTCTTGCACAAGTTTGTCCGCGACCAGCTTGAACCCTTCACTGTCCAGCTCATAGCTGAGCGACTGACTTTCGGGAACTGCGGCGCCCATCTCTTTGGAGCGGGTTTCAAACTCCATGCCGATCCCGCCGGCCTCGACGGTTTGCGCGTGCCGATACCAGGCAAATCCTTCGACGCCTACGGCCGTGATATTGCCCCCCATACACCCAAAACGATCAACCAGGCCAACCTCGGCCCCGGCGCGTGCTGCGGCCAACGCCGCCGCCAGACCGGCAGGGCCGGACCCTACAACCAGAACGTCGGTCCGATGAACAACCGGGATGTGTCGGGCGGGTTCCTGAATCGTCTGCATCTCGGCCTCATGGTTTTGCAATTTGGCTACAATTGAAAAACCTGACTGGCGGGTCAATCAAAAAACAGAGCATCCGTGGGGCGTAAATTCGCCAATGCGTGATTGCCACCGGCAGGGCTTTGGCATAATCACCAGTGAAGTCGACTGTCACCTTCAAGGTTAAATCATGCGCCTCAGCCGTTATTTTCTACCCGTTCTCAAGGAAAACCCCTCTGAGGCTCAGATTGTCAGCCACCGGCTGATGCTGCGCGCGGGCATGATCAAACAAGCCGCCGCGGGGATATATTCGTGGTTGCCATTGGGGTTCAAGGTGCTGCGCAAGCTGGAAAACATCGTGCACGAGGAGCAGGCGCGGGCCGGCCATCTGGCCATTCAGATGCCGATCCTGCAATCGGCGGACCTTTGGCGCGAGTCGGGCCGATATGACGATTACGGCCAAGAGATGCTGCGCATGCAGGACCGCCATGGGCGCGACATGCTGTATACACCCACCGCCGAAGAATTGGTGACAGATATTTTCCGCGGTCACGTCAGCAGCTACAAGGATCTGCCGCTGACGCTTTATCAGATCCAGTGGAAGTTCCGCGACGAGATTCGTCCCCGCTTTGGCGTGATGCGAGGGCGGGAATTCTACATGAAAGACGGATATAATTTCGATCTGACCAAAGAGGACGCGCTGCACGCCTATAATCGCCATCTGGTCAGCTATCTGCGTACTTATGAGCGTATGGGCCTGCAGGCGATTCCGATGCGTGCCGATTCCGGTCCTATCGGCGGAGATGATACGCATGAGTTCCTGGTGCTGGCGGATACTGGTGAGTCCGAGGTGTTTTACGATAGCGCCGTCACCGATCTGACCTTTGGCGACCGTGACATTGACTATGCGGACAAAGATCAGTGTCAGGCCATTCTGGAAGAGTTTACTTCGAAATACGCGCGCACCGATGAAACCCATGATGCAGCCGTGTTCAATCAAGTGCCCGAAGAACGCCGGCGCGTTGCGCGAGGGATCGAAGTTGGTCAGATTTTCTATTTCGGCACAAAATACTCCGAAGCGATGGGCGCAACTGTGCAAGGCCCGGATGGCAAACCGGTTCCCGTGCACATGGGCAGCCACGGTATCGGGGTCAGCCGGCTGGTTGGTGCGATTATCGAGGCCAGCCATGACGACAAAGGCATCATTTGGCCCGAAGGTGTCACGCCGTTCCATTGCGGTATCGTGAATCTGAAACAGGGCGACTCAGAAGCCGATGCTGCATGTGACAGCCTGTATGCTGCGTTGACCGCGCTGGGTCTTGAGCCGTTGTATGATGACCGCAACGAGAGGGCAGGTGGTAAGTTCGCAACCATGGACCTGATCGGATTGCCCTGGCGGATCACGGTGGGTCCTCGTGGTCTGAAAAATGGCGTGGTTGAACTGACCAGCCGCCGCAGCGGCGAAAGCGAAGAACTGAGCCCCGAAGCCGCAGTCACCAGGATTGCGCAGATTTACCAGCATCGGTAATGTACAGATCATGGCAAACTCTGACGGAAATCTGCCCACCGTTTCGCTGATCACCGTTGCGCGCAACCTGGTCGACGAAGGGCGCGCAGAGGCTATACGCGCCGCGCTGTACTCGGCGCAGGAACAGGCAGATGCCATTCTGGAACACGTGATCTGGGATGGCGCGTCGACTGATGGCACCGTCGAATTGTTGCAGAATCTGATTGCCGAGATCGAGGCGCGTCCAAATTCGGTGCCGATCAGATTCGAAAGCCTGCCGGATAAAAGCCTGTATGACGCGATGAACCGGGCGGTCGCGATAAGTAAAGGCGACTATGTTGTATTTCTGAATTCGGACGACTTGCTGGCGTCACCGGATTGCCTGCAAAGGGCGCGACGGGAAATCGGATCAGAGCGCCCCGAATTCTGTTTTGGTCGCACGATATTTGTTGATCCGGATGGCAGCAGACGTCTTTCCCGCGAACGCAAAGTGCATTCGATGCTGCAGCGTATTCCGTTCTGCCACAACTCGATGCTTATCCGCAGAGACACGTTCGAACGGTTCGGCGGCCATGACCTGGAGCTGAAGATCGTTGCGGATTATGATCTTGTGCTGCGCATGTTGTTTGCTGGTTGCGAATATCAATCGCTGTCGGTTCCGATAGCTGTGTTTCATCCGGGCGGGATCTCGGCAGATCAAATGAAAACGGCAATTGAAATGACCAAAAGTTGGCGCAAAAACTACGCGCCTTTTTTTGGCGGGCGCAGCTATTCCGACACTGAAATGCTGAACTGGTTTCGTATTGGTCAGCTGCCACTGGGTTTTTGTCTGAACCTGCTGCGTCAATCGGGCGGCATGCCGCAATTGAGGATGGCTGCGCTGCACAGTCTGAAAGTCACGCTGCGCAGACAACTGCAGCCCTGGCGTAAATGGGACTACATCAAAAACGCCGAGACACCAACTTAACTCTTTCGGCATGTGAAATTGCCGGACTCTGGTGGTGGCCAGCGAGCTTTGTCGCGGTATCGCGTGAGCTATAGTCACAGTGTCTTAAATTGACATCACGCCCCCGAATTCAACGGCTCAGGCCGCGTCGGATGTGTCCTTGAATCAGGACGTGGTCATGCGGGTGGCCTTCTGCCGTTCAGCAAAAGGCTGCGGCTTGATCGTCACGCGATGGATCAGTTCCGGCGTGCCGCAGGTCTGGCGGTTACAACATCGCCATCCGCCTGGTTGCCGCGCGCTACGACAATTGGCCTGCCCATTCGGTGCACCAGTTCCCGGAATTCAAACCCCAGGAAACGCAATCCGCATATGCGGGCACCGGACCAACGGTCGGTGATGCACAGTCGACCTTGCCGAAATGCAAGGTGATATCCCTTGTCTTTCAAAATGTCCGAAAGGCTGGTCCAACTTACTGCGCTGGCGAAAACCGGTCTTATTGCTGCGCGCAACAAAGCCGCAGTTTCGCAATCTAAATCTGCTGCGGCGTTCTGGGTTAAAATCGAACCCGTTCCATTATGTGTATTTTGAATATTCATTGAGCGACCCCCGCTCTTGAAATGTGTTCCCCCACAGGTAGGGTGACAAAGTTTCTGAAATTAAGCAAAAAGCGAAACAAAATTACTTAGTTGCTGTGGCATTTTGAATTCAGTTCATCACGTAATGCCAGTATTGACTTCATAGCTGAAACAATATGGCGGTGTCTGTGAAGGGCGTCACAACCAAAAGTTTAGTTGTTGATTCCACTGTCTCTTTTTTTGACGGATTGTCTGGACTATGTGATTCGTTTTCGCTTGGGTAATGCGGCCGATTTGGGTACATCGGGGTCTTGTGTCACAACCGACTTTACCATACCTGCTCCGGCTTTTGTGCTTGCGGCGACCCTTTAGGCATTTCCCGGGATGGTCAAGACGGT